>DATJHR010000103.1:0-8824 GCA_035493735.1 Acidocella sp.
GACAGCCATGATATGAGCGAAGGCTCGAAGCATCTGGGCCGGGAAGACCAGATGCTTGCGTCTCGTCATGCCGCCCCGGATGCGCTCATTATTCACGAGATCATCCGCGACCAGGGCGAGAGCGAACTGGCGCGCACCAATATGGCGCTGGCGCTGTCCGGTTTGGCGGCGGGCCTGTCGATGGGATTTTCCTTTCTGACCCAGGCGATGCTGCAGGCCGGGCTGCCCGACGTGGTTTGGCGGCGCACGCTGGCGGCGTTTGGTTACAGCATGGGCTTCGTGATCGTGGTGATGGCACGCCAACAGCTTTTCACGGAGAGCACGCTGACGGCGATGTTACCCGTGATTACCCGGCGCGACATGAAGACCGCCGCGGCGGCACTCCGGCTATGGGTGATTGTGCTCGCGGCGAATCTGCTCGGCACCTGGCTCTTCGCCGTGCTGGTCCATGTGCACGGCGTGTTTCCTGACGATGTCACCGAGGCGATGACGACTCTGGCGCGGCAGGCCATTCCCCCAGCTTTTGGCGCGACGCTGCTGCGCGCCTTCTTTGCCGGCTGGCTGATCGCCCTGATGGTGTGGATTCTGCCGAGCGCGCAATCGGCACGGCTGCTGACCGTGATCATCATCACCTATGTCGTCGCGCTGGGGCACCTGTCGCATATTATCGCCGGCTCGACCGAGGCGGCGTACGACGTCCTGTCAGGCCAGGCGACATTAGCGGCCTATCTTTCGCACTTCCTGCTGCCAACACTATGCGGCAACATTATCGGCGGCGTGGTCATGGTCTCGGTGCTCAACCATGGTTCCATCGCCCCCGAGATCCATGGGAACGGGCGGCAGTCACGGCGCTAGAGCGCGATGACTTTAAGTCGTCGGAATCGCCCTCTAACAGCACCAAGGCTCCAACTACCGGCGCCACGGAGAAGGTTTCAGGGCCTGGCCGTAGAGGAGGAACTCACCGGCGGAATGGAAATCGACACACCTGGTCCGATCTGGAGAGACGTGGCCGCGGATCGGGCAGAAGGCGTTCCCGTAGCCGAACGCCCGTTGCTTACGGCTTCGGGTGTTGCAGCCTCGGGTACCAGGGGCATCGCAGCGCGATCGGCGGATGCCCGTCTCGGCGCCGACGGAATTGTGGGGGCGCCCGCCACGGCGACGGGGCCTGGTGCCCGGGGTGTCGCGGCGGGATCGGCAGATGCCGGTCTCGGCGCCGACGGGGCTGTGGGAGTACCCGCCACCGCGACGAGGGCTGGTGCCGGGGGCGTCGCGGCGGGATCGGCCGATGCCGGACTCGCCGCCGACGGGACTTTGGGAGCACCCGCCACGGCGACGGCTACTGGTACCAGGGGCGTCGCAGCGGGATCGGCAGATGCCGGGCGCGAGGTCGCCTTGCTCGCCGCAGGCTTCGCGTTCTCGGCCGCCGAGTCTTGCACCGTCGCGACGGTGTAGTCAGGCACAATCCGAGCCTGATCCTTGCCGGCGATGACCAGGACGTGCAGCCCGACCGAGAGCGCCGTCTTGCTCGTCTGGGTGATGGAAACCAGCTTTGAGCCGGTCACCTGGACGATGTATTCCCAGCCCTTGGCATCGGCGACCGCCCGCTCGGCCGCTGCGCCTCCAACGCCCCCCACCAAGGCGCCCCCGATCGCGCCAAAGGCGGTAGCCACGGGGCTGCCCCCCACCTGTGCGCCAACCACGCCACCGGCAGCGCCACCGGCGGCCGTACCGATCGTGCCACTCGCGCTGATCAGCACCGGCCGCACGCCGACAATCACCCCACGCTGCACCGTCGCCTCCTGCTGTGCGGCATCGGCGGCATAGGTGTTAGGGGAGTAGCTCTCGCTGCATCCGGCGAGGGCCAGAGGAAAGAGTCCCGGGAACAGGAAAAAGGGCAAAGCAAGGCGGCGCAAGGCGAGGTCCATTTTTTCGTTCAAGGCAGGGGTTAGTTTAGCCGTTGAGACACGCGCTGTCACCCTTGGGCCCGGCAATCCGGCGGTTCTCAGTGCCCCTTCATCAAGGAAAGTCTTGCTGGGCGGTTCTGCTCTGCGCCCCTGCGCGCACCCAGGCGCGTTGGTCGTATCGCCGGCAGGTTAGCTTATAGCTCAGCGATGTTATGCCTGTATTCAGGGATCAGCTCTGAACGCATCAACGTTTCCGATCAGCGGACAGCAGACAAAAGCCTAGATCAGGAGCGGTTCCCCCTCGCGTCCGCGGCGCACCACCTCCACGCTAAGGGAGCCAGCCGGCAACGGTCGCAGCAACTCCGGTTCGGGCAGGCTGAGCTCCAGCCAAGCGCGCCATGTCTCGGGCAGCAGCACGGCGACCTGGCGGTTATGGATCGGCGCCACGTCCGCGCTCGGTGCCGTCGTCAGCATGGCAAACGCATCCGGCTGGTTGCCGCCCCCTGCCCTCCAGATGCCGGCAATCGCCATGAGATCGACACCGTTGAGCGCGAACCGGTACTTCGTCTTTGGATAACTGGTGCCCTTGAACTCATAAAACGCGGAGGCGATGACCAGACAGCGGCCGCTATTGGCAAAGTGCCGGCCCTCCGAGCGGAAATTGAACACAGGCCCACCACGCGGGTTGGTCGGAGGCATGCCAAACCGCATTGGCGCCAGTTCAACCAGCTCGCCAGATTGGCGTGCGATGGGCGCCATGTCACCGATCCGGACATCAGCCGCCTGCGGCAGGTCCAGCTCGCTTTGGCGCTCGTCCATGGAGATGCCAGCTGCCCGCATCGCCGCGCGGTACTGCGCCCAGGTGACGTTCCGCTCATAGTCATTGCACATGGTACCTTAGAGCTGGGGTCTGGCGGGCGCCCTGTCCACGGTGCAGAGGGCACGGCTCCACGCCATGGAGCGCGCCGCGCATCTTGCCCTGGCGTCAAGCCAAGACCTATAGCCATCACAATCTCGCGCGTTCACCGTAGGGAGAACACCAAACCGTCCGTCCGCTTATGTCGGGCCTGTCAGCACCGAGGTCATATGATCGGCAACACAACGCGTCCAAGCTCTCTCCCCAAAAACGGCCAGGCCAAGGCCGCCGCCCAGCGGGATAAAATGACCGCGCTGGAGCGCCGCGCCAGTTCGACGCTGGCGTCGATCTACGGCCTGCGCATGCTGGGCTTGTTCCTGGTCCTGCCGGTCTTTGCGCTCTACGCCCGCACCTTGCCCGGCGGCACCAACCACAGGCTGGTCGGGCTGGCGCTGGGCATATACGGCCTCACCCAGGCGCTCCTGCAAATCCCGTTCGGCCTCGCCAGCGATCGCTGGGGCCGCAAGCCGGTGATGATGCTCGGGCTGCTGATTTTCGCCTTGGGCTCGTTCCTCGCGGGGCTCGCCCATACGCTACCGCTCATCACCCTCGGCCGCGCCGTGCAGGGGGCCGGCGCCATTTCCGCCGCCATCTCCGCCATGATCGCCGACGCCACGCGCGAACAGCATCGCACCAAAGCCATGGCCCGGGTCGGCATGACGATCGGCGCCAGCTTCATCATCTCTCTGATCGCCGGTCCGGCGCTTTATCGGGCCATCGGCGTGCCCGGCATGTTCATCGTCACCGGCATTCTGGCCATCATCGCGATCCTGGTGGTCAAATTCATCGTGCCCGACATCGCCATCCATGCGCCTGCCCTGGCCGCCGAGCCTGGCGCGAGCGTGCTCTCACCCGCCTTTCTGCGCCTGCATTTCTCGATTTTCGCCCTGAATTTCATGCAGGTCTCGCTGTTCCTCGTCGTGCCGCTGGCGCTCGTGGACCATGCGGGCATCGCCGTCCAACATCACTGGATGGTCTATCTGCCGCTGGCGGTAGCTGGCTTCATCATTGCCGTGCCCGGCATCATCTGGGCCGAAACGCGGGGGCTGATGCGGCCGATCCTGCTGGCCACAATCGCCCTGCTCATCGTCTCGATGCTGGGCTTTGCCGCAGGATACCGCCACGAGCTGGGGCTGATCCTCGCTTTGTTCGGCTTTTTCATCGCCTTCAACCTGCTGGAAGCGCTGCTGCCGTCGCTGGCCTCCCGCCTGGCCCCGCCGGCCCGCAAGGGGTTGGCGATGGGCGTCTATAACACCGCGCAATCGCTCGGCCTGTTCGCCGGCGGGGCCATAGGGGGCCTCGCCGCCAGCTATGGCGATGAAGCGGTGTTCCTGGTCTGCGCCGTGCTCGGCCTCATCTGGCTTGGCGTCGCCGCCTTCATCCAACCGCCGCCGCGGCGCCAGGCCGGCTGAAGGCGATGCTCATTTCCGCCCCCAGACTGTTCCTGCACGGCGCCTTCAGCGGGCCGGGCGCGGTGCGCGTCGCGCACGGGCGAATTGTGGAAGTTCTCTCCGGGTCGGTCGCGGCGGACATCCGCCTCGATCATGGCTTTCTCACCCCTGGCCTGATCGACCTGCACAATAACGGGGCGTTCGGCGTCGATTGCGCCACGGCACAGCCGCAGGACTGGGACCGGTTTGTCGCCGGGCTGCGCGCGCACGGCGTCACCTCCGTGCTGCCCACCATCATCACCGCGCCGCTGCCCGATTTATGCGCGGCGGCGGACAATGTGGCGGCGGCGATGGCACGGCATGACGCCGTGCTTGGCCTGCATCTGGAGGGCCCGTTTCTGGCCCCCACCAGGCGCGGGGCGCACCGGGCGGACTGGGTGCGCGACCCGGACGAGGCGGCCCTGGATACGCTGCTGAACCACGAAACCCTGCGGCGCATTCTGCGCCTGATCACGCTGGCGCCGGAACGGCCCGGCGCGCTGGCCGCCATCCGCCGGCTGGTCGCCGCCGGCATCACCGTCGCGCTCGGCCATACGGAAGCCGATGCGGCGCAGATGCGCGAGGCCGCCGCTGCCGGAGCGCGCCTGGTCACCCATGTGTTCAACGCGCAGTCGCCGCTGCACCATCGCGCCCCCGGCGCGCCCGGTGTGGCCCTGACCGATCCGCGCCTGTTCCCCTGCCTGATCGCCGACGGCGTGCATGTCGCCCCGGAAGTGCTGCAAATCGCCTTCGCCGCCTGCCCCCGCGCGGTCGCGGTCACCGATTCGCTTCTCATCGCGGGCCTTGAACCGGGGGCTACGCAAGATTTCGGCGGCGCGCCGGTCCGGCTCGGGCCAAACGGGGTCGGCTTGCGCGCGGATGGCACGATGGCCGGCGCCGGCATCACGCTGGATGAAGGGGTCAGGCGGCTGATCGCCGCCGGGGTGGCGCCGGAAGTGGCCCTTGCCGCCGCCACCGCGCGCCCGGCGGAGGCGCTCGGCCTGGCCGATCGCGGCCGGCTGGCGCCGGGGGCGATCGCCGATCTGGTCTGGTGGGGAGAGGATTTTTCCGTCCGTCAGGTCTGGGCCGGCAGCGGCGCGCCGGCCATGGGGTCCATTGGCTTAAGCCGCGGCACCGAAACCGCCCGCGACGACCTTTTGGACCTCGACGAGCGGCCCACGACGGAAATCGTCAGCCTGTTCCTCGCCCAGGAGGTGGCCGCGCAACGCGCACTGGCCGCCGCCGCCCCTGCCCTCGCCGCCCTCGCTGATGGCGTGGCGGCGCGTCTGCGCGCCGGCGGGCGGCTGTTTTATGTCGGCGCCGGCACGTCCGGCCGGCTCGGCCTGCTGGACGCGGTGGAATGCGGCCCCACCTTCGGCGTTCCGGAGGGGCTCATCGTGCCGATCCTGGCCGGGGGCGAGATGGCCTTTCTGCGTGCCGCCGAAGGCGCCGAGGATGATGAGGAAGCCGCCATCGCCGCGCTCAGCGCCCATGGACTTTCCGCCGCCGACGCGCTGGTGGGCATCGCCGCCTCGGGCGGCACGCCCTTCACGCTCGCCGCCATCCGGCACGCCGCTGCCCTCGGCGCGCTGACCGGCGCGATCCTCAACAATCCCGGCGGAAAGTTAGGTGAGGCCGCGCAAATCGCCGTGCCGATCGCCTCCGGTGCGGAAATCATCGCCGGCTCCACCCGCCTTTCCGCCGGCAGCACGCAGAAAATCGCGCTGAACATCCTCTCCTCGACGGTGATGATCCGTCTCGGCAAAACCTACGGCCCTTATATGGTCGATGTCCGCGCCACCAATGAGAAGCTGCGCCACCGGGCCATCCGCATGACTGCAAAAATTGCAAACGTGTCAGAACCCGCCGCACTTCTTGCACTTCAAGCCTGCGGGATGCATGTGAAAACGGCTGTGGTGATGCTGTTGCTGGCGCTCTCGCCCGAGGAGGCGGCGCAACGTCTCGCGCAGACCAGCGGCTCGCTGCGGCGGGCACTGAACGAGCGGAGCAGAAGGACATAGAGCGTGGCCGGCAGGCTGATAACCTTTGCGAAAGCCGTCGATGATTTCATCATAGACCGCGCCCTGCAACCCGGGATCAATGTCGCGCATTGGTATCTTGGCCTTCCCTTACATCTAATCGCCCGGGTCTGCACCGTGCTCGGCGCCGGCGTCGGGGTGATCTGGCTGCACCGTTTCGACCATTTCCCCAGCGTCAATTTCTACGAGGACATGCTCTGCCTCGGCATCATGGTCATCATCACCTTCATCCAAATTCAGGTGCACGAAGCCCGCGCGCCCAGGCATGAGAACGCCTTGCCGGCCGTGCGCGCCACGGGGCTGTTCTGGCGCACCGCCTGGCTGCTCGACTTGGCCGTGTTCCCCTGCCAATGGCCGATCGAGGCACATGGCGAACTCGGCTTCAACTTCGCCTGGACCCTGCTCGTGGTCCTGCCTTACTGGATCATCTGCTGCCGCCGCGAACCGCCGCCGCTCCAGCGCGAAGTTGGCGTGCTGCGTCCGGTTAACATTCCGGTCCGCTAGCTTACAAAAAAGGAAGGCTTCTTTTTGTGAACAAAAAGAAGCAAAAAAACTTTGGTCGTTTGGGCCCGCGCTGTTTCAGCGCCTCAGGCCCAACTCAA
The DNA here is from genome assembly GCA_035493735.1 of Acidocella sp. Taxonomy (GTDB): domain Bacteria; phylum Pseudomonadota; class Alphaproteobacteria; order Acetobacterales; family Acetobacteraceae; genus Acidocella. The sequence goes on from DATJHR010000103.1 coordinate 6,892, forward strand.
AAAAGTTTTTGCGCCGCTTTTTTCAAAAAGCGGCCACTTCCTTTTCCTTTAGCGCCCTGGAGTCCCGCATGACATTCTCACCCCTGAGACGCCATCTCGCCGCCTTCAACAATCAGCTGGCCATCCGCTCCACCCGGGTTTTCGCGACCATGGGGTTCTTTTGGGCCTGCCTGATCTTCACGCTCATCCCGGTCTGCTGGCCCGCCACCATGCCGTTCGTGCAATATGCGAGCTCCGGTGTGCTGCAACTCGTGGCCCTGCCGCTCATCGGCGTCGGCACCATCCTGTCCGCGCGCTCCACCGACACCCAGGTTCGTGATCAATACGAGGCCGTGATGCAGACGATGGCGAATATCCAAGCGATGGTGACCGAGCTGCACCAGATGCATCAGGAGCTGAGCGCCCAGATGGCGCGCTCAGCTGAAGGTCGGGACCATGAGAGCTGACATCCCTCCAGATGTCCCGTTTTTTATGTATATTCCTCTTGATCTTCTTCGGCGCAGGCGTATAGGGCGGCCACGGCCGCACTATGCGCGGCTTTTCTTAACCCCACAGGAACACATGAAGCCCCGATCTACCAGCCAGACCTCGGAGAGTGACAGTCGGCGTTTCGCGCCCGCTGACCTTGCCGCCGTCTGGATCATCGCCCGGGCCGGAATGTTCGGAGCAGTGCGCACGAGCCGCTGATCCCCACCATCCCTCCCGGGTCCGCACCAACGCTGACTGAGCAGGAGGGATCGATATGATCTTTCGCCGCAACAAAACTCGCCTCGCCTCCATCCCCGCTTTGCAGGAGGTCGTCTACGCCGAAATCCCGCCGCGCCGCCGCGTCGTCGCAAGCTGGCGCCGCGATTCCTCCGGCCGGGTCCACATGGTGTGGAAGCTGGTCCCGACAGACGGCAAGAAGGCCGCCTGACAAGGAAAGAAAGAAAGGAAGCGCTACTTTTTGTGAACAAAAAGTAGCAAAAAAACTTTGTTAATTGGGGCCGTGCGGTTTCAACGCCTCAGGCCCAAAGTCGAAAAAGTTTTTGCGCCGCTTTTTTCAAAAAGCGGCCTCTTTCTTCAATAAAAAGGGCGGCAGACAATCAGTCTGCCGCCCTTTTTGTTAGGCCGCTGCCTTCGCCTCGCGGCGGCGGCGGGTGAGGATGAACTCGGTGTAGCCGTTCGGCTGGGTACGGCCTTCGAACACCAGGTCGCGCGCCGCGGCGAAGGCCGGGCCCTTAAAGTCCGGCGCCATCGGCTTGTAGGCCGCATCGCCCGCGTTCTGCTTGTCCACCACCACGGCCATGCGCTTCAGGGTTTCTTCCACCTGCTGCTTGGTGACGATGCCCTGAAGCAGCCAGTTCGCGATATGCTGCGAGGAGATGCGCAGCGTCGCGCGGTCTTCCATCAGCCCGACGTCGTGGATGTCCGGCACTTTGGAGCAGCCCACGCCCTGGTCGATCCAGCGCACCACATAGCCGAGCAGGCCCTGGCAGTTATTGTCCAGCTCCTGCTGAATTTCCGCCGGGTTCCAGTTCGGCCGGTCGGCGAGCGGGATGGTGAGCAGGTCTTCGAGCTTCGCCACGGGGCGGGATTTCAGTTCCTCCTGGCGCGCGGCGACGTCGACGGCGTGGTAATGCGTGGCATGCAGCGTCGCGGCGGTGGGCGACGGCACCCAGGCGGTGTTGGCGCCGGCCTTGGGATGGGCAATCTTCTGTTCCAGCATCGCCGCCATCTGGTCGGGGGCCGCCCACATGCCCTTGCCGATCTGCGCCTTGCCCTGCAGCCCGCAAACCAGGCCAAAATCGACATTGCGATCCTCATAGGCCTTGATCCACGGCGTGTTCTTGATGTCCGCCTTGCGGATGAACGGGCCGGCCTCGATCGAGGTGTGGATCTCGTCGCCGGTGCGGTCGAGGAAGCCGGTATTGATGAACACCACGCGCGACTT
>DATJHR010000104.1:0-6499 GCA_035493735.1 Acidocella sp.
TCACCGACAGCCTCGCCATCGTCGACAATATAAGGAAGCTGTCCGCGCGGCGCTGCTGACGCGTCGAAAATGTGCTCGTGCACGAACGGAAGGCCGGCGATCCGCATGAAAGCAAAAACCTTCAGCCCATAGCCGTTATTGTCGGCCACGCCAAAGAGCGTCGGATATGAGTAAAGAGTGATCACGACCGTCATTATAGCCCATATCAGCGCTACTTCGGCAGATGATATTGTAAAGTTTTTGCGGAGCGCCTTTGTGAAGTTTTCACGGTCACCTATCGGGCTCAAGGGCACGGGTTTGGAACCGGCGCCGCGACGTGAAGGATCCGAGCACGGGCAAACGTGTGTCCCACCTCAACCCGCCGGAGAGCTGGGTCATCACCTGCATCCCAACCTGGCGAACGCTAATCTGCAATCAGAGTACCGTCTACGATTCGAAATTATTTATTTCCTTTCCCTGCTCTGCCCTACAAGAGCTACCCGCTGCGAGGCCATACAAATCAGCCTCTAATTCCGTTGACATTAAACCACCCGGCCAGAGGCGGGCTCGATCAGGTGCATGTTGTTCATGTCAACCATCAGGGGCAACATCTCACCCGGGGTAGCCAGGGTCAAAGCGTCGCAGCGAGCGCAGACTGCATGACTGTCAATGAAGAAATGGACCATGGTCTCCAAGCCCATAGGCTCCACGACACAAACCGGGGCGTCGATCCTCGCGTATCCGGGCTTCCAGTCGGCCTCGCGATAGTCGAACACGTGCTCCGGACGCAGACCGACAATCATTTCGAAGCCAACATATGGCTCGTAGCGCTCGATCCGTTGCCGGGGGATAGGCAGGACAACCTGACTGTTGACCCGCATAGCTATGCCCGTGGCGGTTTTTTCGACCAAGCAAGGCAGGAAGTTCATTGCCGGGCTACCGATGAACCCGGCGACGAACCGCGTCGCCGGATGATGATACAACTCCTGTGGCGCGCCGACCTGCTCGATGATCCCCTGGTTCATCACCACAACACGATCGGCCAACGTCATGGCCTCTATTTGGTCATGGGTTACATAGACGGTGGTCGTGTGAACGGTCTGGTGGACCTTCTTGATCTCGGTGCGCAACTGCACACGTAACTTGGCATCCAGGTTGGATAGTGGCTCATCGAAGAGGAAGACCTTTGGGTTGCGTACAATGGCACGGCCCATAGCGACACGCTGGCGCTGCCCTCCCGACAGTGCCTTGGGCTTACGATCCAGGAGCGCGGCGATATCCAGAATCCGGGCAGCCTCCGCGACGCGCCGTTTGATCTCGTCCCTGGGAAACTTTCGCAGCTTCAGCCCGAACGCCATGTTATCAAAAACGCTCATGTGCGGATAGAGCGCGTAGTTCTGGAACACCATCGCAATGTCACGATCGCGTGGCAGCACATCATTGACGATGTGACCACCGATCCAGATCTCGCCGCCGCTGATCTCCTCCAGCCCGGCGATCATGCGCAGCGTTGTGGATTTACCGCAGCCGGAGGGCCCAACCAGCACGACGAATTCGTGGTCGGCGATATGCAGGTTGATGCCTTTCACCGCCTGAACGCCGCCGTCATAAGCCTTGACGACATTCCGACACAAAACCTCTGCCATGACCCGCTTCCTCCAGCCTTCCATTGCCCGACCGTGAAACCGGCGACGCGGTAATCCATCAGGGACGCGCCGATCATAAGGCCGGCTTCTCAGAGAGAGGAAAGTGGCCGCTTTAGGAAAAAAGCGGCGCAGGAACGTTTCTTCCCATGTGCCTGCGGCCCTGAAACCAGCATGGCCCCAAAGGATTATTAACTGAGAGTAAGCGCGATCTAATACGTGCTGGTCGGTGTCGTGTAGGGACACCAGCGCGATCGCTTCAGGAAGGGCATCAATGCCCTCCAGGCATCCGGCGAGTCCACGCGCTCCAGCGCCTCGACCGCATAGCCTGGCACATAGCGGTTGTCGTCCGACAGCGCCGCCTCAAGGTCCGGCACCGCTTCCGCGGCTGCCGGCCCCTGCTGGGCCAGTGACAGTGCGGCCGAGAAGCGCACATGTGCATCCGGATCATGCAATGCCTTGGCCAGCGCCGGTACCGCATGGCGCCGCCCTTGCTTCAGTCCGAGCGCCTCAACGGCGCTGATCCGCACGGCTGCATTCGGATCACGCGTCGCCCGCGCGAGGGCTGCAATAACGGCATCATCGTCTTCCCTTATCTCGCCCAACGCGAAGGCGGCCAACATGCGTGCCCTCGTCCGCCCCCCCGTCAGCAGGTCGAGCAGGCCGGGCACGGCGGCAGTCCCGATTTCGACGAGGCCGTGTGCTGCATTGCGCGCCACAGCGCCCCAGTCTGCCTCGCTGCCGTCGACGCTTGAGCGGTTCGCCGAGATCTCGTCGCCATCATCCTCGCGCACAGCTTCGAGCAGCAAGGGGACGGCGGGCGCGCCGAACGCAGCGAGCCGGTATGATGCCGCGATGGCAGATGGTTCCTTGCCCGCGCGCAAAATCGCCGCCATCCCCTGCGGTTCGTCGTGCGGCGGGGCGGGGCGATCCGCAGCGTGCCGCAACCAGGCCCACTGACGCTGCCACAGCGGCTGAAGATCGACCGTTGGGGTATCCTGCAGATTCCAGGCCGGGTCGACATGTTCCCAGGTCGGGGCCATGGGCTCATGCATCCGCACGAACTCGAACTTCATCATATATCGCTTGTGCGGGGTTAGGTTCTTCATCTTGCGATGCCAAATATCGTAATGGATAAGCAGGAACCCGCCCTCGGGCAGCGCTGCCGCGACCTCTTGCATCTGCGTCTCGTCGGGGCGCTGCGTCTGGTATTGGCTGCCGGGAATGACGCCCGTGGGACCGCGTTCGGCAGGCGTGTCCTGTGGCACGTACATGATCATGGCCCAACGCGAACGGTGGTTACGTACCCGCTGCGTATAGCCCCAATAGCTGTCCTTGTGGCTCCGTTGTGCCTCGCTCCCGGGTGGGTTGTTGTGAAGGGCACGGTGCGGAAGCATCAAATAGCCGGGCCCGAGGACGCTGGTCAGAGCGCCGGTAACCACCGGATCCTCAAACAGCGCGGACAGCTCCGGAATCATCGCCGGGAGGTTGTTTCCCGGCCCGCGTGGCGGCTGTGCAGCGGTCAGCGCGTCGACGCGGTCGTAGATGCGCTGGTGGTAGCGCGCCGGAAGTTCTGTTTTGAGGCAAAGGAAGCCATGGGCGATGAAGCGTTGCACCTCTGCATCGGTCAGAAGTCGTGGGTGAGGCATGAGACATCTCCTATCGGTCGGTAAACTCGATCATCTGATGGCCTTGGACAACGGGAACCACGAACGCCACGCGTCCGGCTTCCTCGGTAAACTCAAGCTCCGTCTCCGCGGGCACCAGCCGCACCGACCGCACCGGCCGCTCGACGGCGACGGATACGCGGACGCCAGTGAGCGGGATGAGGTCCTGGATCACCTGGACGGTATCGGCTTCAAGGTCGCCACGCAGGACGGGGCTGGCGTGCAGCAGATGCAGGATCGAGCGGCTGCGCCGTTCCTGGCGGCGCAGCGTGGCGCGGCCGGCGCGGGGCAACGACGTTTCGATCAACGGCCGCGCGCCCAGGGCCATGCGGATGACATTCTCCACATAGGCCAGGATCGCAACCGCCCCTGAGCGGCGATAGGCGGTGAACACGGGATGGGCGAGCCATGTCACGGCGCCCTTGCGGACACCGCTGGGATAGCCGGACGGCTCCGGCTGATTGGGCGTGTTGCGATGACCGCTGAAATGCGCCGGGGTGCGATCGAAGTAGGGCTCGAAGACCGCGCCGAGGGCCGTCCCATTGGTCACGCGTGCCCGCTGCGACGGCAGATACATGAACAACGGATTGACGACGAAGGGCGCGCGCAGATCCGGATCGGGCAACGCATAGTCGCCGCCTGGGAACGGCGACGGTTCCAGCCACTCCGCCCCGACCTCAAGCGCGAATCCGCCCTCCGCCGCCAATCCGCTCTCGCCGGTCAGCATGATCTTGCCGCCGGCTGCGAGATAGGTCTTGAGCTTTGCCGCCAGCGGGACGGACACACGTATTGTGTCGGGCAGAACCAGTAGGCGATAGGGTGCGAAATCGGCGTCCGTGTCCAGCACGTCGAAGGTCAGCTTGCTTTCGAGCAGCACCCGCACCGCCCCTTCGTCCGCATCGTTATGATGCCGCGGCAGTCCCGCAAGCGGTGGCGGCGCCGCCGCCTCGGCGCTCAGCAGGCCGATCTCGGCGCGGTTCGTGGTGTCTTCCGCCCAGGGCTCCTTGGCGCGCAGATCGCGGTAGGCCGCGCCGATAATGCCGTAGGTCGTGGCGTCCATCGCGCCGCTCGGGTGCAGATGGTCGCCGACCAGACAGCGCGAACCGAACGCGATCATAGCGCCGCACTCGTATGTCAGTGCCTCCGGCGACTTGTACCCGCCCATCTCGCCCCACATGTGGTGGAACTTTCCGGTATGGGCCACGAAGTCGAGGCCCAACCCTTCGACATAGCGCGCGCTCAGTGGGAAATGGTCGTATCCCCAGAACCCTGTCGGGAGCGATTCGATCTCGAGATGGCTGAAGAACCGCAGGAGCTCCCGCCGCCCGCGACGGACATGGCCAAAGTTGAAGAAGAGCCGGTTCTCAGGCGTGCGCCCGCGAACGGCAGCTGACACCCGATTGAAGAATTCGAGCTGAATCTGTTCGGTGAAGCGCTGACGGTCGCCGGCATCCTCCCAGTCGAGCCCTGCCGCCTCCATCCGTTTCTGCGCGAAGGCCCCGCACGATTCCATCGCGAAGCAGATATCGATGAAGATGCCGTCGTTTTCCGGATAGAGCGCCACCACCTCTTCGACCTGCCGGCAAAAATAATCGAGATAGGGTGAAGCAAAATCGAGATACGCCCAGCCCGCCCCGAGCGGCGGGGCATGATGGCGGATCAGTTCCCCCGTCGAGGAGACGGCGCGCCAGCCGGGGTGCTCGCGGGCGGCGAGTTCGTCCCACCCCGCCGAAAGGTAGATCGGCACGCGGATGTCCGCGCGGCGGCACGCCTCCACCTGAGCACGCAGCAGGTCGAATCCCAGATGCGGATGCATTCGCCCAACCTGTGTGGGGTGGTACGACCAGCCGTGATGGCATTTCGCGAACACAGTGACTGAGTCAACCGCCGCGTCTTGCAGCGTCCTCGCGAAACGCTCCGGGTCAAAGCGAGCCCCGATCCCGGGGATCAGGCCGGATGTGTGGAAGTCAAGGTGAACGTGACGATAGCGCATGAAACTGCCTTTCGAGAAACTGCCGCCGGCGAAGAACGGCTCGTTCGATTATCGCCCGCCGAACGCAGAGGTGATCTGGAAGCTCCGGAAAATGTATCGTTGCAGAAGCAAGGTGAACGCGATACCCGGGATAATGGCGATCGCAGTGCCGGCCATGAGATAGTTCCACTGCGTTCCCTGCTGGGTCTGGAACTGGGTGAGCCCGAGCGGAAGCGTCGCATGGGCCGATCCATTGATCACCACGAGCGGCCAAAGAAACGAATTCCACTGCGCCGTGAAGGTGAACAACGCAAGCAGCGCAAGCGCCGGGCCGGACATCGGCAGGACAACGCTGATTAGGATTCTGAGTCGTGACGCCCCGTCGATCTCCGCCGCCTGCTCCAACTCCCGTGGGATCTGCAGAAAGAATTGCCTCAGCAGGAACGTCCCGAAGGGCGAGAAGGCCATCGGCACGATCAGGGCCTGGTAGGTATTGACCCAGCCGAGCCAGCTCATCATCAGGAACAGTGGCACCACCAGCACCGCTTGCGGCACCATCATGGTCGCGAGATAGACGACGAACAACCCGCCGCGGAACGGGAAGTGGAGGCGCGCAAATGCGTAGGCGGCGCTACTCGAGACCACGAGCGTGATCAGCGTGATGGCCAAAGAGACCAAGAGGCTATTCAGGAAGAAGCGCCCAAAGGGCAGATAGAGCCAGACATGGACGAAATTGGCCCATTCCACAGGGTGAGGCACAAGGCGCGGCGGGACAGCCAGGACTTCCCGGTTCGATCGCATGGCGTTGCTAATCGTCCAGAATAGCGGGAAGAGAAAGAAAGCCGCGGCGACGACAATGCCGCCATGCAGCAGGGCATCGCCCACCATCCGCCGCGCGCGACTTTGGCCGGGTCTAGGCTCAGGACCCATTAATCTCTTGCGTCGGCGCGGTTTGCTGTGATTCTGAACATGGCGAAGGGGGCTTCGCCATGTCTGATGTATTCCTGCTGAGTGAGCGCCAGATGGCGCGGATATCGCCGTTCTTTCCGCTGTCTCATGGTGTGCCGCGTGTTGACGACCGGCGGGTGATCAGCGGGATCATCTATGTGATTAAGCACGGGCTGCAATGGAAAGACGCCCCGAAAGCCTATGGCCCGCACAAGACTTTGTACAATCGCTTTGTGCGCTGGAGCCTGCTTGGGGTGTTCGATCGTATCTTCACCGCGTTGGCGACCGAA
>DATJHR010000105.1:0-4877 GCA_035493735.1 Acidocella sp.
CTGGCGTCCTCGACCGCAACCGCCGGCATATCCGCTGGCATGCCCGCCTCGATGAAATGCGCAGCGAGGCCAGACAATGTTTTGCCCCCCATATACACGACCAGCGTACCGCCCGCGCGCGTAAGCGCCACCCAGTCATGGGCCGGCAACCCGTCTTCGGCGCCGTGACCGGTCAGGAAATGCAGGGACCGGGAAATGCCGCGGCGGGTCAGCGAGAGGCTCAAAGAGGCGGCGGCGGCGGTGGCCGCCGTGACTCCCGGGACCACCTCAAAGCCGATGCCATACGCCCGCAGCGCATCCATCTCTTCGGTGGCGCGGCCGAACACCATCGGGTCACCACCCTTCAGCCGCACCACGACATGGCCGGCCTGCGCCTCTTCCACCAGCAGCCGGCAAATTTCCTGCTGCGGCGCCGCGTGGCGCCCGCAACGCTTGCCGACATCGATCAGCCGTGCGCGCGGTGCAGCGGCCAGGATCCTTGGATCGACCAGGCTGTCATGCAGCACCACCTCGGCCGCCTCCAGCAGACGCGCGGCCTTCAGCGTCAAGAGCTCCGGGTCGCCCGGGCCCGCGCCGATCAGGAATACACGCGTGTTCTTTGTGCGAGGCATAGCCCTGGGTAAAATGAGTTTTTTCCGGCTTGGCAAGGGATCTATCCGCCCTTCGCAGGCCGTTTCATGCTTGCGAAACGCATGTTCTTCCTGCGCCGGAGCAATGGCTTCTGTGGTGGAGGGCGCCGCAGAAAGCTCCTTCCTTTTCGTCAACCAAAAGAAGCAAAAAACTTTGCTTCTTCGGCCCGCGCCGTTTCAACGCCACAGGCCAAAAAAAAAGAAAAGTTTTTTTGAAAAGCCCCGCTTTCCTCGATCGGGCGGCTACTCGGTGCTCCGGCAAAGAAAGTGGCCGCTTTTTCGATCAAAAGCGGCGCAAAAACTCTTGTCATGCTGGGCCTGAGTCTGTGTCGCCGACAACGCCCACGGCCCAGAGCAAATAAAGTTTTTTTGCTTCTTTTTGTTCACAAAAAGAAGCCTTGCCTTGCCGGCCCTAGGCCACCAGAGGCATTTTCGGTGCCGGCACATTGATGGCGTCGACCAGCGCCCGCACCTCATTGCGCGCGGCGACATGGGAGAGCCCCATGGCAATCCCGACATTTGCTTCGCGCACATCCATCAGGGTCAGACCCTGCAGGTAGAGTTCGCGGAAAATCACCCGCTCGCCGAACCCTTTCACGGTGCGAAAGCCGATCCGCTTGGCGAGGCTTTCCAGCGTCTCGCCCACATCGCGCTTATTGCGCGCCTCGGCGGCGGCGAGGCGGTTGCGCATCACGATCCAGTCAATGCGGCCGCGATCGCGGGAAAAACGCTGCTTGCGGGCTTCCCAGACCATCTCCGAATAGATGCTGGGATGAACAATGTCGTGCTTCTCCGGCTCCACCTTCGCCAGCATGGAGAAATCGACGAAACTGTCATTGATGGGCGTGATCAGCGTGTCCGCGTGGGAATGCCCATAGCGTGAGAGATAAGTATCCGCACCCGGGCAATCGATGACGACCACATCCGCCGCCGCCAACCCGGCCAACGCGGCGTCGAACTGCGCGCGCTCTTCGGCTTCGGCTTCCAGCCGGTGATCCAGCGTCGAGCGGTGCACGGCGCAAAATTCCGGCAGCGGCAGCGTCACCTGCTTGGTCTCAACGAAATGGCGCCGCGCCGCCAGCGTCCCGGCCAGCGTGCCCTGCCTTGCGTCGAGATCCATGGCGCCGACACGGTGTCCGGCGCGCAGCAAAGCGACGATGATATGGATCGCGGTCGTGGATTTTCCCGAGCCGCCCTTCTCGTTGCCGAGAACGATGACATGCGGACGATTTGATGCGGTGACACTGGCCATGCGGCGCTCCGACTCGGATAGAAGACACCCGCACACTGCCCGGTCATTGCGAGTCGCGCCAGAAAGCCGGGGCCTGCCGCACATGAAAATTGCCGGAAACCCTTTGATTTCCGGCAATTTTCATAAAGTGTGTCGGGGCGGCTCGGCGGCCGGGGCGGTTACTTGCCGGTGAGAATCCGCTCGAACAATTCCTTCACCGTCGGAATGAAGCCATTCGAATAGAAGGTATCTGTGGCGAAGCGATAGGCATTATGCCCGGCAAACATCAAATTGCGGTCGAGCGCCGCCTCGTCGTCAGGCCCGGCATGGGCGATGTTCTGCAGGGTCTTCTGAATGCAGAAGCTGCGCGGATCGGCCTTCTTGCCGTTATCGTAATCCGGGCCATGCTGGCTCCAGTTGGAGAAGCGGCACTGGCTGAGGCAACCCATGCAGTCGACCTGGTCGGTGTGGATTTCCTCGGCCTTTTCCGGCGCCACGAAAATCAGCGTGGAATCCGGGGTGCGTAGCGCCTCGGTAAAGCCGGCCTCCTCCCAGTCCTTCACGCGGGCATAATCCGGCGCGGTGAGATAGACCGAGCGCTTACGGGCGCCGACGCCATATTCCACCAGATGCTCGCCAACCGGCTCCGGCGTGTAAGCCACCTGCCGCTCGCTGCGGGCGCGCAGTTCCATCATGAAATCGTTGTTCACCGCCGAGGAATAGAAGCCGGTCGGCGAGAAGCGGTTGAGGAAGACGTCGCCTGGCTTCAGCGTGCGCAGCCGCTCCTTCCAGCTCGCCGGAATCGGGCTTTCCCGGGTCAGCAGCGGGCGCGTGCCGAACTGGAAGGCGACGGGGCCGAGATCCGGATTGTCGATCCAATCCTCCCACTCCTCCAGTGCCCAGACACCACCCGCCATGATGATCGGCGTATCGCCCAAACCGAATTCGCGCATCGTCTTGCGCAGCGCCACCACGCGGGGATACGGATCTTCCGGCCGAGTCGGGTCTTCGCCGTTGGACAGGCCGTTATGCCCGCCGGCCAGCCAGGGGTCTTCATACACCACGCCGCCCAGCAGATACGCCACCTTGGAATAAGCACGCTTCCACAGCGCCGAGAAGGCGCGGCCCGAGGAGACGATCGGGTAATAATGAACGTTGAACTTGGCGGCGATCTCGGCCAGGCGATAGGGCATGCCGGCGCCGCAGGTAATGCCGTTCACCAGCCCCTTGGTGCGTTCGAGAATGCCGGTGATCACCCGCTCCGCGCCGCCCATTTCCCAGAGGATATTGGCGTGAATGCGCCCGCGCCCCCCGGAAATGTCGTAAGCGCGCTGGGCCTGGGCGACACCGCCCTCGATCGCATAAGCAATCAGCTCCTCATGGCGGTCACGCCGGGTGCGGCCATGATAAATTTGCGAAATACGCTCGCCCTGCGCGTCGTAGCTGTCCGCATTCACCGCGGAAAACGTGCCGGCGCCGCCGCACGCAGCCCAATGGCCGCAGCTGATCCCGTTGGAAACCGCGACGCCTTTGCCGCCTTCGACCAGCGGCAGAATTTCTGTGCCGCCCATCCGGATGGCGTTGATGAGCTTCATATGATGAAAACCTTAACCCCACCGGGTTCCCCCGGAAAAATGCACGTCCCTCTCGCGCCGTTCTATTACCAGATTGATACACCACGTGAAGTGGGCTGCGCCGCAAAAGCGTTCAAGGTACGACTGAAAATGCTTTCACTGCCCACGCCCCCGTGGCCTGCCCCGGTCCGGCAATTGGCCCGGTGCGCGTCCCAGCCTATAAGGGCGGCGATGAACTTGAATTTTTCGGAAGAAGAAATCCGGCGCTATTCGCGGCATATCCTGCTCGCCGAGGTTGGCGGCACCGGCCAGGCGAAGCTGCGCGCGGCGAAAGTGCTGATTATTGGCGCCGGCGGGCTAGGCTCGCCCTTGGGGCTCTATCTGGCCGCGGCCGGCATCGGCACGATCGGCCTGATCGATCACGACACGCTTGAGCTCTCCAACCTGCAGCGGCAGATCGCCCACAGCACCGACCGCGTCGGCCATCCCAAAGTTGCATCGATGGCGGAGACCCTGGCGCGCATCAACCCGCTGGTCAGGGTTGAGACGCACAACCAGCGGCTCGATGCCGACAACGTTGCCGCCCTGGTGGCGGACTATGACATTATTTGCGACGGCACTGATAATTTTACCACGCGCTTTCTGGTCGCGGACGCCTGCGTCGCCGCCCGGCGCACGCTGGTCAGCGCCGCGGCGCTGCGCTTCGAGGGGCAGCTTTCCACGTTCAAGCCGCATGCCGACGCCGAGGGGCCCTGCTATCGCTGCCTCTACCCCGAACCGCCGCCGGAAGGGCTGGTGCCCAGCTGCTCGGAGGCCGGCGTGTTCGGCTCGGTGACCGGCGTGCTGGGCACACTGCAAGCAACCGAGGTACTCAAGGAGATTTGCGGCATCGGCCAGTCAATGTCCGGCTGGCTGCTGGTCTGGGATGCTCTGCGCATGGAATTCCGCAAAATCCGCTTGAGAAAGGACCCTTCATGCTCCGTCTGCGGCCACAGCCACGCGCCTGGCGCCGGAATCGGCTGAGAAACGCGTGAAAATGCCGGGTCTCCCTAAAATCGGCGCCGCCGTGAGGATCAATGGTCTGCGCTCCGGCGTGCTCTGCCTGCTGCTGCTCTGCGGCTGGACCGCCGCCCCGCAAGGCACCGGACCCGGCCCGGCGATGGGTGCGTCAACCAAGCTGCCGGTGCCTCGCTTCGTGTCGCTGCGGTCCGCGCAGGTGAATTTCCGCGCCGGCCCCGGCTTCCAATATCCGGCGACCTGGACTTATGAGCGGGACGGGTTGCCGGTGGAAGTGATCGGCGAATTCGATGTCTGGCGACATGTGTTGGCACCGGATGGCGGCACAGGCTGGGTGCATGAAGCCTTGCTGCGGGCGCGCCGCACCTTCATCGTCACCGCCCCCCAGGCGCTCTTGCGCGGCTCTCCCGGCGCCGACGCGGGCAT
>DATJHR010000106.1:0-25836 GCA_035493735.1 Acidocella sp.
CGGCCGTAATGCGTCGGGTGCACGTCGCGCACTTCGAAGCCGGCGCGCTCGCGGGTCAGACCGCCCGGTCCAAGCGCCGACAGACGACGCTTGTGGGTGATCTCCGACAGCGGGTTGGTCTGGTCCATGAACTGCGACAGCTGCGAGGAACCGAAGAACTCGCGCACGGCGGCGGCCGCCGGCTTGGCGTTGATCAGGTCCTGCGGCATCACCGTGTCGATCTCGATCGAGGACATACGCTCCTTGATCGCGCGCTCCATGCGCAGCAGGCCGACGCGGTACTGGTTCTCCATCAGCTCGCCGACCGAGCGCACGCGGCGGTTGCCGAGATTGTCGATGTCGTCGATCGCGCCGCGGCCATCCTTCAGCTCGCACATGATCTTGATGGTGCGCAGGATGTCGTCCTTGCGCAGGGTGCGGACCGTGTCATCGACGTCCAAGCCCAAGCGCATGTTCATCTTCACGCGCCCCACAGCCGAGAGGTCGTAGCGGTCTGCGTCGAAGAACAGCCCCTTGAACAGCGCCTCGGCGGTCTCCGAGGTCGGCGGCTCGCCGGGGCGCATGACGCGGTAGATGTCGATCAGCGCGTCTTCGCGGTTGGCGTTCTTGTCCGCGGCCAGCGTATTGCGCAGCCACGGGCCATTCGCCTGGTCGATCGCCAGCGTCGGCAGCTCAGTGATGCCCTTGGCCTCGAGTTGCGCCAGCTTCTGCTCGGTCAGCTCTTCGCCGGCCTCGGCGTAAATCTCGCCGGTTTCCGGGTCGTACATGTCGACGGCGACGAAACGGCCCAAAAGATCGGTGCGGGCGACCAGCACGCGCTTGGTCTTCTCGGCGATCCGGCGCACCACGCGGGCGGTCAGCTTCTCGTCGCTCTTGGCCACAACCTCGCCGCTATCGGCATCGACCAAGTCATCGATCAGCTTCTGGTTGCGGAAGGCTTCCGCCTCGAACGGCCGGGCCCACTGCCCGTGATTGGCCGAATACACGACCTGGCCATAGAAGAAGCCCAGGATCTCCTCGGCATCCATGCCCTTGATCTCGCCCAGTTCGAGCGTCTCGCCCTTGGCCTCACGGGCCTCGCGCAGCGCCTCGGTCGCGGCGCTGGGGAGCGCGTAGAGCAGCGAGGTCGCCGGCAGCTTGCGCTTGCGGTCGATGCGCACATAGACGAGATCCTTCGCATCGAACTCGAAATCGAGCCAGGAGCCGCGATAAGGGATGACGCGCGCGGTGAACAGATACTTGCCCGAAGAGTGCGTCTTGCCGCGATCATGGTCGAAGAACACGCCCGGGCTGCGATGCATCTGCGACACGATCACACGCTCGGTGCCGTTCACCACGAAGGTGCCGTTATCGGTCATCAGCGGCATGTCGCCCATGTAAACGGGCTGCTCCTTGATGTCGCGGATCGACCTCGCACCCGTATCCTCGTCCAGATCCCAGACGATGAGGCGCAGAATCACCTTCAGCGGGGCAGCATAGGTCATGCCGCGCTGGATGCATTCCTCAACGTCGTATTTCGGCTCTTCCAGCTCGTAATGGACGAACTCAAGCCGGCCGCGGCCGGCGAAATCGTCGATCGGGAAGACCGATTTGAAAACTTCCTGAAGCCCGGAATGGGTGCGCGCATCCGGCGTCACATGCATCTGCAGGAACGAATCATAACTCGCGCGCTGCACATCGATCAGATTCGGCATCGGGGCGACTTCGGGGATCCGCCCGAAGCTTTTGCGGATGCGCTTCCGCCCGGTGAAGGACCCTTTACCAAGACCACCATTGATCGCGTTCATCGCATCACCCTTGCGTAAAAATTCAGCTCAGTCCTACCAAAAACAACCGGCAGGCGACTACCCAAGCGGTAATCGCCTGCCCTTTAGGCGGTATGCACGCCGCGGCCGGTCAGGCCGCGGCGAGAAAGAAAGTTACTTGATTTCGACAGTCGCGCCCTGCTCTTCCAGCGTCTTCTTGATCGCGGCAGCCTCATCCTTCGTCGCGTTCTCCTTGACGGTCTTCGGCGCGCCCTCGACCAGGTCCTTGGCTTCCTTCAGGCCCAGACCGGTGATGGTGCGGATTTCCTTGATCACGTTGATCTTCTTGTCGCCGCCATTGGCGAGGATCACCGTGAACTCGGTCTGCTCGTCCGCCGCAGCGGCGGCAGCGCCACCACCAGCCGCCGGGGCAGCCGCGACGGCAACCGGCGCCGCAGCGGAAACGCCCCACTTCTCTTCCAGCATCTTGGAGAGCTCAGCGGCTTCGAGAACGGTCAGCTTGGAGAGTTCTTCAACCAGATTAGCTAAATCAGCCATTGTAAATTTCTTTCATGTAAGTAGGCTTTGATTGGTTTCACTGCAAGCCCGTACGGCACGGTCTTGCACACTGCGACAGGCTTAACGAAGCCGTCAGGCCGCGTTGCCCTTGTTGGCATCGGCATAAGCCGCAAAAACCCGCGCAAGCTGTCCGGCCGGAGCCTGGAGCACGCCGGCGATCCGCGTTGCCGGGGTGTTGAGCATCCCCAGCAGCTTGGCGCGCAGCGAGTCCAGCGACGGCAGTTCGGCCAGGGCTTTCACGCCGGATACATCGAGTACCTGCGTGCCCAGCGAACCACCGAGCAGAACAAACTTGTCATTGGTTTTGGCGAACTCGACGGCTGCTTTGGCGACCGCGACCGGGTCTTTCGACCAGGCAATCGCCGTCGGGCCCTTCATCATGGGCTTCAGACCGTCAAACCGGGTGCCATCGAGGGCAAGCAAAGCCAGACGATTCTTCGCAACCTTGAAGCTCGCTCCCGCCTCGCGCATCTTCCGGCGCAGCTCCGTGACCTCGGCGACCGTCATCCCCGCATTGCGGGTGACAACAACCATCGACGTCTCGGTGAACACCGTAGACAGCTCGGCGACGAATTCACGCTTCTCTATGCGATCCACATCCGTCTCCAACTTGCGACGGCACAGGAATTCCCCGCACCGCCAGGTTACCCAAGATGCCCGGGACCACCCCGGAACATCGCTCGCCTGTCCATCGTCGGAACCACCAAACCCCTTGCACGAGCAAAGTCTTTGGCACCTCGTCTACCGCGTGCGGGGCAAGCCCCTTCAATCCCTGACGGGAACATCCGGTCTCGGACAGGTTTCGGCGGGCTTTGACACCCGCCTGCCCGCCGCGGCCTCAAGGCCGTGGCGTATCTCTTTCAGAACCGGCGCCGCCCGTGGCGGACGCCCGCAAAATCAGGCGTTGACGGTCGAAACGTCGACGCGAATGCCAGGCCCCATCGTCGAGCTGACAGCGACCTTCTGCAGATAGGTCCCCTTGGCGCCCGTCGGCTTGGCCTTCTGCACCGCATCAACCAGCGCCTTCGCATTCTCGACCAGCTTGACCTCGTCGAAGCTCGCCTTGCCGATGCCGGCATGGATGATACCCGCCTTCTCGGCGCGGAACTCGACCTGCCCGGACTTGGCGGCGGCGACCGCGCCCTTCACGTCCATGGTCACCGTGCCGAGCTTGGGATTGGGCATAAGACCACGCGGCCCGAGAATTTTACCCAGACGGCCGACCAGGGCCATCATGTCCGGGGTGGCGATGCAGCGGTCGAATGCGATCTCGCCGGCCTGCACCTTCTCAGCCAGGTCGTCAGCGCCCACCACGTCGGCGCCAGCAGCCAGCGCCTCGTCAGCCTTCGCACCGCGGGCGAACACGCCAACGCGCAAGGTCTTGCCGGTGCCGTTCGGCAGCGAGATCAGGCCACGAACCATCTGGTCGGCATGACGCGGATCGATGCCGAGATTCAGGGAAATCTCGATCGTCTCGTCGAACTTCGCCTTGGCATTGGCTTTCGCCAGCGCCACCGCCTCGGTCAGGGCATACGTCTTGGAGCGGTCCACATTGGCGCGCGCCGCGGTCAAACGCTTGTTACGTGCCATTGGATCAGCCCTCCACCACGGTGACGCCCATCGAACGGGCAGAGCCAATCAGCATGCGCACGGCGGCATCCTCGTCATTGGCATTCATGTGAATCATTTTCTTTTTCGCGATCTCGCGCAGCTGCGCCATCGTCACCTTGCCGACCGCAGCACCCTTGCCCGGGGTGGTCGTGCCCTTTTCGATGCCCGCCGCCTTCTTCAGGAAGTAGGTGTTGGGCGGGGTCTTCATGACGAAGCTGAAGGTACGGTCGCCGTACGCGGTGATCACCACCGGCACCGGCATGCCAGGCTCCATGCCCTGCGTCGCCGCGTTGAATTCCTTCACGAACTGCATGATGTTCAGACCACGCTGACCGAGCGCGGGACCCACTGGCGGCGACGGGTTCGCCTTGCCCGCGGGGATCTGCAGCTTGATATAGCCGACAATTTTCTTTGCCATTTCTGGCTCCTTATCCTTTGGCAAACGCCAACGGACCGCGGTTCAACCGACCGGACAACACCTTTGCCCGGCCTCCCGCGTTCCTGAGGGGCGGAGCCTTACTCCATCGCGCGCCCCCCTGTCTAGCACCCCGCACGGTTTTTGCGCATATAAGCAGCCATGCAAAACAATGCCGCCCTGCTGGTCGTCGACGTCCAGAACGACTTCTGTCGCGGCGGCGCCCTCGCCGTCCCCGATGGCGAGGCTGTCGTGCCCCCGATCAATCGCATCGCCGGCAAATTCGCGACCGTGGTGCTCACCCAGGACTGGCACCCGGCCGACCACAGCTCGTTCGCCGCCAATCACCCGGGCGCGAAGCCGTTTCAGACCGTGCAGATGCCCTATGGCCCGCAAACGCTCTGGCCGACGCATTGCGTCATGGGCAGCCCGGGAGCGGCGCTCCATCCTTCCCTCGACATTCCGCACGCCGCGATGATCATCCGCAAAGGCTTGCAGCGCCATGTCGACAGCTATTCCGCGTTCCTCGAGGCCGACCGGATCACCCGCACGGGGTTGGATGGGTTTTTCGCCTCGCGCGGCATCACGGAAATCTATCTCGCCGGGCTGGCCACAGATTTCTGCGTCGCCTGGTCGGCCGAGGACGCGCAGAAATTCGGGTTTCACGCCACAGTGATCGAAGATGCCTGCCGCGCCATCGATCTGAACGGCTCGCTCGACGCGTCATGGGAGCGGCTGACGACGGCAGGCGTGCGCCGCACAACGTCCGACGGATTGGACTAGGAAAATGTACTAAGAAAAAAAGAGAGGGCTTCTTTTTTGAAAAAAAGAAGCAAAAAACTTTTTTCAAACTGGGCCGTGCTGGTTTCGCCAGCATAGGCCCAATTTCAACCAAACGAGCTTCAACAAAGCGAGCCCGCCGCTCAATGGCGGAACACTCAGTCGATGCTGATCGAGCTGACTTCCGGCCCCTTGGCGCCTTGCACAACGTTCATGCGCACGGCCTGGCCTTCCTGCAGGGGCGGAAAACCGGCCTGCTCGAGCGCGGTGGCGTGCACGAACACGTCCTTGCCGCCGTTCTCCGGGCTGATGAAGCCGAACCCTTTGGTGGCGTTGTACCATTTCACGGTGCCGGTCATTTCCACGGCCGGGCCGGACGCCTGCTGGCGCGGGGGGCGCGGGCCGGAGCGCGGACGGTCGTAACCACCACCGAAGCTGCGCGGCGGCGCTTCGCCCTCAGTCACGGAAATCACCTGGTCAACCTGGCGGCCCTTCTGGCCCTGGCCGACGCGCACCTGCAGAACGGCGCCGGGCGTCACCGCCTGATAGCCGGCATTCTGCAGCGAATTGGCATGCAGGAACACATCGCCCGAGCCATCGGCCATCTCAACGAAACCAAACCCCTTGTCGGGATTGTACCATTTGACGGTGGCCTTCGCCTCCGGCGAAGAGGACGTGGACCCGAACCCGGAAAAGGACGGCATGGGCGGGGTGTTGCCATAGAAGTTATCGTCGTCGAACCCGCGGCGGCGAGGCTGCCGCTGGCGGTCGTTTTTGGGGGGTCGCACTATAAAAACAGTCCTCTGCAATCGTTCAAGGCATCCGGCCAACGCCAGATAAGGGGAGCATAGGCCAGCGCCGCACGTCCTTCAATCCCGAAATGCGGGAGAGAGCTGCGAATCGTGCCCATGCGGTCTTCAATCTTTCAAAATCAGTCGGGTTATCCACCGGAGGGAACCCGCAGCAACAATGAACGATAGTCCGTATCGGAAACGAGAACCCCGGTTTGCCCGCCGGCGCAGGCCTTGCCGGGGGCGGCGGTGGGGCCGCCAGCCCAGGACAGCATTACGCCGTCGTGGCGCACCGCCAGCACCGCGAGGCTGCCGCCCGACTTGGCCATCCGGCTGATATTGAGTTCACAGGCGCCGCCTGGCGCGGCAAAGGCGTCGGCGAGATTATGCGCCTGCATCACCGTGGGGTCGCTCATCCAATTGGTGGCATGCGCGATCGGGATGATATCGCCGGGCGTGGCCAGTGGCGGCGGATGGGCGACCGCGGCGGAAACCAGCCGCGCCGCCGCTACGAAGGTCGCGCCGAGCAAAACGGTGTCGAACAGCCGGCGCGAGCCGAAAAAACGGCGCCATTTTGACGCCGGGCGCGCAGCCGCCGGCGGACGCGGCCGACGGGGCCGCTTGGTGAAGCGCAGCATCAAAACCTCGGTAGTATCGGGAGCCTAGGACTTACCCTGCCGAACCTGAAGTGGCGATGCGGATTCCTTGCAGGGCCGATAAACGTAAAATAACGGCCTGCGGCGTTGCCGTGGGACGTTGACCGGGCTAGGACCCGCCATGCCTTTCCCAATCAGCAATGCTGCGCTTACCCGCGCGCTCGCCGCGCGCGGCTATGATGAACCCACCCCTGTGCAATTGGCCGTCCTGCAGCCGGAAGCCGCCGACCGCGACCTGCTGGTCTCGGCGCAGACCGGCTCCGGCAAGACCGTCGCCTATGGCCTGGCCCTGGCCTCCACCGTGCTCGGCGAGTCCGAACGCCTGCCGGCGACCGTCGCACCTTTGGTGCTGGTGATCGCCCCCACCCGCGAACTGGCGCTGCAGGTCCATGCCGAACTCACCTGGCTGTACGAGCCGGCCGGCGGGCGCATCGTCTCCTGCGTCGGCGGCATGAATATCCGCGTCGAGCAGCGCGAGCTGCAGCGCGGCTGCCACATGGTGGTTGGCACGCCCGGCCGGCTGCAGGACCATCTCGAACGCGGCTACCTCAAGCTCAACGAATGCGAAGCCGTGGTGCTCGACGAGGCCGACGAGATGCTCGATCTCGGCTTCAAGGACGAGCTGGAATTCATTCTCCAGGCCGCGCCCGAGAGCCGCCGCACGCTGCTGTTCTCGGCCACCATCGCCCGCGAGATCGCGGCCCTGGCGCGCAATTACCAGCAGAACGCCCTGCGCATCGACACCGTGGCCCGCAACCAGCCGCACGCCGACATCGAATATCGCGCCATCCGCCTGGCGGGCCACGAGTTGGAGAACGGGCTGATCAATCTGCTCCGCTTGCATGAGGCCCGCGCCCTGGTGTTCTGCGCCACCCGCGACACCGTGCGGCACCTGCATGCCAGCCTCCTCGCGCGCGGCTTCAACGCCGTCGCCCTCTCCGGCGAGCTGTCGCAAAACGAGCGCAACGCCGCGCTGAGCGCGCTGCGCGACGGCCGCGCCCAGGTCTGCATCGCCACCGACGTCGCCGCGCGCGGCCTGGACCTGCCCGCGCTCGACCTCGTGATCCATGCCGAGCTGCCGACCAACAAGGCGACCATGCTGCACCGTTCCGGCCGCACCGGCCGCGCCGGACGCAAGGGGTTGAGCCTGATGCTGGTCCCCGCCTCGAAGCGCCGGCGCGCGGAATTGCTGCTCGGCTCGGCCAGCATCACCGCGACCTGGGAAGACCCGCCGACGCCCGAGCAGATCCGCGCCCGCGACCAGGAGCGCCTGCTCGCCGACGAGCAACTGGCCCTCCCGCCCGCCGGCGATGAGCTGGCTTTGGCGCAAGAGCTGCTCGCCCGGCAGAGCCCGGAGGCGATCGCCGCGGCGCTGATCCGGCTTTACCGCGCGCGCCTGCCGGAGCCCGCACCGGTGACCATCCTGCCGCCGGAAGCCCCGCGCCGCGCCGCGCGCGACATGTCGGCTCCGCCTGCCCATCGCGTCGTCGCCGACGGCACCGGAATCTGGTTCCGCGCCGCGGTCGGCCGCCGGGAGAATGCCGACCCGAAATGGCTGATCCCGCTGATCTGCCGCCAGGGCGGGGTGACCAAGCAGGAAATCGGCGCGATCCGCATTTTCGACAGCGAGACGAAATTCGAGATCGCCCCGGAGGCGGCCGAACGTTTCGCCGCCGCGATCGCCGCGCATAGCGGCGGCCAGCTGCCGCTCGAGCCCTCCACGCCGCCGGGCGCCGGCTTCAGCCGCGGCGCCCCGCGCAGCAACGGCCCCCGCCCGCACGCCCCGCGCCCGCCACGCGGCGCCGATAAACCAGCCCGGCCGCCGTTCGGCGCCAAGCCGAACGAGCAGCAACGCCGCCGGATGAACAAGGCGAAGCGGGCTGGGTAACAGGAAAAGGAAGCGCTACTTTTTGTGAACAAAAAGTAGCAAAAAAACTTTGTTAGCTTGGCCATGGTGGTTTCGCCGCCACGGGCCCAGTTTCAAAAAAGTTTTTGCGCCGCTTTTTTCAAAAAGCGGCTTCTTTCTTGCTCTTAATAATGCCGCAGCAGGGCCACCAACCGGCCCTGGATCGCCACGCGCTCGGGCGGAAAAATGCGTGTCTCGTAGCGGATATTGGCGGGCTCCAGCGCGATCGACTGACCGCGCCGGCGCAGCCGCTTCAGCGTCACCTCGGTACGGTCGATCAGCGCCACGACGATCTGCCCGGTGTCGGCGGTCTCGCCCTTGCGGATGATCACGGTGTCGCCATCGAGAATGCCCGCGTCGATCATGGAATCGCCTTCCACCACCAGGGCAAAATGCTCGCCCAGCCCGACCAGGCTCGCCGGCACTTCGATCTCCTCGTCATTCTCCTGCAGCGCCTCGATCGGCAGGCCAGCGGCGATGCGGCCATAAAGCGGCAAGCTCACCGCCTCGGCCGCCGCGGCGGCGCGCACACCGGGCAGCTTGCCGGTGAAATCACCATGGATCACGGTCGGCGCGAATTTGGGAATTTCCCGGGTCGGCGGGTCGAGATCGTCAGAGAGCCGCACCACTTCCAGCGCCCGCGCCCGGTGCTTGTGGCGCTTGAGAAAGCCGCGCTCCTCGAGCGCCGTGATCAGCCGGTGGATGCCGGATTTGGAGCGCAAATCCAGGGCCTCCTTCATTTCCTCGAAACTCGGGCTGCAACCGGTCTGGCGCAGGTGCTTGTCGATGAACACCAGCAATTCGTGTTGCTTGGTCGTTAACATAAATGTCTCCGGCGCGGGGATTCTGACAAGAACAAAGCACAAACGCGCCGATGTTCTAGTTTGGTTCTCTCCGCGGCGTCAAGCGTCGCGGCGGGGCCCGCGCGGGCAGAGGACAGAAGAAAGGAAGGCTACTTTTTGTGAACAAAAAGTAGCAAAAAAACTTTGTTAACTTGGGCCGTGCTGGTTTCAGCGCCCCCGGCCCAATTTCACGAAAGTTTTTGCGCCGCTTTTTTCAAAAAGCGGCCACTTCCCTTCCTTCTTTATAGCCGCAGAATTTCCACCTCGGCGCCCGCTTCCAGCGCCTTCTGGTGGGGCGGCCGGCGGATCAGCGCCTCGGCGCGCGCCAACGTGCTGAGCATCCCCGAATCCTGCACCGGAAAAGGGGTGGCAAGCCAGCCAGGGTTGCCGCGCTCGAGCCTGGCGCGGACATAGTCCTCGCGGTGGTCGTTCGCTTTCATCGCCACGGTGAGAAGCGCCCGTTCGGTGGCAGGCGCTCCGCCCGGCAGGCCGCTCATGCGCGCGATCGCCGGGCCCAGGAACAGCACGGCGCAGACATAGGCCGAAACCGGGTTGCCCGGCAGGCCCAGCAGCGGCAGGCTCTCGAGCCGGCCGAACATCAGCGGCTTGCCCGGACGCATGGCGATCTTCCAGAAATCCAAAGCGAGGCCGCGTGCTTTAAGCCCCGGCTGGACCAGATCATACACGCCCACACTCGCCCCGCCGGTGGTGACCAGCAGATCCGCGCCGCGCGCGGCATCGGCCCCGGCGGAAATGGCGGCCATGTCATCGCCTGCGATCGGCAACACCACCGGCTCACCGCCCGCCGCGGTGACGAACGCCGCCAGCATATGAGCGTTGGAGCTGACAATGCCGCCCGGCCCGATCGCCTCGCCGGGCAGGGAAATCTCATCGCCCGTAGCGAGAATGGCGATGCGCGGCCGACGGTAGACCTGCAGCCAGGGATGATTCCCCGCCGCCGCAAGGCCGATATCGCGCGCGGTGAGGCGCTGCCCGGCGGCAATCAACGCGGCACCGGCGCCAAAATCCTGGCCGGCCCGGCGGATATGTTTCTGCGCAACGCAGCTTTCATTCACGGTGACCGCCTCGCCTGCGGCGGTGGCATCTTCCTGAAGCAGGATGCTATCCGCGCCCGGCGGCACGAAACTGCCGGTGAACAGGCGCACCGCCTGCCCCGGCCCGATGCTGCCGGTGAACGGGTGCCCAGCCGGCGCCTCGCCGATGACACTCAGAACAGCCCCCTGCACCGCATCGGCGGCGCGCACCGCATAACCATCCATGGCCGACACGTCGGCCGGCGGCTGCGATAGCCGCGCCATGACCGGCAGGGCCAGCACGCGGCCATGGGCCGCGGCCAGCGGCACCGTCTCCGTGCCGGTCACCTGCAAGCCCCCGAGCACCTGCGCCCGGGCCTCCTCGACGCTGATCATTCCTGCGTAAAGTCTCCGGATTTGCCCCCGGATTTGCGCACCACGCGCACCGCTTCGATGCGCATGCCGCGGTCCACCGCTTTGGCCATGTCGTAAATCGTCAGCGCCGCCACGCTCACCGCCGTCAGCGCCTCCATTTCCACGCCGGTACGGCCCGTGGTGCGCACCGTTGCGGAAATTTCCACCGAATCCTCGGTCAGAGCCAAATCCACCACCACGGAAGAGAGCGGCAAGGGATGGCAGAGCGGGATGAGATCGGACGTGCGTTTGGCCGCCATGATGCCGGCAAGCCGGGCCGCGGCCAACACGTCGCCTTTGGCGGCCTGGCCCGCGCCGATCAGCGCCGCGGTCTCCGGCCGCATCACCACGCGCCCCTTTGCGGTGGCTTCGCGCACCGTCTCCGCTTTCGCGGAAACGTCGACCATGCGCGCCGCGCCGGTCTCGTCGATATGGGTCAGTTTGCTCATCGGATCCTGGCCCCTCAGAGCCCCAGCAGCTTTTGCAGCGCGACGGTCACGTCCGGCTGACGCATCAGCGACTCGCCGACCAGGAATCCCTGCGCGCCGACCTTTTGCAGGCGGAGAATATCCTCATGCGTCTTCACGCCCGATTCCGAGATCAGGAACCGGTCCGGTGTGCAGAGGCGCGAGAGGCGCTCGGTGGTCTCCAACGAGGTCACCAAGGTTTTCAAATTGCGGTTATTGATGCCGAGCAGCGGCGTCTGCAGGCCGAGCGCGCGGTTCAGCTCGTCCTCGTCATGTACTTCCACCAGCACATCCATATCCAAGCAACGCGCCAGCTCTTCCAGTTCGCGCGCCTCATCGTCGCCCAGCGCCGCCATGATCAGCAGCAGGCAATCCGCGCCCATCGCCCGGCTCTCGAACACCTGCCAGGGCTCCAGGATGAAGTCCTTGCGCAGCACCGGCAGCGACACGGCGGCGCGCGCCGCCCGCAGATGCTCAGGTTTTCCTTGAAAGTATTTCTCGTCGGTCAGCACCGACAGGCAGGAGGCGCCGCCCGCTTGATAGGCCACCGCAAGCGCCGCGGGATCGAAATTTTCGCGGATCAGCCCGCCGGAGGGCGAGGCCTTCTTGATCTCGGCGATGATGCCGGCCCGGCCGCGCACGGCGTCGTCCATCAACGCCCGGGCAAAGCCGCGCGGCTTGGGCGCCTGCGAGGCCTGGGCGCGAATCGCCTCCAGGCTGGTCACGGCCCGGCGCCGCGCCGTCTCGGCCCGCGTATCGGCACAGATCTTTGCCAGAATGTCTCCGGTGGTCGTCGCGCTCATATCGCCCTTTACTCCTGCGAAGCGGCGCGCAACCGGGTGAGAACCTGCACCGCCTCACCCCGATCGATCGCATCGGCCGCCAGGGCAACACCCTCGCGCAAGCTGGTCGTGGCCCCGGCCACAATCAACGCCGCCGCCGCATTAAACAACACCGTGTCACGGTAACCATTGCGTGCGCCCTCAAGCAGCGCCAGCAGCGCCGTGGCGTTTTCCGCCGGATCACCCCCGTGCAGAACACTGAGCGGCACCGGCTGAAGCCCGGCATCGGCGGGTTCGAGCGTGAACTCGGTGATCTCGCCCGCTTTCAGCGCCACCACCTGAGAGGGCCCGGCCAGGGTCAGCTCGTCCAGCCCCTGGCTATGCACGATCCAGGCGCTCTCGGTGCCCAACTCGCCCAGCGTGCGCGCCATCGGGCGCGCCCAGGCCGGATCGTACACGCCGATCAGCTGGTGTCTCACCCCCGCGGGATTGGCCATTGGCCCCGTGAGATTGAAGATGGTGCGCGTGCCCAGGTCCATGCGCGCCTGCGCCGCATGCCGCAGGGCCGGATGATGGCGCGGCGCGAACAGGAACACGCACCCCGCCGCGCGCAAAATTTCCGGCAGACGCGGCAAAGGGGGCTCGATATTCACCCCAAGCGCGGCCAGCACATCCGCCCCGCCGGCCCGGGAAGAGAGCGCCCGGTTACCGTGCTTGGCAACAGGAATGCCGCAGGCCGCGAGGACGAACGTGACAGCCGTGGAAACATTGAGGCTGGCCGCCCCATCGCCGCCGGTGCCGCACACATCCATGGCGTTGGCCGGCGCCGCCACCGGCGCCATGCGCCGGCGCATCGCCGTCACCGCCCCGGTCAACTCCGCCACCGTTTCGCCGCGGGCGCGCATCGCCATCAGCATGCCGCCGATCTGGGCCGGCGTCGCGGCGCCGTCCATGATCATGCCGAACGCCTCTTCCGCCGTGGCCGAGTCGAACGTTTCGCCGCGGGCGAGCCGCGCCAGAAACGGCTTCAAGCCGGTGGTCATGCCGCTTGCGGCGGGGCGTTACGGCCGCGGGCGATATCGAGGAAATTCTTCAGGATCTCATGGCCATGGCTGGTGGCGATGCTTTCGGGATGGAACTGCGTGCCGAACACCGGATAGACGGTATGGCGCAGGCCCATGATGATGCCGTCTTCGGTGAAGGCGGTCGGCACCAGCGTCTCGGGCAGCGTCGCCCGGGGCACGATCAGCGAATGGTAGCGCGTCGCCGTGAACGGGTTCGGCAGCCCGGCAAAAATATCGGTGTTGTGATGATGCACCGGGCTGGTCTTGCCGTGCATCGGCTCCTTGGCGCGGATCACCTGGCCGCCGAAAGCCTGGCCGATCGCCTGATGGCCCAGACAGACGCCGAGCAGCGGGATCTTGCCGGCCGCCGCCATGACGAGATCAAGGCAAATTCCCGCCTCGTTGGGCGTGCACGGACCTGGCGAGAGCACGATCGCCTCCGGCTGCATCGCCAGCGCCTCGGCAGGTGTCAGCGTGTCATTACGCCGCACCACGCATTCCGCGCCGAGATCGCCGAAAAAATGCACCAGGTTGAAGGTGAAACTGTCGTAATTGTCGATCAGCAAAATCATCGGGCAGGCTCCGGCGAAACATAGCGGACGGCATCTTCGGCGGCACGGAACAACGCGCGCGCCTTCTGCACGCTCTCGGCATATTCGGCCTGTGGGTCGGAATCGGCAACCACGCCGACGCCGGCCTGCACATACATCGTGCCGTCCTTCACCAGGGCGGTGCGCAGGCCGATGCAGGTGTCCATCGTGCCGTTGGCGGCGAAATAGCCGATGCAGCCGGCATAAAGGCCGCGCCGCGAAGGCTCCAGCTCCTCGATGATCTCCATCGCCCGCACCTTCGGCGCGCCGGAAAGCGTGCCGGCGGGGAAGCCGGCGATGAGCGCGTCCAGCGCATCGCAATCGGCGCGCAGCTGGCCCTCCACGGTCGAAGAGATGTGCATCACATGCGAGAAACGCTCGATCGCGAAGCTTTCCGCAACCCGCACCGAACCGATCTCGGCGACGCGGCCGACATCGTTGCGGCCGAGATCGAGCAGCATCAGATGTTCGGCCCGCTCCTTCGGGTCGGCCAGGAGATCCGCCTCCAGCGCCGCATCCTCGGCCTTGTCGGCGCCGCGCCGGCGGGTGCCGGCGAGCGGACGGATCGTCACCTTGCCGTCGCGCAGCCGCACCAGGATTTCCGGGCTCGAGCCGACCGCCACGAAACCGTCGAAATCCAGATAGAACAGGAACGGCGCCGGGTTGATGTGGCGCAGGCTGCGATACAGCGCGAACGGCGGCAGGGGGAAAGGCGCCTCGAAACGCTGGCTCGGCACCACCTGGAACACGTCACCGGCGCGAATATAGTTTTTCGCCGTCTCCACCACGGCGAGAAACTCCTGTTCCTCCATGTTGGAGCCCTGTTCCAGTCTGCCCGGCATGGCGCCGGTGAGCTTCGGCACCGGCCGTTCCAGCGCGGCGACCACATCGCCCAGCCGCGCTTCTGCGCTCGCATAGGCCTGCGCCGCGGAAATGCCGGCGCGCGGATAGACCGGCGCGGCAATCGTCATCTCATCGGTCACGTTGTCGAAAATGACGAACAGGCTGGGGCGGACCAGGATCGCCTCGGGGATGCCGAGCACGTCCGGATTGGTCGCCGGCAGGTCTTCCATCAGCCGCACCATGTCGTAGCCGAGATAGCCCGACAGCCCGCCGGTCATCGGCGGCAGCGTGTCCGGCACATCCAGCCGCGTCTCCTCGATCAGCGCGCGCAGGCTGTTCAGCGGCGCCGCCCCGGCGGGCACGAAAGCACTGGGCTCGGTCAAGGCGTTGCGGTTGATCAGGGCTTCGCCCTTCTCGCAGCGCCAGATCAAGTCCGGCTCCATGCCGATGACGGAATAGCGGCCGCGCGTGACCCCGCCCTCGATGCTCTCCAGCAGGAAGGAAAAAGGCTTGCCGTGCGCGGCCTTTAGAAAGGCCGCGACGGGGGTGAGCAGATCGGCAATGTCGTGGCGCCAGACCAGCGCGCCGCGCCCGGACTCATAGGCGGCACGGAAGGCGTCAAAACGGTCGGGCGCAACGGCGTTCATGGAGCAATTCACTCACTGATAG
This sequence comes from Acidocella sp., assembly GCA_035493735.1. Taxonomy (GTDB): domain Bacteria; phylum Pseudomonadota; class Alphaproteobacteria; order Acetobacterales; family Acetobacteraceae; genus Acidocella. Next base: position 15,189 of record DATJHR010000106.1, read on the forward strand.
ATCTGCGAAAAAAGTTTCTGATTAATTGTCACCTTGTCGCGCAGCTGCAACCCGGCCAGGAAACTGCCACCGACGTCATTTTGCAACGACTTTGTCATCGATTGCAGCGCCTCGTTATAGTCGGTCGGGTCCTGTTGCGGAGTCGGCTTCACGATTTTCGCCAGCGTCGCGACCGTGAAGCCGGTACCGGTCTGCAGCATCGTCGCCTGGCCGAGCTTGAGGGAGAACATCACGTTCTGCATCTGCGTGGTCTGGCCGGTGGCCGGCGCATTACGGGTGAAGGCCGCAGACAGGCTCACCTGATCCCCCGCCGCCTGCGCCGCGTCGGTCAGCTTCTGGCCGCTGTTCACCTTATGGTACAGGTCGGCGGCCTTGATCTCCGCTTCGCGCACCAGCTCGTCATGGGTCCAATCGGCCAGCACCTTGTTGCGCACCTGCTCATAGGGCTGCTGCGCCGGTGGCGTGACGGAATTGACGGTGAGAGCGAAATAACCGCCATCCGGCCCGTTGATCAGCTGCGCCGGCTGGTGCGGGCTGGCGGCGAAGGCGGCCTTCAACACCGCCGCCTGCAGCGCCGCATTGCCCGGCAACGGCGCCTTGACGCCCGTCGGGGTATCGCCGTTGGCGTCCAGCGTGCCCTCCACCGCCACCAGGCCGAGATTGGCCGGCAGCCGGTCGAGCGGCGTCTGCCCCGCCAGCGCGTCCTGCAGCGCGTTCACGTTCGACGCCACCTCGGCCTGCGCCCGCTGCAATTGCAGCTGCTGCACGATCTGCGCCTTCAGCGTCGCTTCGTCCGGGCCTTGGGCGGAAATGTTGGTCACCTTGAAGAGGAACATCCCCTCCGGCCCGGCGATCGGACCGACGACCCGCCCCTGGGGCGCGGCAAACACCGCCGTGGCGAGAGACGGCGTGGGAATCTGGTTCTCCTGCGTGCCGTCCATCTCCACCGGGTTGGCGCCGAATCGCTTGGCCATCGCCTGTATCTGCGCCCAGCTCGCGCCCTTGCGCCAAGCCGCCTCGAGCTGCGACGAGGCGGCGAGATTGCCGACCGCGATCACTTGCACGCTGCGCAGCGGCACGCTCGGGTTGGCCGCGGCGACACGCGCATAGTCGGCATCGACCTGCGTCTGCGGCACGGTTTCGTTCGGGGCCAGCAAAGCGGGCGAGAGCACGACCAGCTGGATCTTGCGGTATTCCGGCGCGGTGAATTGCGCCGGATGATTGCGCCAATAGCGCTGCAGCACCGCGTCGGCCGGCGGCGCCGGCTGCGGCTGCGCGGCAACCGGAATCTGCGCCATCTGCGCGAAGCGCTGCTCGGAGATGAAACTGAAAATCTGGTTCACCAGCGCCTTCGACGGGGCGGCACCGGCAATCAGGGGAACCACCAGCTGCTGGCCGGCGACTTCCGCGGTGAGATCATGCACGAACTGATCCGGCGTGGTGTTGTTCTGCTCCAGAACCTGGGCGAACTTGTTTTTGTCGAACACACCATTGGTCAAGAAAGCGGGGATCTGGTCCACCTGCTGACGCACCACCGCGTCCGGCACCGCCACGCCGAGCCGCTTCTCCTCGAGGCCCAGCACCCGCTCACGCAGCACGCCGGTCAGCGCGGTTTCCGCCAACTGCTCGCGCGCCGCCAAATCCGGCTGCCCCTGCCCCGACTGTTGCGCCTGGGCGAGTGCCGCCTGGTAGGCCCGCTGCACAACCGAAATATCAACCGGCTGCCCCGCGACCTCGGCCACCGCGGTGTTGCTGCCGATCATGGTCACCACATTGGAGATGCCCCAGAACACGAACACCAACACGAGCAGCGCGAAAAATGCCCGCGCGATCCAGTTTTCCAGCAGTTTGCGAACCGAGACCAGCATGCGCTCTCTTTACCCCAAATCGTCGCCTCTATAGCTAGACGACCGGGATCGGGCAATTGCGGGAGAGGAGGGCCGGAGCATGCGTGTATCGCCGACCGATTATGCCGACGCGACCCGCGTTGCCACCTGGATGGTCGGGGGGCTGTATTTCGTCGCCGGCCTCGTCATTGGCGTCTCGACCCGCGGCTTCGCCCAGCAAGGCGGCGCGCATCTGCTGGCACTGCTGCTCGCTTTGCTCCTCTGCAATGCCATCATCTGGGGGTTCCAGCGCCTCTCTTTGCCGCGCATCGAGCGGCAGTTGCAGCAGGCGATTGCGGCGCGCAGCGGCCCCGGCTTTGCGCGGCAAATCATCCGCCGCGAAATGGCGAAAATTCTGCAGCCTGTGGGCGGCATCGCCTTCACCATCGGCTTTCTCACCGAAATCATCGTGGCCCTGCTCTGGCGCTAAAAAGGAAGTGGCCGCTTTTTGAAAAAAGCGGCGCAAAAACTTTTTCTATGCTGGGCCTGAGTCTGTGTCGCCGACTACGCCCACGGCCCAGAGTCAATAAAGTTTTTTTGCTTCTTTTTGTTCACAAAAAGAAGCCTTCCCTTGCCTTGGCCGATTTGACCTAAGGTCATCGCGCTCTAAAGCGATACCATCTTTCATGGAGCAAACACATGCGGCAGCTGATCGCGGGTAACTGGAAAATGCACGGCAGGCTGGCGGACATCGCCGCCTATGCGGCGGCGCTGCGGCAAGCGCCTAGCCATGTCGACCTGCTGGTTTGTCCGCCTTTTCCTCTGCTCGACCGTTTTGCAGGAGCCCTCAATGGCAGCCCTGTCGCGCTCGGCGCGCAGGACTGCCACCCTGAGGCCCAAGGCGCGCATACCGGCGACGTTTCCGCCCCCATGCTGAAGGAGGCGGGTGCCTCTTATGTTATTCTCGGCCATTCCGAACGGCGTGAAAATCACGGTGAAAGCAATGCCGTTGTTTGCGCAAAAACCCGCGCGGCGATGGCGGCGGGGCTGACGCCGATCGTCTGCGTCGGCGAGACGGCGGCCGAGCGCGAGGGCGGCGTGGCGGAGCAAGTGGTGCGCACCCAGCTGCACCACAGCCTGCCGGCGGATTTTTCCGGCGTCATCGCCTATGAACCGGTCTGGGCCATCGGCACCGGCAAAACCCCGACCGAGGCCGACGTGGCGGCCATGCATGGCGCCATCCGCGCCGCCCTGGTCTCGCAGTTGGGCGCGGCCCGCGGCGGTGTTAAAATTCTTTATGGCGGCTCGGTAAAGCCGGCCAATGCGGCCAGCCTGCTGGCCCTGCCCGAGGTTGGCGGCGCGCTGGTCGGCGGCGCCAGCCTGAAGGCCGAAGATTTCTTGGCCATTGCTGCCGGCGCGCCGGCCGTCTAGAACCCAGCGGACAGTTTTACAGGGTCTCGGATGATCGAAGTTCTTCTCGTACTGCATGTGTTCGTCACCATCGCGCTGATCGGCGTGGTGTTGATCCAACGCAGCGAGGGCGGCGGCCTCGGCCTTGGCGCCAGCCAGGGCATGGGCAACTTCATGACGGGGCGCGGCACGGCGAATCTGCTCACCCGCGCCACGGCGATTCTCGGCACCCTGTTCTTCGCCCTCTCGCTCGGGCTGGCCGTGCTCTACCACAACAGCGCCAACACCGCGCCGGCGGCGGCGATTCTCAACGGGCCGACAGCGCCCGCTCCCGTTGCCCCGCCCGGCCCGGCCCCATTGCCGCAGACCCCGGCCGACGCGTTCCACGCCCCGGCACCCACCGGCGTTCCCGCCCCCGGCAGCGCGCCGGCGGCGCCAACCGGAGGCCAGGCTGCGCCCGCGCCGACCAGCCCTGCGCCGCCCGCGCCAGGCCATAGCGGACAATAATTCAGCCCGTGCCCTCGTTTTTTCTATGACTCATGATGTATGAACGGATTCCATGACGCGGTTCGTATTCATCACCGGCGGCGTGGTCTCGTCCCTCGGTAAAGGCATTGCATCGGCGGCGCTGGGCGCCCTGTTACAGGCCCGTGGTTACTCCGTCCGGCTGCGCAAGCTGGACCCCTATCTCAATGTCGATCCCGGCACGATGAGCCCCTACCAGCATGGTGAGGTGTTCGTGACCGATGACGGCGCGGAGACCGATCTCGATCTCGGTCACTACGAGCGCTTCACCGGCGTTTCCGCCAGCAAGCTGGACAATGCGACCACCGGAAAGATCTATTCCGAGGTGATCGCCAAGGAACGGCGCGGCGACTATCTCGGCGCCACCGTGCAGGTGATCCCGCACATCACCGACGCCATCAAAGAGGCGGTGCTGCGCGACTCCGCCGCGTTCGACTTCGTGCTGGTGGAGATTGGCGGCACGGTGGGCGATATCGAAAGCCTGCCGTTCCTCGAGGCGATCCGTCAGCTCGGCAACGAGCTGACCACGGAGCGCGCGATGTTCGTGCATCTGACGCTCGTGCCCTACATCCCTTCGGCCGGCGAGCTGAAGACCAAGCCGACCCAGCATTCGGTGAAGGAGCTGCAAAATGTCGGCATCCAGCCGCATATGCTGATCTGCCGGTGCGACCGGCCGATTCCCGACAATGAGCGGCGCAAAATCGCCAGCTTCTGCAATGTGCGCACCGAGGCGGTGGTGCCGGCGCTGGACGTCAACACGATCTATGCCGTGCCCATCTCCTATCACGAGGCGGGCATGGACCGCGAAGTGCTGCGGCATTTCAACCTGCCCTTCGAGCACCAGCCCGACCTCACCGGCTGGCGCCGCATCGTCGACACCGTGCTGGCGCCGGAAGGCGAGGTGCGCATTGCCGTGGTCGGCAAATACACCAACCTGCTGGACAGCTATAAATCGCTGGCCGAGGCGCTGGCCCATGGCGGCATCGCCAACAAGGTGAAGGTGCGGCTGGACTGGATGGATTCGGAAGTTTTCGAGCAGCCCGATACCGTGCAGCAGCTGGACGGCGTGGACGGGATTCTCGTCCCGGGCGGATTCGGCGAACGCGGCACCCAAGGCAAGATCGAGGCGGTCCGCTTCGCCCGCGAGCGCAAGGTGCCGTTCCTTGGGATTTGCCTGGGCCTGCAGATGGCGGTGATCGAAGCGGCGCGAAACCTGGCCGGCATGCCTGGCGCCTCCTCCACCGAATTCGGCCCGTGCGAGGCGCCCGTGGTCGGCCTGCTGACCGAATGGGCGCGCGGCAACGACATTGAGCGCCGTCGCGCCGGCGGCGATCTTGGCGGCACGATGCGCCTCGGTGCCTTCCCCGCCAAGCTGGCCGAGGGGTCGCTGGTCCGCGCCGTCTATGGCGGGGCGGCGGAGATTTCCGAGCGCCACCGCCATCGCTATGAGGTCAACATCCATTACCGCGAGCAGCTCGAGGCCACCGGCCTGCGCTTCTCCGGCCTCTCGCCAGATGGTGTGCTGCCGGAGATCGTGGAATACCCGGACCATCCCTGGTTCATCGGCGTGCAGTACCATCCGGAACTGAAGTCTAAGCCGTTCGCGCCGCATCCTCTGTTCGAGGGCTTCATCGCCGCGGCGGTGCGCCAGTCGAGGCTGGTTTGAAGCGCGTCACGGTCGGCGGTCTGACGATCGCCAACGACCTGCCCTTCACGCTGATCGCGGGGCCCTGCCAGATCGAGTCGCGCGCGCACACGATGGAGGTGGCCAGCGCCCTGGCCGAACTGGCCCAGAAGCTCGGCATCGGTGTGATCTACAAATCCAGCTACGACAAGGCGAACCGCACCTCGGCCAATGCGGCGCGCGGCGTGGGCATGGCGCAGGGGCTGGAAATCCTCGCGGAGGTGCGGCAGCGCTTCGGGCTTCCTGTGCTCACGGATGTGCACGACGCCGCGCAGTGCGCCCCCGTCGCCCAGGCCGTGGATGTGCTGCAAATTCCCGCCTTCCTGTGCCGGCAGACCGATCTGCTGCTGGCCGCCGGCGCCACCGGCCGCGCCATCAACGTGAAAAAGGGCCAGTTCCTGGCGCCGTGGGACATGAAGAATGTCGCCGCGAAAATTGCCAGCACCGGCAATGAGAATATCCTGCTCTGCGAGCGCGGGGCGAGCTTCGGCTACAACACGCTGGTGAGCGACATGCGCTCCCTGCCGATCATGGCCGAGACCTCCTATCCGGTGGTGTTCGACGCCACCCATTCCGTGCAGCAGCCGGGCGGCCAAGGGACCTCCAGCGGCGGCGACCGGCGTTTTGCCCCGGTCCTCGCCCGCGCCGCCCTGGCCGTGGGCTGCGCCGCTGTGTTCATCGAATGCCACCCAGACCCGGACCGCGCGCCCTCCGACGGGCCGAACATGATCCCGCTGCGCGACATGCCGGCGCTGATTGAACGGCTGATGGCGTTCGATAGGCTGGCGAAGGCGTAAGAAGAAAGCGCTACTTTTTGTGAACAAAAAGTAGCAAAAAAACTTTGTTAACTTGGGCCGTGCTGGTTTCGCCGGCACGGGCCCAGTTTCAAGAAAGTTTTTGCGCCGCTTTTTTCAAAAAGCGGCCACTTCCTTCCTTATTACCAGTCAAAGCCCGCCAAAATCGCGACCGGCTTGACCCCGGCCATTTCCGCCTCTTGCGGCGCTTCCTCGGCGCGCAGCGCGTGGATGCCGGAGAGCACCCAGCACGCATCAATCCCCGCCGCTTTGGCCCCCGCCATGTCGGTGCGCAGCGAATCGCCCACCGCCAATGTCTTGCGCCGTTCCGTGCCAAGCAACGCCAGGGTCGGCGCATAGATCGCCGGATCGGGCTTGCCGCGCTGGATCACCTTGCCGCCCGCCGTTTCATAGATTTCCGCCAGCAACCCGGCGCAGATGATGCGCTGCCCGTCGCGGATCACTTCCAGGTCCGGATTGGCACAGACCATCGGTTTTTTGTGCTCCAGCCCTTCATCGAGGACCGGCTGGTACACGGACGGGTCCTGCGGGCCGAGAATGTCGTCCGGCCCGGTATTGAGAATGAAATCAGCTTCGGCCGGGCTGCTCGCCTCGCGCAGCGGCAGCGTGTCGAACACCCCGCGATCTCGCGGCGGCCCGAGATGGTAAAGCGTCTGCCCAAGAGCGGCGAACTCGTCGGTGCGGTCACGCAGGGCGAGATGCACCGCCTCGCCGCTCGACATGATCCCGTCGTAGAATTCCGGCGTGATACCCATCTCGGCCAGCGCCTCGCCGATTTTCTCGGCCCGGCGGGGCGCGTTGGAGAGGAAGACCACGCGCTTACCGGCAGCTTTCAGCCTTGCCAGGCAATCCAGCACGCCGGGATAAGGTTTGACCCCATCATGCACGACGCCCCAGAGATCGACGATGAACCCGTCATAATTTGCGCTTAAGCGCCCAAACCCGCTCATAACCCCGCTCCGACCGCGTCTTGGATGTGCTTGAACCCGCGGGCGCGCAGCAATTGCGCGAGGCCCTGCTTGAGTTTCGGAACCATTGGCGGCCCCTGATAGGCGAAGCCCGTGTAAACCTGCACCAGGCTGGCCCCGGCGAGAATTTTCTTGAGCGCGTCCTCGGCCGTAAAAATCCCGCCCACGCCGATCAGCATGAGCTTCTTGCCCGCGAGCCGGTAAGCCTGCGCCAACATGGCGGTGGACGGCGCGAACAAAGGCGCGCCGGAGAGGCCACCGGTCTCGGTTCTGGCCGCGCCTTGCAGCGTGTCGGGCCGGGCGATGGTGGTGTTGGAGACGATCAGCCCGCTCACACCGCGCGCCAGGCACACGCCGATCACCGCCTCCAGCCCTTCCGGCGCCAGGTCGGGGGCGATTTTCACGAACACGGGCTTGTCCGTGACGATGGCCCCCAAGATCGCGGAGAGCCGCGCCTCGCCTTGCAGATCCCTCAAGCCCGGCGTGTTGGGCGATGAGATATTCACGGTCACATAATCGGCGAAGGGCGAAACGGCGGATACCAGCGCCGGATAATCCCGCTCCGGGTCCGCACCTTCCTTGTTGATGCCGACATTCGCCCCCAGCGCCACCTGCGCGCGGTCAATCCCGCGCAGATTGGCGAGATAGGCGTCGATCCCGCCATTGTTGAAGCCCATGCGGTTGATGACCGCTTGGTCCTCAGGCAGGCGGAACAGCCGCGGACGCGGATTGCCCGATTGCGGCCGGGGCGTGACAGTGCCGGCCTCAACGAAGCCGAAACCCAGCCGCCCGAGCGCGTTCACCGCCACCGCGTTCTTGTCGAACCCAGCGGCGAGGCCAAGCGGGTTACGCAGCGTGCGGCCAAAAGCCTGCACCGCCAGGATCGGGTCATCCGGCGTGCGATCGACGCCGGCAAGGCCCCAGCGCAAACCGCGCAGCGCCAAATCGTGCGCGGTCTCAGGGTCGAGCCGCCGCATCAGCGGCATCAGAAGCGAGAACGTCACTTCACGTAAACGAGGATCTCAGGGTCCAAACCGGCCGTTCGCGCGGTGAGCTTGACGCGCTCGGCGGGCACACCATCAACGACGATCGCCTTGGCCACGGCGGTGGCCGTCGAGGCCAGACCAGAGAGTGCCTGGGCGCTCTCATCCGGCGATGGCGCCGCAGGGGTCTGCGCCTCGACCTCGAATTGCGCGCTCGGCTTGATCGCGAGCGCCTGGCTCACGGCATTCTGCACCGGCTGGGCGAAATCTTGCGTGCCCGGCAGGATCGTCACCAGCGGAATACGGCCTGAAAAGGCCTGCACGGCATTGACCGAGGCGGTATCCGCCCCGGCGGGCTTGGCGGCAAACGTCTGACGGCCTGGCAAGGCGCAGGCGGTCAAACCGAGGAAAAGGAGACAGGGGGTCCAGCGCATGCTGGGGATGTAGCGATGTGCGACTGGCGGGGCAATGCCGCGCAAGTCTCTTGCATCACAGGACCGCGAGCTTAATTCACACACGCATCTATCTGGAGAGCCTCATGAAAACGATTCTCGTCACCGGCGCCACTGCCGGCTTCGGCGCCGCCTTCGCCCGCCGCTTCGTCAAGGATGGCCACCGCGTCATCGCCACTGGCCGCCGCGAGGAGCGCCTGGCCGAGCTGAAGAAGGAGCTGGGCGACAAGGTCCACGTCGCCAAGCTGGACGTGACCGACGAAAAGGCTGTCGCCGGCTTCCTCGACACGCTGCCGACCGGCTGGCGTGAAATCGACGTGCTGGTGAACAATGCCGGCCTCGCCCTTGGCCTCTCCCCCGCCTGGGAGGCCGATCTCAAGGACTGGGACACGATGATCGCCACCAACATCTCCGGCCTGGTGCATATGACCCGCGCCATCCTGCCCGGCATGGTCGCGCGCAATCGCGGCACCATCATCAATCTCGGCTCGATCGCCGGCAACTCCCCCTATCCGGGCGGACATGTGTACGGCGCCACCAAGGCCTTCGTGCAGCAATTCTCGCTCAACCTGCGTGCTGACCTCGCGGGCAAGAACATCCGCGTGACCGACATCCAGCCGGGCCTGGTCGGCGGCTCGGAATTCAGCGCCGTGCGCTTCGGCGGCGACAAGGACAAAGCGGCCGCCGTCTATGCCGGCACCACCCCGCTGATGCCGGACGACATCGCCGAGGCCGCGTCCTGGATCGTGGCGCTGCCTGACCACGTGAACATCAACCGCATCGAGCTGATGCCGACCTGCCAGGCCAGCGCCGGCCTCACGGTGAAGCGTAACGTCTAACGCTCCACGGGGAGCGTTAGAGACAGAAGAGAAAGCGCTACTTTTTGTGAACAAAAAGTAGCAAAAAAACTTTGTTAGTTTGGGCCGTGGTGGTTTCGCTGCCACGGGCCCAGTTTCAAAAAAGTTTTTGCGCCGCTTTTTTCAAAAAGCGGCCACTTCCTTTCCCCCCAACACCAGATCATAACTCTACCGCAACAACTTGCGGTGAGCTATGTCCATTGCACGCGCAAACAGTTTCGCTTTCGCCGGGATCGAGGCACAGCCGGTGGAAGTGCAGGTGCAGATCGCCAGCGGCCTGCCGAATTTCCTGATGGTCGGCTTGGCCGACAAGGCGGTGGGCGAAGCGCGGGAGCGGGTGCGCGCCGCCCTCACCGCCATGGGGCTGGCTTTGCCGCCGAAGCGCGTTCTGGTGAATCTGGCGCCGGCCGACATGCTGAAGGAGGGCAGCCATTTCGATTTACCCGTGGCGCTCGCGGTGCTGGCGGCGATGGATGTGCTGCCGGCCGAGGAGCTGGCGCAGTTCGCCGTCCTGGGCGAATTGTCTCTGGATGGGCGGATCAATCCGGTGGCCGGGGTGCTGCCCGCCGCCATCGCCGCCGCCGCCCGCGACTTGGGGCTGATCTGCCCACAAGCGCAGGGGCCGGAAGCCGCCTGGGCCGGGGATATCACCATTCTGGCCGCCCCCGACCTGCTCTGCCTGATCAATCATTTCCGCGGCACGCAATTGATCTCCGCGCCGCCGCCGGGCCAGCTCGGGCTCGGGCACAAGGTGCCGGATCTCGCCGAGGTGCGCGGCATGGAGACAGCACGGCGCGCCCTGGAGGTGGCGGCGGCGGGCGGGCACAATATGTTTCTTATTGGAGCGTGAAGACCAACACCCCCCAAGCGGATCGTTTGAGAATCGGTCCGCCCAGCACACCGCCGCGCGACACAAAGAAGGCATGTCACGCGGACTGGCGGGGGATCAGATCATAGGCGGTTGCACGCGGTCGTGAGCCGCTCACCACGCCACCGACCGGCGGCTTCGCGGTCCAACTTGAGCAGATTGCTACGTCGCAGGTTGAGGTGGTTGCCGTCCCGGTAGATCACCGCTTCGCCCGGCATCGCGCCCACGATGAGCCGCGCCAGGGTCGCCTTCGGGACGCC
>DATJHR010000107.1:0-48050 GCA_035493735.1 Acidocella sp.
CCCTTCAGCCCCGGCACCACCAGCACCGCGGTAAAGCCGACCAGGAACACGAACAGCATGACCAGCGTATAGATCGGCAGCACGATGGCGTTCTTGCGAAACACCGAGGCATTGCGCGCCGTGAAGCAGGAACCGAAGGTATGCGGCCACATGAAGAAACCGAGCGCCGTGAGCAAGGTCGTGGAAACAAACCAGGAAACGCTCTGCCCATGTGCCGCGAAGGCGAGGAAGCCGGGCTTCGCGGTGTTCACCGCTGCGAACATTTTGCCGATGCTGCCAAAATAATGGATCGGCAGATAGAAGCCGAGGAACGCGGCGACACTCAGGATCATGATGTCCTTGATGATCGCCGTCCACGCCGAGCCGCGGATGCCGGAGATGATCACATACAGCGTGACCACGGTGGCACCAATTATGATCGCGGCGACCTTGGACACGGCGCCGTAACTCGCCACCTGTACGATGATGCCAAGGCCGGTGAACTGCAGGACGAGATAGGGTATCAGCGAGACGATACCGACCAGCGTCACCAGCACGCCGAGCGCGGGGCTGTTATATTTATGCGCCAGAAAATCCGGCTGCGAGATCAGAGAATGGCTGCGGGCATACTGCCAGATTTTTGGCAGGAGGTAGTACGAAATTACATATGCAAGCGTATTGTAACCGAGAATGTAAAAGGCCGGCGCGCCAAGTCCGTAGGAGTATCCTGAAGCACCGAGAAAGGTGAAGGTGGTGTAGATTTCACCGGCGAGGAGCAGGAACACGAGCGCCGTGCCGAAATGGCGGCCGCCAACCGTCCATTGTTCGAGGTCCATCTTGTGTTGGGAGCGCGCGACGATGCCGAGCAGAAGAGCACAAATGGTCGCGATGGCGATCAGAACCAAGGCGATGTTCATGGCACGTCCTCCGCACGGGTCTGACGCACGGGATCAAGCCAATAAATGACGGCCATGATCAGCGAGGTGAGGAACACCGCGCCGACCAGCCAGGCCAGAATGAACGGCATCCCGAGAATGAAGGGGGTCACGCTGTTATGGAAAATTGGGCCGGAAAACATGCCGATGAAGGGAATGGCGGCCAACCAGCGTGTATGCTTCATGAAACCTCCCAGCAACGCAGTCCGGTATAAAGCAGAAACGTATCCGAGTCGGAATGTCCTAAAGCATGCCCCTTCGGCAAGGCCGAGGCAAGCGTCTCGACGGCGCCTTTTTCGCCAGCCGAGCCTCTATTGGAAGAAAAACGGTCAATCCGCCTTAAAAAGATCTTCAAACAGCACGTTAACAAGGCGAAACGCGTCGGTCGTCGCGCCGAGCGGCATCGTCAACGCCAGATACTGGCGGACGAGCGGCGGAAGTGGGCGGGGGAGAGCCAGCCCCCTCGGCCGAAGGGAAGTCTCCTCCGGGCGATGAGGTCTTTGTGTTGACGGTGCCGCGGACACCCAAGTCGTATCGCTGCTGATGAGGCGAGCGAGACTTGAGGGAGAGGCTTCCGACGACGGGGCGGTGCCCGTCGCGGGGCACCGCCCATCTTCATCCGTTATCTCATCGGCCGCGTGCTACCGACCACAGCGCGGTGACAACTTGCCCGTCATGCACAACCAGCCAGTCATGCATCGCCACGGTGGGGTCGCAATGCCCGGGCAGGAGCTGCAATTTATCGCCAATCATCGGCGCCGCGCCGGCTTCGACCAGCAGAGTGGAATGTTCGTCCGAGGCGCCGCCATAAGCGAGGCCGGGATGCCGCGCGAGCGAAGGCGGTCCACTATCCAGGCTCATCGCCTTGAGACCGGCATCGCAAACGACGCGCACGGGCGCCGGCGCGCTGATCACCGTGGTGAGGAGCGACAGCGCGTGCGCGAACTCCGGCAATGCGTTGTTCGGTCCCCGCCGGTTGCGTGCATAATCGGCGTCCATGAGGACATAGGAGCCGCATTGCAGCTCCGTGTAGAGGCCGCTTGCCGCCTCATGCTCGAAGCTGCCGGTGCCGGCGCCGGTGATGGTCCCACAGGCGAGGCCGCTCTCACGGATCAGGTCAGCCGCATGGCGTGCGATGCGCGTCGCTGAGGCGATTGCGTCCCGCCGCTCCTCGTACGTGCGCAAATGCTGTGCCCGGCCGTGATAGGCTTGCAGACCGTCGAACAGGAGCTCCGGGTGACGCGCGACCTCCAGGGCAAGGTCGCGGGCGGCCTCCGGCGAGGCGACGCCGCAGCGATGGCCGCCGACATCGATTTCCACCAGCACGTGCAGCACAACACCGGCATCGCGCGCGGCGGCGGCGAGCAACGCCACCTGCACCGCGTCATCCACGCAGGCGGTGATGCGCGCCGCGTTTGCCAGCACGGCCAACCGAGCCGCCTTGCTTGCGTCCGCGATCTGGTTGCTCAGCAGCACGTCCGGGATGCCGGCGGCGACCATCGCTTCGGCCTCCGCCACGGTCTGGCAGCAGACGCCAATCGCGCCCGCCGCGAGCTGCAGCCGCGCGATGTCAGGTGATTTGTGGGCCTTTGCGTGCGCCCGCAGACGGATACCCGACGTACAACCGCGCAGATAGGTCGACATGGCGGCGATGTTCGCATCCAACGCCGCGCGATCAATGAGCAAGGCCGGCGTCTCCACCTCAGCCAGCGCCATGCCGGGCTCGGCGGGACGTCGCGGCCCCGTTTGTGTTGGTCCTGGCTGCATCGTTACTCCCTTTCTTGCTCCGCGACTGGCGTGACGTCGACCAGCGCCCAGGTCGGTGCGGTCATCAACCGCGTGCTCCCGCCCGCCACCGCGAAGAACAGGATCGGCGTATCGGGCTCACGGCCGTTTGCGACAGGCTCATTTCATTTCCTCCTTCATGCTACCCGGCAGGTCATTTGGCGCGCGTCGGGCCGACAGCCCGGTTTCCCCCAAACCGCCCTTCCCTTCTCGCAGACTAACCGCGCTTTGAAGTTAGACCATCGTCCTCTGTGTCGTCGATGCCTCGAAGCGCACAGTGCACCGGTTTTTTGCCTGTTCCGCTTCGTCACCTCTGGCGCCTGATGCGGTACCTGCCGGAAGTCTACGGTGAATGCTGCAAGGAAGATCGCTTTACGGCCGCGTTGGGAACTTGCTCCATCCGACGATCATGGCCGGCGAGCAGCAAGGCCATGGCTGACATGGCGGGGGCCAGGGCGAGACAGAACAACGCGGTATTAAAGCTGCCCGTGGCATCCTTCACCACGCCGACCAGCCAGGGACAGAACCATCCGCCGAGACCGCCAATGGCATTGATCATGGCGAAGCCTCCCGCCGCTGCAGTGCCGGTCAGTAGCGCGCAAGGCAGTGCCCAAAACGGCCCGGAGACGGATTGTTGGCCCATGATCGCGAAGGTCAGTGCCACCATGGTGATCACCGGATGGCCCGCGCCGATGACAGTGCACGCAGCCAGCCCCGCGGCACAGAGGAGGCAGGCACCCGCGGCGTGCCATTTGCGTTCGCCCGTCTTATCGGAGTGCCACCCCCAATAGTTCATGGCGAGTAGTGCCGCAAAGTAGGGTACTGCGGTGACCACCCCGATCATGCTGCTGCTGGTGCCTAGTCCCTTGACGATCAGCGGTAGGAAGAACGCCACCCCATAAGACACGCCGTTGGTACCAACATAGGCGATGCTGATGAGCCACACTTTCGGATTGTAGAACGCATCACGGAGCGAAAACTTGCGAATGGCTTCGCGTTCAGCGCGCTCGGCTTCGATCCGCTCGACCAGCCAGGCGCGCTGCTCCGGCCGGAGCCAAACCGCATCCTTGGGCCGGTCGGTCAGCAGGTGCCATATGACGAAACACATGACGATTGAAGGCAGCGCCTCGACGATATAGAGCCATTGCCAACCTGCCAGGCCAAACAGCCCGTTCAGGCGCAGAAGTAAGCTGCCAACGGGCGGTCCTATGATCAGAGAGATCACCGCCGCCGATTGGAACAGCGCGACCATTCGCGTGCGATAGGATGAAGGAAACCACCATGTCATGTAAAGCACGACGCCTGGATAGAACCCGGCCTCCACCAGACCGAGGAGGAAGCGGACACCGTAGAAGCTCCAGTCGTTCCAGACGAAGGCTGTCAGCCCAGAGATGATGCCCCAGGTAATCAGGATTCGTGCGATCCAGCGCCGCGCACCCACCCGGTCGAGGATGAGGTTGCTCGGGATCTCGGCCAGGAAATAACCGAGGAAGAACACGCCGGCACCAAAGCCGAACACCGCGTTCGAAAAATGCAACGCCGGAAGCATGGTCGGCGCAGCCATGCCGATGTTGGAGCGATCGAGAAAGGCACAAAAATAACCAAGCATCAAAAGCGGTATCAGCCTCCAAGCCACGCGCCTAATCGTCTCCCGCTCGATCGATTTAACCTCGGGCAAAGTGTCCGAACTAACATCCATGGTTCTTTCCTCCCTGAGCCCTGAGGGGCACTATGACGCAGGATTATTTCTTGTTGTTCTTGAAAAAACGGAGCAAACTTAACCATACGCTCCGCGTGGTCCTTATTGTGCAGACCTCAACAAAGCTAGAGCATGGCATTCCTGCGGCAATCCGAATGCGCCCATGCGGGATTATCGCCGGCAGCCAAGCTGGGCACGCCACTCCCAAACGCCGCCGGCCGTCAGGACCAATGCTTCGTCGTAAAGATAGGCGGTCGTGCAGGTATGGCGCGGGATCAAGAGCACGCGGTCGCCGACCGCGAGCGTCACCGATTCGACGATACTGTGTTCCTCGTTCATGAGCAGGATCTTGCCCTCCCAGCGAAACCGTTCGGCGATAGGCTTGTCGGGTGCGACCGCCTTCGCGCCGGCGTCGAGGGTCGCCGTACCGTTGCGGGTGGAAATCACGGTTGCCAGCACGAAGGCAGCGGGCATCCATCCGGCGCTGGCGAGCTCGCGGTCGTGCTGATCACTGGAGTATGTCCAACTGCCGGACGACACAAAGGCAGCGGCATCCGCCGGCCAGAGATCCAGCGTGTAGCTGGTGCCCGCGACAAGATCGGAGGTCACGCCCTCCGCCTCGAGCTGGCGCCGCAAATGCTCGGTCCCCTCGACGAGGGCGTCCACCTTGCGCTGCCTGGCATCACGATCAAGGTCTTTGATATGGCCGTCATACAGGTGCCAACCGGCGAAACAGCCGCTACGGTGCAGGCAGCGCGCGAGATCGAGCGCGGGGCTGCCAATCGCCACGCCGGTCCGCCCCATGCCGGGATCGAGATCAACGCGGAAGGCGAGGTTCACCGGCCTGTCCTGTCCCAGCACCGCCTGCCAAGCGTCGATCCCCGCAGCGGAATCGACCAGCGCCACCAGCTGGGCGGCCGGATAATCGCGTGCATTGGCGACGAAGCGGGCGATGTTCGCTGGATTGACGGTCGGGAAGGCCCAAAGGACCATACGCATACCCGCATCGAGCGCCAGCTTGGCTTCCGCCGGCGTCGCCACCTTGCAACCGGTGACGCCTTCGGCGACCAGCCATTTGGTGAGCCAAGGCGCGCGATGGGTCTTCACATGGGGCAGAAACCGCGCCGGCGTGCCGCAGGCCGCGACGGTCGCCGCTAGGTTGCGGCGCACGGCATCCTCGATAATGACGAAAGCCGGTGTCGGCACGTCTGCTGGCAACATGAATCCGAAATCAGCGGGATCGCTGCTGGAAATCCGATCGGGAGGCGACGTCATGGCCCGCTATCCGCCGCTGGAGGCGGCGCCGACATAGGCAATGACGTCGATCTCGACCAGCACGCCGTTCAACACGCTGCCCACCGTCGTGCGGACAGGCGGATTGTTAGGAAAATAAGCGGCATAGGTAGCGTCGAACCGCGGCGCATCGCGAAGATCCGCGAGGTGGACCGTCGCCTTGACAACTTGCTCAAGCGTGGCGCCCTCCTCCGCGAGTATGGCCCGGAGATTCTCGATGGTCGCCGCGGTTTGGTCCTCGATGGTCGTGCCGATGATCCGGCGCTCGGCATCGCGTGGGGTCTGGCCGGCAACGAAGACGAAATCGCCCGCGCGACGGCTTGGAGAATAATGACCGCCGGTTTGCCGCTTCCGGCTGGCGACGTTGAGGTCAGAGGGCACGATTTTACCTCCCTTTTTATTGTACTGATCGATACGATCAGAATCTTCTTGTACACCATTACAATGTATCAGTTCAGTAAATATGTACGCATACATATTTTAGGGCAAGCAAAAAATTAAGCTTTTGATGATTCAAAAGCCAACGTTTTTGCGACAGGCGCTTTCAAGCGATTGATATCGATCAAGCCACGATTTATTGTACTGTGGAAGAAACTTCGCTTTTGTATTGTACTGGTATTGTGCTGGCCAGAAAAATGACAAGGAGGATGAGGTGACCTGGAAGCCGAACTTGGAAGGCTCAACGGGTCCGATGTTCGAGCGCATCGCGAACGCGATGATCGCTGATATCCGCAATGGTACGCTCCGGCCTGGCGACCGGCTTCCAGGTCATCGCGATTTGGCTGCGGAACTCGGGGTCACTGTGAGCACGGTCTCCCGCGCCTTTGGCGAAGTGATCCGTGAGAAACTCCTCGACGCGGGAACCCGCCGTGGCACCCATGTTCGCCTTGATATTGACCTGGAGATGTCGAGACCGCAGGGGGCGGTTGATTCTGGTCGCTCAATCGACCTTCGCGGCCATCGGGCACCGCTTTCGACGTGGGCCTGGGAAATACAACATGCGCTAACCGAGTGCGCCCAGAACCCAGGCTTCGGCGCATGGCTTGAATATGTTTACGGTGGTGGCCATGCCCATCATCGTGAGGCGGGCGCCACCTGGTTTGCCACCACGTCCGGTTACGCGGCGGAACCGGACCGGCTGTTCGTATGCAATGGCGCACAACATGCGTTGTTTTGCGCCCTGCTGGCGCTGTGCGACCATGGCGACGCTGTCGCCACTGAGCGGCTAACCTATTCGAGCTTCAAGGCGGCAGCTCCTTTGCTCGGGCTGCGGCTGGTGCCCATCGATATCGACGAGCACGGAATGCGGCCGGACTCCTTCGAAGCAGCCTGCGCTGCGCAGCGGATCAAGGTCCTCGTCTGCGTGCCCAATCTGCAGAACCCAACGACGGCGACGCTACCCGAAGAGCGCCGCCATGCGCTGGTGCAGATCGCGCATCGCCACGATGTCATAATCATCGAAGACGACGTCTATGGCGGTTTGTTAGAAACGAAGCCTTCGCCATTGGCGAGCCTGTCGCCCGAGCGTGTGGTTCGGCTGACGGGCCTATCGAAAACACTCGGGCCTGGGCTGCGGGTCGGCTATCTCGATGTGCCGGCACCCATGACAGGTAAAATTGCCGCTGCGCTACATGGCACGAGCTGGATGGCCTCGCCCCTCGCGGCAGAAGCGGCGACCCGGATGATCACCAGCGGCACGGCCGCACGGATTCTGCAGGAGAACCGCAGCGAACTGGCGCGGCGCAATGCCGTTGTCAGACAGATCCTCGGCCATCAGAAGATACGCACGGCGGCGCACGCCCCGCATGCCTGGCTTGAACTGCCGGACCCCTGGACGAAGGACGAGTTTACCCGATGGAGCCACAGCAGTGGCGTCCTTTTCCTGGCTTCCGATGTCTTCGCGGTCGGTCGAGCCAACACCGATCATGCCGTGCGCCTGAGCATCGCCGCGGAGGATCGGGAAGCATTAGCCGGCGCAGCTCGGAAGATTGCTCAAGCGCTGGCCAATCACGCACCGTTTTCAGAAGTGCTGGCATAAACTTGGCTAGATATGTCTCGAGTAGGAAGGTCGCTTGTGACAGGAGTGTATCTAGACGGTGCTGGCCCGATCGCCTCCGCCAACATCCGATAAACGTGCCGGCGCGGCCCGATCACGAGCTTCCAAGGACCACGCCAGCCGTTTCAGCGCCTCTTCGACGCCGCACGCAGCAGGGTTGAGCCTGCCGCGTGGCTGCGCGCGCTGGGCTGCAGTAGATTTCAGGGTGACAAGGACGCGGCGACTTCAACGCCGCGCGGGAGGATCTGGGCCGCCATGCCGACATACGACGAGTTGCCGCGTTTTTCCCATCAGCAAATCCTCCGGGTGCTGAGCGGAGTCTTGCTTTGTATCTTCCTGGCCGCGATTGACCAGACGGTGGTGATTCCCGCGGTGCCGGCAATCGCCGCCGACCTGAACGGGTTCAGCCATCTCGCCTGGATCGTGTCAGCCTATCTCCTGACCTCCACCGCGGCCACGCCCATCTATGGCAAGCTGTCCGACATCTACGGGCGGCGGAAGCTGCTGCTGCTGGGGTTGGCGATCTTCGCGGTCACCTCGGTTCTATGCGCGATGGCGGGTAGCCTACCCCAGCTCGTGATCGCCCGTGCGCTGCAGGGAATCGGGGGAGCGGGGCTGACGGCGATGGCGCAGGCGGCGATCGCGGACGTGGTCAGCCCGCGCGAGCGTGGGCGCTACCAGGGCTACATGGCTTCGGCCTGGGGCCTTGCCTCGGTTGCGGGGCCGGTGATCGGTGGCTGGGTTACCGACACCTTGTCGTGGCGCTGGATTTTCTGGATCAACCTGCCGATCGCACTGGTGGCGATGTTGCTGTGTGATCGCTCACTCCGGCTGCTGCCCTCGCGGGGCGGCACGGCGCGCATCGACTGGATGGGCGCTGGCCTGCTGACCGCTTCGGTCAGCGCCTGGTTATTGGTGCTGAGCTGGGGTGGCGTGGAGATGAAGTGGACCGCGCCGCCGATCCTGCAACTGGCCGTGGCCGGCCTTGCGTTCATGGTGGCGCTCATCTGGCAGGAGCGCCGCTTTCCGGATGCGCTGCTACCGCCGCGTCTGTTCGCCAATTCGGTGTTCGTGCGCAGCGTGGCAATCGCCTTCTGCGGGGCGATGGGGCTGTTCGGAGGCACCTTCTTGCTGCCACTCTACTTCCAGCTGGTGAACGGCGCAGACGCGGCCGTCTCGGGTGCGCTGCTGGCGCCTTTCCTGGGGGCGAACTGTGTGGCTTCGATTGTCGCCGGCTGGCTTGCGCGCCGGCACGGGAAGATGAAGGCGATCCTGGTCGCCGGGCTGCTGGGTTGCCTGCTTGGCTTCGGGCTCCTCACGCTGCTGAGCGCCAGCACGCCGCGCTTCATGCTTATATTCTACCAGACCGTTCTTGGTGGCGCACTCGGGGTGGTGATGCCGAACTGCCTCGTGACCGCGCAGAACGCGGCGGAGCGGCGGGATATCGGTGCTGCGACCGGCTGCCTGTTGTTCCTGCGCTCCATGGGCGGCGCGTTCGGAAGCACGATGGTGGGAGCGCTGCTCACCAGCGTCTTCGCATCGCATCTGGCGGCAATCGGCGTCACCACGCATATCGACCTGGGTGAGATCCGCCAACGCGGCGGCGCCCTCTCCAACGTCCCGGCAGCGATGATCCCGCAGGTGCATGTCGCGCTGGCGGACGCTTTCCATGTGGCCTTCCTGGCCTGCGCCGTGGTGATGGCGGTGGCGGTGGTGATCGCGCTGGGGATGCGGGACTTGCCGCTGCGCACCGTGGCATCGGCAGACGAACCGGCGACCCTGGCGCATTAGAGTCGGAAGCGGCTGAGATAGCCTATGGCGATTTGCGTGCCGGCTCGAAGCCATTGGCAACCTAATCGGCGGGAATGGCCGACAAAGGAAACGGTCATGCACAAATGATGTATTCGGATCACTGACTGGCCGATCCAGCGCCCGCTTATTGGGCGAATTACACCTCTGCAGGGATGCCGCACCACGACACCTGCCCAACATTTAATCGCTTGCCTCTAACTACACCTATAGTTGCATAAAACGTTTTCGTTTGCCGCGCCGGCGATTATTTTTCCTATTTATTTCGATTGCGCGGCGAAATATCGCGACGTAGGCATTACGTATGTGGCTGTTCTTCCTGCGCAGATTGCTGCTTGCGATACTCGCCTGCATGACCGTCATGGTCATCAGCTTCACGCTGACGCGCCTTTCCGGCAACCTTGCCGCCTCCATTGCAGGGCCCAACGCATCAGCCGCTGACATCGCCATCATCACCAAAAATTACGGCCTCGACCGCCCG
This sequence comes from Acidocella sp., assembly GCA_035493735.1. Classification (GTDB taxonomy): domain Bacteria; phylum Pseudomonadota; class Alphaproteobacteria; order Acetobacterales; family Acetobacteraceae; genus Acidocella. The sequence goes on from DATJHR010000107.1 coordinate 10,038, forward strand.
CTGCCGGTGCAGTTCCTTGACTGGGCGCGGCACGCCGCTGAGGGCGATCTGGGCCGTTCCTACCTCTATCACGTACCGGTCTGGAGCCTGATCCGCCAGCGCCTGCCGATCACACTCACCCTCGGCCTGATCGCCATCCTGATGGCACTCGCCGTGTCAATTCCCCTTGGGATCCTCGCAGCCGCGCGCGAAGGCACGATCATCGACCGTGCGATCATGCTGATCGCTTTGATCGGCCAGGCGATGCCGAATTTCTGGCTCGGCCTTGTGCTGATCATTTTTCTCGCCCTCGACCTGCAATGGTTCCCAATCTCCGGGGTCGATACTTGGCACGGCTATATCCTGCCAGCCATCGTCCTGGCCTTCTCGGCCGTGCCGGCTTTGATGCGCTTGACCCGTTCCGGCATGATCGAAGCGCTGGCCGCCGACTATATCCGCACCGCGCGCGCCAAAGGGCTCAGCCGCAGCAAGGTCATTCTCAAACACGCGTTGCGCAACGCGGCGATGCCGGTGGTCGCCATCACCGCGGTACAGCTCGGCTACATGCTCGGCGGCTCAGTGGTCATCGAGGCGGTGTTCGCTTTACCCGGTGTCGGCTATCTCGCCTGGGATTCCATTACCAAGAACGATTTCCCTGTGGTGCAGGCAATCGTGCTGTTCCTCGCCCTCCTCTATATCGCCCTCACGCTGCTGGCCGATCTCGTCAACGCCCTGCTCGACCCGAGACTGCGGCGATGAACGGTAATCTGGTCCTTCCCGGCATGTGGCGGCGCATCAAGTTGCCTCCGCTGCGGCATACTCTAACCTTGTTCGGCGCGGCGATCGTCAGCCTCGCGGTCTTCGTCGCGATCTTCGCACCGCTGCTGGCCCCACATAATCCGTTCACGCAAAATCTCGGCAATCGCCTGATCCCGCCGCTTTGGATGGGTGGCCAGCTAAGCCATCTGCTCGGCACCGACCAACTCGGCCGCGATTATTTCTCCCGCCTCATCTTCGGCACGCGCATCTCGATCATCATCGGCGTCTCCACCGTCATCGCCTCCGGACTCATCGGCATCACGCTTGGCCTGCTCGGCGGGTTCTATGGCGGCCGTATCGACGACGCGGTGATGTTCCTCATTACCTGCCGCCTGTCGATCCCGATCATCCTGGTCGCACTGACCGTGGTCGCCATGGTCGGCAGCTCGCTCACCATCGTCATCCTCACGCTCGGCCTGTTGCTCTGGGACCGCTTTGCCGTGGTCGCACGGACCGCCACCATGCAGGTACGCAATCTCGACTATGTCGCCGCCGCGGAAGCCGCCGGTGCCTCGCGCGTGCATGTGCTTCTGCGCGAAATTCTGCCCAACATCGCCAACCATTTGATCGTGGTGGCGACGCTGGAAATGGCTCTGGCGATCATGCTGGAAGCCTCGCTCTCCTTTCTCGGACTCGGCGTGCCGCCGCCGTTACCGAGCTGGGGGCTGATGATCGCCGAGGCCAAGGACTACATGTTCTTCAGCCCCTGGGTGATCATGATCCCCGGTATCGCTCTGTTCGTGCTCGTACTCGGCATCAACCTGCTGGGCGATGGCTTGCGCGACCTGCTCGGCGCGGACCGCGCGCAATGAACGTGTCTTCCGCCGCCCCAGTGCTGGACATCGCCAATCTGCGCATCGCCTTCGGCATGCGGGCCGAACCGGTGCGCGGCCTCTCGCTGAGCATCCATCGCGGCGAGACGCATTGCCTGGTCGGCGAATCCGGCTGCGGCAAATCGGTCTCCGCGTTGTCAGTGATGAACCTGCTCGCCAAGGGCGCGACACGTTCTGCTGACCATATCCGCTTTCATCAGCAGGATCTCCTGAAACTTTCCGAACGCGAGATGGCGCGGCTGCGCGGCGACAAGATAGCGATGATCTTTCAGGAGCCAATGACCAGCCTGAATCCTGCCTATACGATCGGCTCGCAGATGGCGGAAGTGTTAGAGCGCCACCGCCGCGCGCCCCGGCGTCAAGCACTTGAGAAGGCAGCCGACCTGCTCGCCCGTGTCGGCGTCACCGCGCCCGGTATGCGGCTCGGCCAATACCCGCACCAGCTTTCCGGTGGGCTGCGCCAGCGGGTGATGATCGCCATGGCGCTGATGTGCGACCCGGAATTACTGATCGCCGACGAGCCGACCACAGCGCTCGACGTCACCGTGCAGGCGCAGATTCTACGGCTCCTGCTGGAACTCCAGCAGGAACGCGGCTTGGCGCTGTTGATGATCACGCATGATCTCGGTGTGGTTGCACGCATGGCGAACCGCGTGTCGGTGATGTATGCCGGCCAGGTGGTGGAAAGCGGACCGGTGCAACCGCTCTTCGCCGCACCGTCGCACCCTTACACGCGCGGGCTGCTCGCGTGCATCCCCGTGCCCGGCAACGGCCAGAGCGCAGCGCCGCTCGGCAGCATTCCCGGGACCGTGCCGCGCCTTGCCCCTGGCTTTACCGGCTGCGGCTTTCACGACCGCTGCCTCCATGCCACGCCCGACTGCACCGGCGCGATTCCGACGCAGTCGCCCAGTCAGGGCCACGACTATCTCTGCCGCCTGACGCCGGGCTGGACCAAGGAGGCGGCATGACGATTGCGATCGAAGTCACCAATCTGCATCGCCGGTTCGAGCAGCGCGGCCGCGTCGTGCGTGCGGTGGACGGTGTGAACTTCACCGTGAATACCGGCGAGGTACTCGGCATTGTCGGCGAATCCGGCTGCGGAAAATCCACGTTGGCGCGGCTGATCATGGGCCTTCTGCCACCCAGCGAAGGTGGGGTTCTGGTGGAGGGCCGCGCCCTCGCCGGCATGGACCGGCGCGAACGCGCCCGGCTGATCCAACCGATTTTCCAGGATCCCTTCTCCTCGCTTAACCCGCGCCAGCGTATCCGCGACATCGTCGAACTGCCGCTCGCGGCACAAGGCCATCTCTCCGCTTCAGTGCGCAGGGCACGCGTGACGGAAATCCTCGGCCGGGTCGGCATCTCGCCGGACATGGCCGAACGCCTGCCAGCGCAGCTTTCCGGCGGACAACGCCAGCGTGTCGCCATTGCTCGAGCGCTGGTGCTGCAGCCACGCATCGTGGTGTGCGACGAGCCGACCAGCGCGCTCGACGTCTCGGTACAGGCGCAAATTTTGAATCTTCTTGCCGAATTGCGGCGGGAATTGAATCTGACCCTGCTGTTCATCAGCCACAACCTCGCCGTGGTCGAGCACATCGCGACCAATGTTGCGGTGATGTATCTCGGCCGCATCGTCGAACAGGCACCGTCAGCGGAATTGTTCCGTGCCCCCGCCCATCCCTACACGCAGGCGCTGCTCGCGTCAGTGCTTACGCCGGAGCCTGGGCTTGGCATTCCCGATGTCGGGCTCGGCCCGACTGCTCCGGATCCATCGAACATTCCGCGCGGCTGCCGGTTTCATCCGCGCTGCCCGAAGGCATTTGCCGATTGCGCGGTGACCACGCCGGAGATGCGCGGCCACGAGCGACATGGTGCTGAATGCCTGCTCGTCGCCGATCAACCCGACGCGGTCAAAACCGCAGGGCAACTCCTCCTCGGCTGACGCGCCGGCCTTTCAGCCGGCGGCGGACCAAAATTCTATTTCCAGGAAGAGAGGTAGAAGCGCGGCAGATCGTCCGGAAACCCCTGGAAGGTCAGGTTCTTGGAGAATCCGACGGTACGAACGTCGCTGAACAGGGGAACAAACTCGACATTCTGCGTCGCGATGTGGATCGCTTGGGCGTACAGCGCCTTGCGCTGCGCGAGGTCGGAGGTGTTGCCCGCCTGCTGCAACAGTTTCTGCACCTCAGGATCCCGCGCGTAATCGTCCGGCCCACCGCCAAGGAAATATGGCATGAAAGCGGAAGTATCGTTGACGGAATTGCTGCCCCAGCTGCCGCCCCAGAGCGGCGTCTTGCCCTGTTGCGCCGCCTGAACCGCTGCCCCCGTCTGCAACTGTTGGATCTGCAGAGTAATGCCGACAGCGCGCAGATAGTTCTGGATCGCGGCATTGATCTGCGGCGGCAGGTAGGAGACGAGCGTGGTGGTAAAACCATTCGGATAGCCCGCCGCGGCGAGCAGTTGCTTCGCCTTGGCCGGATCGTACGGATATTTCACCGCCGCCGACACGTCACAGCCGAACTCCGACGGGTAGCAGGGCGTGTCGATCACCTGCGAACCGCCAGGGAACAACTGCTTCGCCATGGTCGCACGATCGATCGCGTACATGATCGCCTGCCGGACTTTGACGTTGGTCAGCGGGTTATGCGCGCCGGTACGTCCCGCCGCGTCGATGGTCATGTAATACACGCGCATGGTCGGATAGCGCGTCGCCCGCAGCATCGGCATGCGCGCCACATCGGCATATTGGTCCGGATTATAGCCCCAAATCCAATCCGCCCGGCCGCCGAGCAGCTCGGTCATTTCCGTGGTCTCGTCCGGTACTTCGTGTATCTTTATATATTCGATCGAAGCCGGACCGCGGGGGCCGCCGGCGAAATAATGGTCGTAGCGCTTGAGATCGATCTCCGTGGTGCCGTCTACCTTGGTAATCTGATACGGCCCGGTGCCGATCGGCGCCTGCGCATAGGCATCTGCGCCCACCTTCTCACGGTAATTCTTTGGCCAGATCGGCACCACCATCGCCAGATATTGCAATGCCGCCGGCGACACGCCGGTCAGCTTCAGACGCACGTGATAGGTGTCGATTTTTTCCGCGCCGGCGATGAACCGGTAATAGCTCGGGATTGCCACCTGCTTGTCGTGGATGATGTCATTGAGCGTGTATACCACGTCATCGGCAGTGAACGGATCGCCGTTCTGGAAGGTCACGCCCTGGCGCAACGTAAAATCGATCGTGGTCGGATCGACCTGGGTCCAGGAGGTGGCAAGATCGGGCTCGATCTTCATGGTCACGGGATCGCGATAGACGAGACCATCATAAGCGAGAAAGGCCAGCACCATGCCGGTGCGCAGCGAGTTATAATACGGATCGACATCCGGAATCGCATCGCGCCAGGTGATCCGCAGCGTATCCTGCGACTTTTGCGCCAACGCGGGCGCCACCATTGCACTGCTCGCACACGCCGCCAGCAGAGTTGAACGCAGCCAGGATTTGATCTTCATCGATGCCTCGCCTCTCATATTCTTGTGCGGAAGAGATAGCAGGCATTGGTGGCGTCGCAAAACGAATCATCTTTGCGAACGCCAACAATCAGGCACACGAAAACGACTTTCGCCCTAAAAAGGCGCAGTTTTCGCCGCCATTTCAGCAAACGCACAAAATCGCGCCGGATTCGCTAACGCAGCGCCTCCAGCACCCGCGCGGTAAAGCCATCCACCGCCTCGCCGGCAATCCAGCGCGTTACCACCACCAGGTCGAGATCGGGCTCGATCCAAACGATGCTGGCCCCTGCCCCCTGCGCGAACACGCTGCGCTCCGTCGCGCTCGGATAACGTTTGCCGCCCGCGCCGTTCAGCCACCACAGCAACCCGTACTGCGCCAGAGCGGGCGATGGGGTCAGCATCTGCCTCACCCAATCGGCAGCGAGGATCTGCCGCTCTCCCCAGCGCCCGCCGCGCGAGACAAGCAACCCCATGCGCGCATGATCGCGTGAAGAGATCACCATGCCGCCGCCCCAATGCCCGCCACCGGAAACGCACGGCACGGATTTTCCGTCCAGCTCCAGGTAGGCATTCCGGTAGCCATGCCATTGCCAATCGCTGCTGGCGCCGATCGGGTCCATGACCCGTTCCTTCAGCACTTCCGGCAGCGAACGGCGGAAACGGTGCGTAAGGCACGCCGCAAGCAGGTTCACGCGCACATCGTTGTATTCGTAATGCGTGCCCGGTGTCCGTAATTCGCGCACCGCGCCCTTATGCGCGCCACCGCTGGCCGTGCCACCAACGGCGCGGTTATGGTCCGCCGAATCCGGCTTACCCCAGAGCGTGCCCTGCCATTCGCTGGTCTGCTGCAGTAGGTGGCGCCAGGTGATCCGCGCGTTATGCGGGCCATCGAACCATCCGGTATCTACATTCTTGGCTACCGGCGCGTCGAGATCCGCGATCAGCCCGTCCGCCACCGCAAGGCCGGCGACCATGCTGATATAACTCTTGGTCACTGAGAACGTCATGTCGGCATGGCGCGTATCGCCCCATTCCGCCACCAGTTTGCCGTGCCGCAGCACCAGCCCGTTTGGGCCGCCGCGCGGCACCACGGGGCCCAGCACCTCGGCATGCTCGGCTTTGTCCCCGATATGCGCGGTGCCGATATACTGCCCGTCCGGCAAATACATCGAGCGCGGCCATTTGCACTCATTGGCGACGCTGAAAGCGATCGCCGCCTGCAGCCGGTCCGGGTCGAACCCCGCGGCCGCGACGGACAGGCCCTGCCACTCGTCCCCTGAGGGAACATAATTTTCTCCAGACATGCTCTTCCCTTCAATAACGCGTCATTGTGACGCAGGTGTATCCGTTCAGGCCAACGTCTTTTCCACCGCGGCCCCCATCGTGATCAGCTGCTGGTCGCGCCTGGGAGACGCCGCCAGCAGCAGCCCCACCGGTGCCTCACCGTGCCGATGGATCGGCAGCGACAGACCGCACCCGTCCATCAGGTTGACCAAAGCGTTGTTGCGCAGCGCCAGGAGGTTCAGGCGGGTGAAATCCTCGTCGCGTGCCACCTCCGCCAGACGCGGCGCGACGATCGGCGAGGTCGGCAGCAGCAGCGCGTCGAACGCCGCCATGCGCCGCTGCATCTTGGCGATGAAGCCCGCGCGGGTCTGCAGCAGTCGGATATAGTCCGCGGCACTCTGCTCCGCGCCGCGCATGATCCGCGCCAACACGCGCGGGTCGTAATCCTTGGAGCGCGTCGCGATCAAGCCTTCGTGCCAGGCATATGCCTCGGCGGCGGAGAACCCGCCTTTATGCGCCAGTGTCGCCAACTCCCCGGAGAATTCCGGCACGGCGATTTGTTGCACCCGCGCTCCGGCGGCGGAGAGGCGCGACAACGCCGCCTCGAACGCGGCGGCGACGGGCGCCTCCATCCCCTCCAGCACGACCCGGTCCGGTACGGCGAAATTCAACCCGGCCACGCCATCCTGCTCCAGGCTCGGTAGGGCGCTTTGTGCCAGAATAGAATCGATAATCGCGCAGCAGGAGACCGAACGCGCCAGGGGGCCGATCGAATCCAGGCTCGATGACAGCGGCACCGCGCCCTGCAGGGGCACGCGTTTCGCCGTCGGCTTGTAGCCGACCAATCCATTGAATGCTGCCGGGATGCGGCAGGAGCCGCCGGTATCGGTACCGATCGCGCCATGCGCCATGCCGTCCGCCACCGACACCGCGGCACCAGAGGAGGAGCCGCCCGGTACGCGACCGCTCTCCCGGTCCCATACCGAGAGCGGCGTGCCGTAATGCGGGTTCACGCCGAGGCCGGAGAAAGCGAACTCGCTCATATTGGTGCGGCCGATCAGCACGAAGCCCGCCTGGCGCAGCCGCGCCATCGACGGTGCGTCAGCCGCCGCCGGCGGGTTGTCCGCGAAAATCTTCGAGCCGGCCGTCGTCACCTCGCCGGCGATGTCGAACAGGTCCTTCACCGAGATCGGGATGCCCGCATAGCGCGACGGCGCCGCGCCGGCCTTGCGCAGCCCGTCCTGCGCCTCGGCCATAGCCAACGCCTTGTCAGGATTAACCCCGATGAAGGCGTGGCGCCCCTGCCCGGCTGGATCGGCGATCCGCGCCAGGCAGTCTTCCGTCAGCTGCCGGCTGGTGGTGCGCCCAGCAGCGAGGGCCGTGGCGAGTTGGTCGAGCGTCGGGAAGTTCGAGTCCATGAGATCGTCTCCACATGATTGCTGCCCTAACTCACCGCAATCTTTCCTGCGGCGCAATGCACGCGGCCGAGAACCCGGCCCCCGAAGCTGCGGCAGGGCAGTTACTTTCCGTCGCTTCTTCTATACGATCCCTTCTTTGGCGAGCCTTCTGGCGTGGCTCGGCCACGTCTTGCGGATCTCAATCTCGATCTCACGGTTGACCGCATTAAGGCGGGTGACGGCGCGATTATGTGCATGCCGAGACGTCGCTGGATTATCGAGGTCGTAAACGGTCATCGATCGCGCGGTTGCATTGTCGATCTCGGCCGAATCGATTGTCGCTGCCAGGCAATGATTACCGCCGTAAATATTGCGCATTCCGCTCTCTATGTCTCCATGCATAGAGTCCTGGTCATTGGTGCGGCTTAAAAGGGATTTGAACCAGTTCAATTGAACCGGGTACCCGTGGCTCTCAAGGGCAAGCATGGAGTCATGCAGCATCGCCAAACATGCTGGCGTGGATGCAAAGTCCCTAACGGACAGCTGGACTGGAATAAGCAAGGCATTCGAGGCGCGCATGACACACAGGGAAAACATACTTGGGGTAAAGGGCGGATCAAGGATCACCACATCGTAGTCATCGGCGACGGACTAAATACCTTTTGATAGACGATCCAGAAGAATAGGATCCCCGCGGGCGATACGTCCAACAATATCGTATTCAGCCACACAGAGATGAAGATTCGCCGGAATAAGGTGAAGACCATCCCAGTGTGTCGGTCGAATCGCATACCGAATATCGCGCAATTCCACCTGCTGAAGGAAAGGATATATTGTTTGGTCTTCACGGATGTCTGCGTCCGGCACGTAGTTGAAGAACCTTGTTGTGGAAGCCTGGCTATCACAGTCGATAAGAAGAACGCGATATCCTTCGCGAGCCAAATATTGCGCAAGATGCGTTGAGACGGCCGATTTTCCGACGTCACGCTTAAAATTTTGGACGGCAACAATCGCAACAGGATCTGTCGGGGATCTCCATTTCTTGGTGCCAAAAACGGCACGCATGTTATTCATCTCTTGCAGGGTGTACTTCAGACGATGACCGTTGCTCGCCCGTCGCTCGACGACTGGCAAACGGCCGTCTTTCTCACCGTTTCGGATGGAGTTTTGTGTACGGCCAACAAGCGCTGCGGCAGCACTGATAGTGAACCGCGGCATACTTTGCGGACCATCTCCTTTTGCAGCGGCATCATTGCGAATATTTTCCAATGCTTGCAGGCCGCGCTTCCACAGAGTTTCGACAAATTTAGCGTCTGGAATGGTCATTTTGATCCTTTATTAACCAATTTCTTCCGAGTAGAATCGGAGATACGATTCCACCCTCGCACCGGTCACTTTCGCCTTGAACTCAGACGTGATCCACGTCTGTCTTTTTAAATACGAACCGATCTTAGCTCGTCTGTCCGAATTTCGGACCACCTCAACATGGCTTCAGTAAATGTCGATTCCATCGAAGTCTGTGGCAGAGTCACTGAGCAAGCGGATCGTATAGAAAAGATCATACATTAAACACCGACATACGGATTCGTCCCCAAGAGCTACACGATAAAAAACCATGCGCCTATCGGCGCGCAATATTTCTCCCAACATCTCCAGTGGAATTCTGTATTCTGAGATTTCCTCATACACAGACTGAAGATCTTCTAATCTGGCACTGACCATCAGGCGTTCATACGCGATTTGCACTGGATTTCGTGGCATCTCCTGGCCTTTCTGAGCCAGATCAGGAACAATATGCTTTGACCACTCCTGCGCGTCAGCGGCCACTGAGCCACCAAAAAATGACATGCCGCAGTAAAGATCGTGGAGGCTTGGAAGGTATCTCCCCTCTTTTGCCGCTTTATTGTATTGTTTAAAACGATCCGTCCAAGTTTTTGGATCCATGGAAGCTTTAGGGGGCATTGGTATCCTAACTAGAGAAATGATGCCGTCTGGCACTTAGAAGCGGAAACATCCCCGAGCCGAAGGTTCTGGACCGAAGGCGTCAGAAGGCGGTAGATGATCGCGTCAATGTCTTCTTGCCCACTGATCACGAGCTGATAAAATATCGTCAAGAAGGCGTCGGAGTGATCTCAACGAGCCACCAGACCAGGCAGCTGATATCGTTCCCATTTCGTCAGAAATGATCGGCGAGATCCACCGCTTATCCCATCCCCTTCGAGGTCGCGATCGCGTCCAATAGATGAGGTACAACCGCATCAAGGTCGGCATGCGTTGGGAAAGCCAGAATTCGATATCGATCTCGAAAAGGCTTCGGCAAGGGCACCACGTCATTTGCGGTAGCACGCCAACTGACACCGCTAAGATCCACAGAAGCGGTATTCGGCAGTATAATTCTTCGAGTGTTGGAAGATGTCTGCCCTCTCTGGCAGCTTTATCACGTCCATTAAAGTGATACTTCCAGTCTTTTGGACCAAGGTTTGTCGACATTATGAACTTCTAGCCAAGACAAGACAAGACAGAAATCGGACTGCCGGCTTTTCTGCGCTGGACAAGTTGGCACGCTAGATCAGGACGCATTGAGCCCAAGCCACTCCGTAAGACCACAACATTAGAAACTTCAGACGCTACAAAGCACATCATCCTTTAAAGCACACACAAAGTCGCTCCAGGCCATCACGTACGATACCTGTTGCCTGCCGACGATTCGGAACGATCGTACCTGGCACCATCATTCCTGTCCAGCTTCAGTTTGGTACATGGAACTAAATGAAATTGTCGCAATGAACGTGCTACGGGCCCGTCAGGAGCTCGGACTAACCCAAGAGGAGCTGGCTGCTCGTGCGGCACTGAGTACCAGATATATTGGAGCTATCGAACGGGCGACTGTATCGATCAGCATTACCGTTCTTGCCCAAGTTGCGACTGCCCTGAATTTGGAGCCCGCACACTTACTTAGAGATCAACAACGCATAAAAACGGAAAAATTAATGTTTCCGCACTTCGCAACTTACCCTGGCGCACAGTCGCAAATTTGCTTGCCGGGGCCAGACAGGACTGATCCGGCGCGCTGAACAGATCAACTATGCTTCACGACTTCCTCCACCGCGTCCTGACCGGAGGTCTCCGGGAAGGCCCCCAGCCGAACACGCTGCGCCCGCCATATTCATAGGACCCAACGTGTTCTTCCACGATGACTGGAGCCGACGGCGGCCGCTTTGGGCCGATGTGAGTGGTGGTGGCAAGGCCGCTTGCCGACCTGCCGGCGGTCCCAGGCCGCCGGAGGTCAGAGTCAGCCGCTGAGCGGAGCGGATTCCTGAAATCGGCTCTGTGCGACGTTGATGGGCTCGGTCTCGTTCGGCGGCAGAGTTACGTCTGGGATAGCCATTTCCACACGCTGGAGCGCGGCGAGTTGGGCGGCCAGGTCCGGGTGGGCAGGTGGCTTTTCGCCTGCAAGAATGTAGGCGTAACGGTTGGCACCGGGTGGGATCGGGTCTTTCGGGCCGAGCGCGATTGCGCCCGGCGGCGGTTTTGGGACCGGCGGCAGTGCAAGTTCGGCCTTGGCGTGGACGAGCGCCGCGCCCCGGGGAGGCATCCCCCCGAGCAACGGGCCTATGCGGGAGATGATGCGGGAGACCACCGGAGCGGAGACGTAGCCGCCGGTCGTGAAGCCGTGGGAGAACTTATCCATCTTTTTCGTCGGCCTCGGCTGGACGACCAGTACGAAAACGACATAGCGCGGGTTGTTCGCCGGGAAGATGGACATGAAGGACGCGTTGTTGAGATGGTTGTGGTAGCGGTCGTCCGCGCCAACGACTTGCGCTGTGCCGGTCTTGCCGCCGACCAGGTAGCCAGGCACGCGCGCATAGGCGCCGGTACCGTCGAGCACGACGTCGCGCATCATCTTGCGGATAGTGTACGAGACGCCCGGCCGCATGATGCGGATACCGCGGCGGGGCGGTGCGCCTGGGGCGGGCGCCAGCAGGGTCGGATTGAACAGGACACCGCCATTGACCGCGGCGACAACGGCATTGGTCAGGACGAGCGGGGTGACGGCAATGCCGTTCCCGAAGCTCACGGTCATGGTGGTGAGCAGGTGCCAGTCGGCTTTCGCGTGCCATAGGCCGGGCTCGGCGCCGGGCACCTGGATCGGCGGTGCGGAGAAATAGCCGATCTTGCGGAACCAGGCGCGCTCGATCTGCGGGCCGAGAATGGCGGCGATGCGCGAGGCGCCGATATTGGAGGATACGTCCAGGATTTGCGGTAAAGTGAGCCAGGACTTCGCCGGTTCATAGTCGGTGATGCAGAAGCCGTAGACACACAGCGGATGCGTGGTGTTGAACTTGTCCCAGACATTGATCAGGCCGGATTGCAGGCCCATGGACATGGTCATCAGCTTCTCGACGCTGCCAGGCTCGTAGTCGCCTGAGAGGCAGCGGTCGAGCACAGCGTCGGCGGGTGCCGTGTGCATGTCGTTGGCGTTGTAGTCCGGCAGGCTGGCCATCGCGACGATGTGGCCGGTCATGTTCTCGACGATGGCGCATGCCGCTTTGGCTTTCCAGGACATCCTGGGCAAGTTGTTCTTGCACGATTGCCTGGACGGGGAGATCGATCGAGAGGCGGAGCGGCTTGAGCGGCTCGGCTTCGAGCCGGTGGTTGAAGTATGCCTCGACGCCGGAAATACCGACCTGTCCCAAAGTGACACCGCCGATGATGTGCGCGGCGAGATCGCCCTGCGGGTAGTGACGCTCCCAGGTCGGCAGAAAATAGAGACCAGGAATGCCGAGCCGGTTGACGCCAAGTTCCTGCTGTGAGGTCAGATTGCGGTCGAGATAGACGAAGCGGCTGTGCTTGAAGGCAAGCCGCCGGGCAACGCGCGCCTCATCCAGCACTGCAACTCGGTTTCGAGGCCGGCGATCTGGCTGGCGCTCGGCATGCGCGGGTGCAGCACCGTGACATCGACGAGGCGCAGCGCGACAACGGCGTAGAGCGCGACGAAGCCGACGACGCAGGCCACGATGCGGAGTACCCACCCGGCGAATGCCGCCTTCCTTGATTTTGTAAGGGGCGACCATAAGGACGTTCATAAGGTCGTCGTTATGGACGGGACGGATGGAGATCATCACAGGGATTGAGCGTCGCCGGCGGTGGCGTGTTGAGGAGAAGCTGCGAATTGTCGCTGAGGCAGAAGCGCCAGGCGCGGTCATCTCGCTTGTGGCGCAGCGCCATGGTGTCGCGCGCAGCCAGATTTTTGACTGGCGGCGTCAAGTGCGGTCTGGGGCGCTGGCGCTGGTTCCGGTGGCAGCTGAATTCTTCCGCTGCGGGTGAATGAGTCCGCCGCGCCGCTTGCGATCCTGGCGTCGGGCGCCGTGGCGCCGGCGCCACTTCCAACTGGTACCGTTCCGGCGGCGTCCGCTGCCGGGCATCTGGAGCTGAGCGGCGATGCTGCGGGCGGTCATTGCCGCGGCGAAGGGATGATCCCGGTCCCCGCGGGCGTGCGGGTGTGGCTGCCCAACGGTGTGACGGACATGCGCCGGGGCATGAACGGCCTGGCGCTGCAGGTGCAGCAGGGCCTGGGGCGCGATCCCCATGCGGGGGATCTATATGTGTTCCGTGGCAAACGGGGCGATCTGGTGAAGATCCTCTGGCATGACGGGCTGGGGATGTCGCTGTACGCCAAGCGGCTTGAGCGCGGCCGGTTTGTTTGGCCCGCGCCGGTTGATGGCGCGGTGGCAATCTCGCCGGCGCAGCTCGGCTACATGCTCGAAGGAATCGATTGGCGGCACCCGCAGCAGACCTGGCGGCCCAGTACGGCGGGCTAGAATTTTTGTGGCTACGGTCATTTTTAGGAATCCCAGACGGCGCGATTTATGATTCACTACCGTTATGGATGCGCTGCTCGAAGCCCTGCCGGATGATCCCTTGCGCTTACGCGCGGCGCTGATCGCCGAGCGGGCGGCGCGGTGGAGGCGGAGCGACAATTGTCAGGCGCCGCGGCGACGATCGCGCATCTTCAGCTGATCATCGCCAAGCTGCGCCAGGACAAATATGGCGCCTCCTCCGAGCGGGGCAAAAAACTGCTCGCGCAGATGGAATTACAACTCGAAGAGCTGCAAGCGAACCAGGCCGAGGAGAGCAGCGCCCGGGAGATCGCCCGGGGCAACAACCGGCCTGCCCCCCGCTGTAAGCCGATGCGGGGGCCATTGCCGACGCATCTGCCACGCGAGCGCGTGGTCATCCCCGCGCCTGAACAATGCCCTTGCTGCGGCGGCACCCGGTTGGCCAAGCTGGGCGAGAGCGTGACCGAGACGCTGGAAGTGATCCCGCGCCAATGGAAGGTGGTGCAGACCGTCCGGGAAAAATTCAGCTGTCGGGATTGCGAGACGATCAGCCAGCCGCCAGCGCCGTTCCACCCGATCGCGCGCGGCCGCGCTGGGCCGAACCTGCTCGCCACCATACTGGAGCAGAAATTCAGCCAACATTTGCCGCTCAACCGGTTGAGCGAGCGCTTTGCCCAGGAGGGGATCGAGATCGACACCTCCACCCTGGCCGATTGGGTGGGCGCCTGCGCCGCGACGCTGGCGCCGCTCATCGATCTGGTCCGCGTTCATGTGTTGACGGCGGAACGGCTGCACGGCGATGACACGACTGTGCCGGTACTGGCCAAGGGCAAAACCGTTACCGGCCGGCTCTGGACCTACGTCCGCGACGACCGCCCCTTCGGCGGCCCGGCACCGCCGGCTGCGTTCTTCTGCTACTCGCCCGACCGCAGCGGCAAACATCCCAAGCAGCATCTGGCCCCGTATCGCGGCATCCTGCAGGCCGATGCCTATGGCGGCTATGCCGAGCTCTACGCGCCGGGGCGTCAGCCGGGCCCCATTCTGGAGGCTGGCTGCTGGGCCCATGCGCGGCGCAACTTCTATGAGCTCGCACGGCTGCGCCAAGCGCCGCTGGCGCTCGAGGCCGTGCGGCAGATCGACGCCTTCTTCGCGCTGGAGCGCGGCATCAATGGCCGCAGCGCTGCGGACCGGCGCGCGGCGCGGCAGGAACAGATCCGCCCACTCGTGGAGGTCTTCGAGACTTGGATGCGCGGCCAGCGGCCCAACCTGTCGCGCCATGCCGAGATCGCCAAGGCCATGGACTATATGCTCAAACGCTGGCCCAGCTTCACCCGCTTCCTCGATGACGGCCGCATCTGCCCGACTAACAACGCCGCCGAACGGGCCTTGCGCGGTGTTGCCCTCGGCCGCAAAGCTTGGCTGTTCGCCGGATCTGACCGCGGTGGCGAACGCGCCGCGGCCATTTATAGCCTCATCGTCACCGCCAAACTCAATGCCGTTGATCCGCAAGCCTGGCTCGCCGATATCCTCCGCAGGATCAACGACCACCCCGCCTCACAGCTCGACGATCTGCTCCCGTGGAATTGGAAACCATAAACCAGTCACACCCGTGGTGCTCCCCGGATGGATACGATGCGGAAGGGGGTGACGCGCGACAAATTGAGCGCGGGAACGCTCTCCGTGTCCACGCACCAGGGGGCCGGAGGCAACCGACCGTTAGGCGCCGACATTGCGACGTTGCGGCTACAGGCTGGCGAGCGCGTATTGCCGCGCGAGGAACCAAGCATCCACGGCCGACTGCATCGAGGCGGCGAGGCGCAGCCGGAAGTCGAGGGTGCGAAGCTCCGCCTCGTCCTGCGGGTTGGAGAGGAATGCGGTCTCGACCAGCACGCTCGGGATCGCGGCGGATTGCAGGACCGCGAACGTCGCGTGGCGGGCCGGGTTGCCGAGCATCGGCACGTTCTTGCCCAGCGCCTCGACCACTTTCTGTTGCAGCAGCACGGACTGATACTTGGTGCTTTGCGCCATCAGGCTCCACAGGATTTGCGAGACCTGGGGCGAGACACCGTGGAAGGTCGGATCGGCGATACGCTGCACGGAATTCTCGTCGGCGGCAATCTCGCGCGCGAGCGGGTCGGAGGGATCCGCTGAGAAGGTAAAGACCGACGCGCCGCGGACGGTGGGTTGGTCGAGGAGCGCATTGGCATGGATCGACATGAAAAGGGTCGCCTGGTGCCGTTCGGCGAAATCGACGCGATCAGGCAGTGGGATGAACATGTCCGTTTCGCGCGTCATCATGACGTCATAGCCGCCGCGTTCGAGAGCACGCCGCAGATCCCAGCCGACATCGAGAGCGACGTGTTTCTCGTAGATATTGCCGGTGCCGATGCAGCCGGGATCCTTGCCGCCATGTCCGGGATCGATGACCACGAGACGGCGCGCGGCGAGGTCGCGGGCAGCGCCGGGGGATAGGGAGGGCGGGTTACTGCTGAGCGTGGCGGCGCGGGCGAGGCCGGCCTGCATCCAGAGCGGCACGGCGATCGTCGCACTGGTGCCGGCACCGAGGAGAAAACGGCGGGAAAATACGGCGGGCGCTTTCATGGCATCTGTTCCTGGGCACGGGGTACCGAAGCCATATCTGATGGCTCGCGGGTGTATGTCCAGAACTGTATTGTGACAAAGTATTGTGGTTTCTCAATAGGTTCAATGATTCTGTTCAAGCTGTGGATCACGATTCAGCCACGGGAACACGTCGCCCATGTCCGCGATGACGGCTTAAACTATTTCGTAGGGCGCGCGGCCTTCGATGGTTCTGTCGCAATTTTTCGCCTTGAGGCTCTCGGGTATATGATCCGACCACTGGTTCTGTAGGGTGGATGGTGACGGTCGCGTTCCAAGGAAGCCATTTTGAACGAGATGTTATTCTTTGCGGTGTGCGTTGGTATGTGGCGTATTCGCTCAGCCACCGCCAGATCGAAGCTCAATGAGCCATCGTTCGAGTTCTTGCTCGCCGATGGCGCCGGCAGCGACATCGACCATAGTTCGCGTCTCCGAGACATCCAGACTTCGGCCGTGGGTCCTGAGAAACGCCACCATGATCGCGAACGCGATCCGCTTCTTCCCATCGACGAAAGCATGAGCCTTGGCGACGCTCACGCCATAAAAGTGCAGCCAACTGTTCTACCGTCGCGAAACACTTATATGCGACGCGGTTCTTCGGGCGATCAAGTGCGCCGCGGGTGCCAGCTGGCAGCCGCCGAAAATCGTGAAGCAGTAGAGGCGACATATACTCGTACTGAGCCCGCCCGTGTGTCCACCGCCATTTTCATAAGTTGGCCAGGTGGTTGAGGTAGCCCGGCTGATTCGAAGTTCCGGCAACCGCGTCGCGATGCGTGCAGGGCGCGCGGATGAGGCCAGCTAACGATCCCCCAGCGCACGGACGGCCAGCGCTACGGCCGCCGTACGGCCTTCCACCCCGAGCTTCGGGTAGATCTGCTCCAGATGCTTGTTCACGGTACGGTGACTGACATCAAGGATCTCCCCAATATCGCGGTTTGATTTGCCACGTGCCAGCCAGAGCAGGACTTCGGCCTCCCGGCGCGTCAGCTTCATGCGGGTGTGCAACCTGTCCAAATCATGATCCTCATTCAACGCCACCAGACGGAGCAAGTGCTCATCCGGCCCCAGCGCGCCGACCAGAGACACTTCCACGCGCGCGCCCTGCGCAGCCTCGCCCAGCCCGGCAATGATAGTTTCCGGGACCGGCCGAATGCCCGCCACATGCGCTTTGAGCCAGGCCACGATCTCCGGTGGCAGATGCTCCGACGAGGCAAGCGCGCCGAGCAGCCGCGCGGCCTGCGTGGTGCACCAGCGCACCCTGCCCTCATCATCCGCCGCCAACAGGTAACGACCCGTCGCGTCCATGGCCTGCTGCGCGCTGCGGGTGAGCCGGGCATTGGCCAGATGCACTTGGACCCGCGCGATCACCTCGACCGGGGCGACCGGCTTGGTCACATAATCGACCCCACCGGCCTGTAAGCCCTGCACGATATCCGCCGTCTCCGACAGGCCGGTCATGAAGATCACCGGCACCAGGGCTAAAGCGGGACGCAGCTTGAGACGTCGGCAGGTCTCGAAGCCGTCGATGCCCGGCATCATGGCATCCAGCAGAATCACATCAGGGATTACCTGGTTGAGCAGCAGCAGCGCCATTTCGCCTTGCAGGGCGACCAGCACGTCGAAGCCCGCCGGCTCGAACGCTTCGATCAGCAGGTTCAACATGGCGGGCTGGTCGTCGATGATCAGGATCTTGGGACGCGGCATCGTGTTACTTATGCGCCTCCCGTCGTCAGCTCCTCAAGGGCCCCGCACAGTTCCGTCAGCCGCAAGGCAGCCGTCATGTCCAGCAGTGAAGCGGCAAGCCCGGCCGCCTCCGGCGCCTCGGCGGCGACGCGGCCAAGCGTCTCCTTCAGCTCCCGCACGAAGCCGATCTGCGCCGCGGCCCGCAGTTGCCGGAGGTAAGGCTGGATGGCGACGCGCGCCGCTTCCTGGCTTGCGCTGAGGCTCGGCGCTGCCTCCGGGGTGATCGGCCCGTATTGCCAGCTCAGCTTCAGCAACCGGCCCATATTGGCGAGCAGCCGGGCGATTTCGATCGGCTTGGCCATCGCCACATCGTAAGGCGCCACGCCGTTCGGCTTTTTGATCTCCGGCATATGCGCCGACAGCATGATGATTGGCGTGGCGGCATGGGCCCCGGTGCGGAGCTGCCGCGCCACCTCCAGCCCATCCGGCGCCGCGCGGCCGAAAGAGGGCATGGCAATATCCAAAAGAAACAAATCGACCTCACACCCTTCGGCAAGGCGCAAGCAGCTTGATCCGTCCGGCACAGTGAGAAGGTTGAAGCCCAGCGGGGAGAGCGTGTCGATCAGCAGCCCGCGATGCAGGGCGTTATCCTCAGCGGCGAGAATGGTACGCGGCGGCCCATCATAGCCGACGATCGGCCGTGACGCCGCCGCCAACACGGGCGCCCGCGCCGCGGCAGGGACGCGCAATTGCACGCGGAAGCGGCTGCCGATACCAGGCTGGCTCTCGACCGTGATGTGGCCGCCGAGAATTTCCACCAGCAACTTGGTGATGGTGAGACCAAGGCCGATGCCCTGGGCCGGCGTCGCGGCAACACGCTCGAATGGCTCGAAAATCCGCCCCAGATGCTCAGCCGGAATGCCGGGCCCGGTATCGGTGATCTCGAACTCCATCACTTCCCCAGGCAGGCGGACGAGAAACCCGACTTCACCATGCTCGGTGAATTTCAATGCGTTGGAGAGCAGATTGATGAGGACCTGCCGCAGCCGCGTCTCGTCGGTGATCACGCTCTGCGGCAGGTTGGGCGGGTACTGGACGCGGAAATGGATGCCTTTGGCCGCCGCCTGCACACGGAACATGCCGGCGATCTGCCCAAGGAACTCCGCGAAGCGGATTTCCTTGCGCTCAATCTCGATGCGCCCCGCCTCGATTTTGGAAATATCCATCAGCCCTTCGATCAGGCCCTGCAGGTGCTCACCGCTGCGGCGGATGATACGGATCGCCTCGCGCCGCGCCTCTGGAACGGACGGGTCCAACTCCAAAAGTTGGGCATAGCCCAGCACGGCGTTCAACGGCGTGCGCAGCTCGTGGCTGATGCCGACCACAAAGCGGGTCTTCGCCAGATTGGCGGCTTCGGCGACTTGCCGCGCACGGGCCAGCTTGGCGTCTGTTTTGCGATGTGCGTCGATCTCCTCGAGCAGCAAGCGCGTCTGCCGGCTTTTCTCCTCCTCGGCGGCGGCGCTGGACTCGCGCGCCAAAACCTGCAGCCAGGCAAACACGCCGGCAATCAGCATCAGGCAGAAGAACACCCGCCACAGCGCCCCGGCCAGCGCATTGCCGGAGCTTTGGAAGCTATTCGCCTGCCAATACACGGTGAGAAGGACGATGCCGATGGCCAACACCGAGAGCGCGAACACAGACAAAAAGCGCAGCAACAGCGGGTCGATTTGCCGGCGGAAGCCAGCCGGCAGGCAGGATTTCAGCACGCGCTTCAACTGCACGGTATAGCGGGCATGGGGTTTGCAGGCATCACGGCAACGGGACTCCAGGGTGCAGCAGAGCGAGCAGATGGGGGCGGCGTAAGCGGGGCAGAAAGCGACGTCCGGCGCTTCGAACGGGTTACCACAGACACCACATTGCAGCCCTTGCATCCCCGCCCAGGCGCGGCGTGGTTTGCGCGCCAGATAGAAGCGGCCCTTGGTGGCTACGGCAAGCAACGGCACAGCGATGAACGCCGCCAACAATGCCAGGAATGGGGCGAATGCATGCGCCGCCTGGTCCGCCAAGCCTGTTTTCGCGAGCAAGCCGACAAGCACCGCGAACGCCATGCCGCCCGTGCCGACCGGGTTGATATCAAATAGATGAGCGCGCTTGAACTCGATCTCGGGCCGGCCAAGGCGCAGGAATTTCACCAGCACCAGATCGGCGCAGATGGCACCGACCCAGGCGCAGGCCAGTACGGAATAGAGGGTGAGAATCGGCTCAAAGGCGCGGTAGATGCCGAGTTCCATCAGCAGCAAGGCTATAGCGACGTTGAACACAAGCCAGACCACCCGCCCCGGATGACGGTGGGTGAGACGGGAGAAGAAATTCGACCAGGCGATGGACCCGGCATAGGCATTGGTGACGTTGATCTTGGTCTGCGCCACGGTGACCAGCAAAACCATCGAGAGCACAGCCAACGCCGGACACGCGAACATGCCATAGGCCACACGGTACATGATGGCGGGCTGCCCGGCCGCGGTGACCGAAACCCCCGCCTCCACCGCCAGCACAGCGAAAACCGAACCGGCCAGCATTTTCACCATGCCCGGCAACACCCAGCCAGGCCCGGCACACAGCAGCGCCGCCCACCAGCCGAACCGTCCGCCGGGCGTGGCCGGCTTGAGGAAACGCAAATAATCAACCTGCTCGCCGACCTGCGCGGTCAGCGCCGAAACGACGGAGGCGCAAATGCCGAACGGCAGCAGTGAAAACCCGCTCGGCGCGGCAGCCCCCCGATAATGCCGCCAGCCGTGCAGCAGGTGCGGATGCAGAAGCACAAACAGAATCGGGAAAAAGTTCAGGACCAGCCAGAGCGGTTGCGTCCAAATCTGAAAGCGGCTGATGAAGGTCACGCCATAGGCGACCAGCGGAATCACCATGACGGCGCCGCAAATATAACCGAGCCAGAGCGGCAGGCCGAAGACCATTTGCAGCATGCCGGCGAAGATCGAGGCTTCGATGGCAAAGAAGATGAAGGTGAAGGAGGCGTAGATCAACGAGGTGACGGTGGAACCGATATAGCCGAAGCCGGAAGCGCGCGTGAGCAGGTCGATATCCACCCCATATCGGACCGCGACATAAGCAATCGGACCCGAAACCAAGGCGATGAGCAGACCGACCGCGACAATCGCGCAGGCCGCGTTGACCGTGCCGTATTGCAGGGTCATGGACCCGCCGATCGCTTCCAGCGCCAGGAACGAAGTGGCGCCGAACGCGGTATGGGCGATGCGCGCGGCGGAGAATTTGCGCGCGCCGGTCGCCGTGTAGCGCAGCGCGTAATCCTCCATCGTCTCGTTGGCCACAAGCTGATTATACGAGCGTCTAACCGCGAGCACCCGTTGCTGTAATGCCATCCCACCTCGCTTTTTCTATCGAGGCGTCACGTCCCTGAACGCCATCGACGTTAGCTGATTTCATTGCATTTGCCACCCCTGAACCGGTAAAACGCGCAAGGGAATACGCATTCTGCCGTATTCCGCCGGCCAACCGGATTTCCCACCCTGCCTGGATGCCCCTCCCGCTCGAGCCGGGAGGACAGATGTTCGCAACCCCTGGGAGTTGGAGGCCCAATTCGTGACAGAGACGCTGATCAAGGTCGACTTGTCGAAATCGCCGGTGGAAAACGACCTGATCCACAACCGGTGGCACCCCGACATCCCAATGGTGGCGAAGGTGAAGCCAGGCGATGACTTCATTCTCCAATGCTATGACTGGACTGGCGGCTTCATCAAGAACAATGACAGTGCCGACGATGTGCGCGATGTCGATCTGACTACGGTGCATTACCTCTCCGGCCCGGTCGAAGTCGAAGGCGCGGAGCCGGGTGACCTGCTGGTCGTCGATTTTCTCGACATCGGCGTGCTGCCGGGCAATGAATGGGGGTTCAACGGCTTTTTCTCGAAACAGAATGGCGGCGGGTTCCTCACCGATTATTTCCCCTCGGCACAGAAATCGATCTGGGACATCAAGGGCATGTTCACCTCCTCCCGGCATATTCCGGGGGTGAGCTTCGCCGGGCTGATCCATCCCGGGCTGATCGGCTGCCTGCCGGATGCGAAAATGCTGGCAGATTGGAACCGCCGTGAGGCGGCGCTGATCGCCACGAACCCGACCCGAGTGCCGGGCCTGGCCAACCCGCCTTTCGCCGGCACCGCGCATATGGGCCGCATGAAGGGCGAGGCCCGCGAGGCCGCCGCCGCAACCGGCGCGCGCACCGTGCCGCCCCGCGAACATGGCGGCAATTGCGATATCAAGGATCTGTCGCGCGGCGCACGGGTGTATTTCCCGGTTTATGTGAAGGGCGCCGGCCTCTCGGTGGGCGACTTGCATTTCAGCCAGGGCGACGGCGAAATCACCTTCTGCGGCGCAATCGAGATGCCGGGCTTCATCCATCTCGGTATCCATTCGCTCATCAAAGGCGGCATGGCGAAATACGGCATCAAGAACCCGATTTTCAAACCCAGCCCCATCAAGCCTAACTACCAGGATTTCCTGATTTTCGAAGGCATTTCCGTCGACGATTCCGGCACGCAGCATTATCTGGACATGTTCACCGCCTATCAGCAGGCGTGCCTGAACGCGATCAATTACCTCAAGAAATTCGGCTATTCCGGGGCGCAGGCCTATTCGATCCTCGGGACCGCGCCGGTCCAGGGGCATGTTTCGGGCATTGTCGATGTGCCGAATGCCTGCGCCACCTTGTATCTGCCCACGGAAATTTTCGAATTCGACATCAATCCCGGGGCGGACGGGCCGAAACCGTTCAACATGAACGGGGTCGACATGCCGATCTCCCCAGACCTTTAAGAGCGCCGCCATGCCAATCTACGACTATCTGTGCACGGGCTGCGGCCCGTTCACGCAAATGGCGCCGATGGACAACTACGCTGACGACGCCATCTGCCCGAGTTGCGGCGCCGGGGCACCGAGGGCTTTGCTCTCGGTGCCCCATTTTTCCGCCATGGGCGCCAACCGCTTCAAGGCGCAGGCGATCAACGAAAAAAACGCTCATGCGCCGGAGACCAGCGCACGCACCGGGCGCCACCCGCCCGGCTGCGGCTGCTGCGGCATGTCGCGCCGAAGCCAGGCAAAGCCCGAAGCGGCGAAAAGCTTTCCCGGTACCAGGCCGTGGATGATCAGTCATTAGAGAAGGCGAAGAAAGGAAGGGCTACTTTTTGTGAACAAAAAGTAGCAAAAAAACTTTGCGAGTTTGGGCCGTGCTGGTTTCAACGCCGCCGGCCCAAGTCAAGAAAGTTTTTGCGCCGCTTTTTTCAAAAAGCGGCTTCTTGCTTTTTACCTATTCCGCAGCGCGGTCATGGGGCAGCCCCTCGATCGGGCATTCCGCGGTGCCCACGCTGCCACGGGTGATCGCCTCGACCTTCGCGCGCGTCGCTTCCGGGTCGGTCACCCATTCCCTATAGAAATCGAAGGGGCAGACGGCCAGGCCAGGCAGGTTTTCGCGGGAATTGATCATGCCCGTATAGCCGCGATGCAGCAGCTTATAGAGATGATTCTGCGACTGCATGTTGCGTCGCGCGTCACGGATCAAGGACTTCGACAAAGCTGCGTACTGGATGCCGTATTCCTCTTCACCGCATTCGCCCATCGTGCGCCCGTCGAAGCCTATGATGGCTGAATGGCCGAAGTACGAATACACGCCATCGAATCCGGCGGCGTTTGCTACCGCGACATAAACATTGTTGGCCCATGCCATTGATTTCGCCATGATCACCTGCTGGTCTTTGGCCGGATACATATAGCCCTGACACCGCACGATCAGCTCCGCCCCCTTCATCGCGCAGTCGCGCCAAATTTCCGGGTAGTTTCCGTCATCGCAGACGATCAGGCTGATCTTCATGCCCTTGGGGCCTTCGGAGACATAGGTGCAGCCGCCCGGATACCAGCCCTCGATCGGCACCCAGGGGAGGATTTTGCGGTATTTCTGCACGATCTCGCCCGTGTCGTTAATCAAGACCAAGGTGTTGTAAGGCACCTTGTGCGGATGTTCCTCATGCCGCTCTCCGGTCAGTGAAAACACACCCCACACTCTCGCCTCGCGGCAAGCAGCGGAAAAGATTTCGGTTTCTTCTCCGGGAATAACGGAGGCGGTCGCCATCATCTCGTCGCGGTCATACATGATGCCGTGCGTGGAATATTCGGGGAAGATCACCAGGTCCATCCCCGGCAGGCCCTGCTTCATCCCTTTCACCATATCCGCTATTTTCCGCGCATTGGCGATCACCTCGGCGCGGTTATGCAGACGCGGCATCTTGTAATTCACGACGGCGACGCCGACCGTATCGTGACTGGAGGAAATATCTCCGTGCAGCATGATCAACTCCCAAAAATATACTTTGAAAAAGAGAGCCGGAGGCCCGAGGTCTCCGGCGATAGGGTCTTTAGAGGGGCGGTGAACCGTAGCTGAGCACAGGCGCGGCATGCGGCTTTTTGCACTCATCATGGCAGGCCGAATCGAGCGAACAGCAGAGCGAGCAAATGCTGCCCTTGTGGAAGGGGCAGGCCGCCATGTCATGCGTCTCATATTCAAAGCCGCAGGACACGCAGCTCATGGCGCTCTGCTGAACGCCGGCGTGGTGGTTCGGATCACGGGCGATGTAATATTTGCCCTGGGTGATGATGGCCACGATCGGCGAGAGCACGAAGGAGACACCAAGCGCGATGAAGGCGGAGTAGGCCGCCGCATAGGCACCGAACAGGCCGAAGAAAGCGAGCACGGAGATGATGGAAGCCACCACCATCGAGCCGAAGCCGACCGGATTAAAATTATAGAGATGAGCCCGCTTGAACTCGACATAAGACGGGCTCAGCTTCAGCAGCGGCTTGTTGATGACGAGGTCGGCCGTGACGGCGCCGATCCAGGCCACGGCGACGTTGGAATAGAAGCCGAGAATATGGCCAAGCACGGAAAACATGTTCAATTCCATCAATGTCAGCGAAATGCCGACATTGAAGAAGATGTAGACGACGCGGCCCGGATGCGCGTGCAACAGGCGGGAAAAGAAATTGGACCAGGAGAGAGAGCCTGAATAGGCATTGGTGACGTTGATCTTGATCTGCGAGAGGATCACGAAGAATGTCGCAACCGAGACTGCGGCCATGCCGCCGCCCAGTATGTAGGTGAAGCCGGTGTGATACATCTGGATCGGCTCATTGGCTTTCGCCAACGGCGTGCCGTGGGTGAAGGCAAGTGAGGCGAAGAACGAGCCCATCAGCTGCTTTGTTGCCCCCAGGATCACCCAGCCCGGACCGGCGCCGAGCACGGCCAGCCACCAGCCGAGCGAGCTCTTCTTGGTCTTGTCCGGCATGAAGCGCAGATAATCCGCCTGCTCGCCAATCTGCGCGATCAGCGACAACGCGATGCCGGCCGCGGAGCCGAAGAGCAGTGGGTTGAAGGAGGAGCCGCTCGAGGAGGATCCTGCGAAATGGGTCCAGTCGGAGATCGCGTGCGGGTCGGCCGCGAGCACCGCGATCGGCGGCGCGAAGAGCAAGGTCAGCCAGATCGGTTGCGTCCAAGCCTGCAGCTTTGAGAGCAGCGTCATCCCGAACGCGACCAGAGGAATGATCATCAACGAACCGATGGCGTAGCCGATCGGCAGGGGAATGCCGAAATAAAGGTTGAACGCCTGCGCCATGATCGAGCCTTCAAGCGCGAAGAAAATGAAGGTGAACGAGGCGTAGATGACGGATGTGATGGTGGAACCGAGATAGCCGAAACCGGCGCCGCGCGTCAGTAGATCAACATCGACGTTATATTTCGCGCAGTAATAAGCGATGGGAATGCCGGTCAAAAAGATGATCGTGGCAGCTGCCAGAATACCGAAGAACGCATTTACGAAACCGAACTGTACGGCAAGGGAGCCGCCGATCGCCTGGTCAGCGAGATAGGCAATGCCGCCGAGCGCCGCCGAGAACACCGCATATTGCGACCAGGTGCGGAAACTCTTGGGTGCATAACGAAGGGAATAATCCTCGAAGACCGGATTCGAAACGAGCTTATTGAACTTTCGTCGCGATGCGCCGACGCCGGCGCGCTCATTCATTGTTGTCGACATGCACAATCTCCTTGAAGCGCTGGCGCGCCGTTTGGGTTTCCGTGGCCTGGGCTGGCATTTCTTCTTGGATCCCACCAAGCCATAACCGGCGCGTAATGCGTATGGGCATTTGTCCGGTGCCCATGCGTCATTTTGCGTATGGAGATCTTCTACGGCTTGTGCACACACGCCTTCCTGACGTAGAAGGCACCTGGAAATGTTGCGAAATTTACCGCCGCCGCGGTTTCCTGTATGGTCACAACATGAACTTTGTGGCCCCTCTGAAGACTGCGCAAGCACCGGCGCAACGTGCGCAAGGGCAGCTTATCCTCAGTTTCAAACGCCTCGGCGCTGTGACAAAAATTGACACGATGTTTCAACAAGGCGCGCTCAAAGCCCGCCTGCTCCGCCCGCAGGATGCCAGGCTCTGCGAGGTGGTGACGCTGAACATTTCCGGCGGTGTGGCAGGCGGCGACCAGCTGGAGACGGTGGTGACCCTGGCCCCGGGCACGCAAGTGGCCCTGGCCTCGCAGGCGGCGGAACGGATTTATCGCGCGCTGGGGCAAGCGGCGCGGCTCCGCACCAAGCTGACCGTTCATGACGGCGCCGGGCTGGATTACCTGCCGCAGGAGACGATCCTGTTCGACCGTTTCGCGCTCAACCGCGCCTTGGACATCGAGCTGCATGGCGATGCGGAATTCATCGGCGTGGAAACGTTGCTGTTTGGCAGGCAGGCAATGGGCGAGGCCGTTCAGTTCGGGGCCCTGCGCGACCAGATTCGCCTGCGCCACGATGGGCGCTTGGTCTTTCAAGATATGACACGGCTGGAAGGCGCGATTGCCGCGCAGTTGCAGCGGGGCGCAGTGGCAAATGGCGCGAGTGCCGTGGCCAGCCTGATCATCGCCGGCCCGGAGGCCCCGCAAAAGCTTGATCGGCTACGCACCGTGCTTTGCGCGGCGCCCGGGATTGTCGCCGGGGCCTCCGCCTTCGAAAACATGATTTTCGCGCGCCTACTTGCGCCGGACGGCGCTTCGTTGCGACAATGCCTAATGTCGGCCCTGGAAGCGTGCCGGGGGCGCCGCCAACTACCGCGTGTCTGGCAACTATAGAAAAAAAGGGAGCAGAACTCAGCATGAATCTGACGCCGCGCGAAAAGGAAAAATTGCTGATCGCTATGGCCGCGATGGTCGCGCGGCGCCGGCTCGAGCGTGGCGTCAAGCTTAATGTCCCGGAGGCGCTCGCGCTAATCAGTGATTTCGTCGTCGAAGGGGCGCGCGACGGCAAGCGCGTGGCGGAACTGATGGCGGAAGGCGCACATGTGCTCACCCGCGACCAGGTGATGGAGGGGGTGGCGGAGATGATCCATGACGTGCAGGTCGAGGCGACGTTTCCTGACGGCACGAAGCTCGTCACCGTGCACGAGCCGATCCGATGATCCCGGGAGAGATACTGGTCGAGGACGGCGAGGTCGAGCTGAATGCCGGCCTGCCGCGCACGCGGCTGACCGTCGCCAATACGGGCGACCGGCCGATCCAGGTCGGCAGCCATTATCATTTCGCTGAAGCCAATGCCGCGCTTGCTTTCGACCGCGACAAGGCGCACGGCCAGCGCCTGGATATTGCCGCGGGCACGGCGATCCGTTTTGAGCCCGGGCAGAGCCGCGAGGTGACGTTGGTCCCGTTACGCGGCTTGCGCCGAATCATCGGCTTCCGTGGCCTGACCATGGGAGAGGCAAAATAATGGCGACCATCAGCCGTCACGCCTATGCGCATATGTTCGGCCCCACCGTCGGCGACCGCGTGCGCCTCGCCGATACCGAACTTTTCATCGAGGTGGAGCAGGATTTCACGCTCTATGGCGAAGAAGTGAAATTCGGCGGCGGCAAGGTGATCCGTGACGGCATGGGCCAGTCACAGCGTAGTAACGCCGAAGGCGCGATGGACACGGTGATCACCAACGCGCTCATTGTCGACCATTGGGGAATCGCAAAGGCTGACATCGGTATTTCCGCAGGTCGAATCTGGAAAATTGGCAAGGCCGGAAACCCGGACACGCAGCCTTGCGTGGACATTGTGATTGGCCCGGGCACCGAGATCATCGCCGGCGAAGGCAAAATTCTCACCGCTGGCGGCATCGACGCGCATATCCATTTCATATGTCCCCAGCAGGTCGAAGAGGCGCTGGCCTCCGGCATCACCACGATGGTCGGCGGCGGCACCGGCCCTGCCACCGGCACGGCGGCCACCACCTGCACGCCCGGCCCGTTCCACCTCGCCCGCATGCTGCAGGCGGCGGAAGCCTTTCCGGTCAACCTCGCCTTCACTGGCAAAGGCAATGCCAGCCGACCGGCCGCGTTGGAGGAAATGATCCGCGCCGGGGCGTCGTCGCTCAAGCTGCATGAGGATTGGGGGTCCACGCCCGCCGCCATCGATTGTTGCCTGTCCGTGGCGGACGAATTCGACGTGCAGGTGATGCTGCATTCCGACACGCTGAATGAAAGCGGCTTTGTCGAAAACACGATCGCTGCGTTCAAGGGGCGTACCATTCACGCCTTCCATACGGAAGGCGCCGGCGGCGGACACGCGCCAGACATTATCCGCGTTGCCGGTCTGCCGAACGTGCTACCCAGCTCCACTAACCCCACGCGTCCCTATACGGTGAACACGCTTGACGAGCATCTCGACATGCTGATGGTCTGCCACCATCTGGATGCGTCGATTCCCGAAGACATCGCTTTCGCCGAGAGCCGCATCCGCAAGGAAACCATCGCCGCCGAAGATATTCTGCACGATCTCGGCGCGCTCTCGATGATCTCATCCGACAGCCAGGCGATGGGCCGCGTCGGCGAGGTTATCCTCCGCTGCTGGCAGACCGCGCACAAAATGAAGGTACAGCGCGGGCCGCTGCCTGGCGACGGACGCGCCGACAACAACCGGGTGAAACGCTACATCGCCAAATACACGATCAACCCGGCGATCGCGCAGGGCATGGCCACGCATATCGGCTCGGTGGCGGAAGGGAAACTCGCGGACCTCGTGCTATGGTCGCCGGGCTTTTTCGGCGTGAAGCCGGACATGGTGCTGAAATCAGGCTCGATCGCGATGGCGGCGATGGGCGACGCCAATGCCTCCATCCCGACGCCGCAGCCGGTGCATTACCGGCCTATGTTCGGCGCCTACGGGCGGGCGCTGGTGGAATCATCCCTGCTCTTTGTGTCGGGCGCGGCCCTCGAGGCCGATCTCGGCAAATCCCTCAACCTCTCGCGTCCGCTTGTCGCCGTCAGCAACACACGCAGCCAAATATCAAAAAACTCCATGATCCATAATGATGCCACGCCGCATATCGAGGTCGATCCGGAAACTTATGAAGTGCGCGCCGATGGCGAGCTTCTGGTCTGCGAACCGGCGGAAATTCTGCCGATGGCGCAGCGTTACTTCCTGTTCTGATGCACCGCGCGCAAAACATCCTCCGGGCGGGGGAATGGTCGGGCGAAGCCACGCAATCGGTGACGCTGGATTTTGACCGGCGCTATCGCCGCCGCCTGCGCTTCAGCTCCGACCAGGGCGCCGAAATTCTCCTGGATCTTCCTGAGGCGATCCATATACGCGACGGCGATGCGTTATTATTGGAAGATGGTTCGCTGGTGGCGGTTCATGCGGCTGCGGAACAGCTTCTGGAAATTTCCGCCCCCTCGCCGGATCTGCTGATCCGTCTCGCCTGGCACCTCGGGAACCGGCATCTCTCAGCGCAGTTCCTACCCGGCGCCCTGCGAATTCTCTATGATCATGTGATTGCCGACATGGTTCGCGGCCTGGGCGGCATGGCGGCACCAATCACCGCGCCGCTCGATCCCGAACCAGGGGCCTATCATGGCTGAACGGTCGCTCCTGCGCCTGCTCACCTGGCTCTCTCCCGCCTTTCCCACCGGCGGCTTCGCCTATTCCCACGGGCTGGAATGGGCGGTGGAAGCCGGCCTCGTGCGCGACGAGGCGAGCTTGACCGGCTGGATGGAGGACACGCTGCGCCTCGGCGCGTTGTGGTCCGACGCCATTTTGGTCCGCCTGGCGCATCGGGGCGAGGATGTGTCGGCACAGGGTATGACCCTTTGCCCCACCGCGGAACGGCGGCTGGAAAGCAGCGCGCAAGGTGCGGCCTTCGCCCTCGCAGCCGCCGCCTGGCCGGGCGTGGAATGGGACGATACGCCCCTGCCCTACGCCGTCGCGGTGGGAAAACTCGCAGCCGCCCATGGCGTGGCAGAGGACGACACCGCGCTCGCTTTTTTACACGCCGCCAGCGCCAATTTGGTCTCCGCCGCCATCCGTCTCATCCCGCTCGGCCAGATGGCGGGCCTGCGCGTGCAGGCCGCGCTGGAACCAACCATCCTGGACGTCGCGCGCGCCAGCAAATCGATCGGCCGAGACGATCTTGGAGGCGCCTGCTGGCTGGCGGACATCGCCGCCATGCGGCACGAAACACAATATACGAGGTTATTCCGCTCATGAGTCACAATGGACCTTTGCGTATTGGCATCGGCGGCCCGGTCGGTACCGGCAAAACCGCACTGATGGATGCGCTCTGCAAAATCTTTCGCGACAAAATCGAAATCGCGGCGATCACCAACGACATCTACACAAAGGAGGATGCCGAATTCCTCACCCGCGCCGGTTCTCTGCCGCCGGAGCGGATCCTCGGCATCGAAACTGGAGGCTGTCCGCATACCGCGATCCGCGAGGATGCCAGTATCAACCTCGCCGGCGTCGCCCAATTGTGCAAAAAATTTCCCAAGCTCGAACTGCTCTTGATCGAAAGCGGCGGAGACAATCTGGCCGCGACTTTCTCGCCGGAGCTCGCCGACATCACCATTTACGTCATCGACGTTTCGGCCGGCGACAAGATCCCGCGCAAAGGCGGACCTGGCATCACCAAGAGCGACCTTCTGGTGATCAACAAAATCGACCTCGCCCCGCTGGTCGGCGCCAGCCTGGAGGTGATGGACCGGGACGCGAAACGCATGCGCGGCGACCGGCCGTTCATTTTCGCCAATGTGAAAGCGGGACAAGGCACACAGGAAATCGCCACGTTCATCGCCAAAGCGGGAGGATTAACCTCCGGTTGCCAGTGGTCGGATTGACCATGTTGAAAGCGGTCTCAGCCTGTGCAGCACATCCGCGGCAAAGGGCAGGAAACGGGAAAATCCGAGGTCACTTGACCAGCATCAACGTCGGACACTGGGCGATAGACCATACTTCGTATCACAATGACTACGAGGTATCTTGAAGTGTCGCTCACTTCCGGAAACGGTCGCTCGAAACAAGCGATGAAGTCTAATGTGCTTGATCAAACGTCTCTAAGGAAGAGGCGTGCGCGTTCCGCTCCGCGGCGCCTACGCCCAGGACTCTCAAATCAAGTTTCCCCTCCGCGCTTGGCAGCGGATACTTCCTCGCGCAGTGGCCGGGAGAGTGAAGAGATGCAGTTCACCTAGGTGAAGCGCGGGGCTAGGTTGTCGCGAGGGGCGCGATCACTTGAATGGCTCTGAGAGGACGAATTCCAAATGTGGTCAATCGATCCCTTCCTAGCGCGCACCCACATCGCCTATTTTTCGATGGAAATCGCGGTTCGGTCGGAACTGCACAGCTATGCGGGCGGACTCGGCATCCTCGCTGGGGACACTGCGCGCTCTTGCGCGGATCTGGAGCTTCCCGTTGTCTTCGTCACGCTGCTGAGCCGCGCGGGCTATTTCCGGCAGGTCATCTCCAATGACGGTCGACAGACCGAGCAGCCGGATTGGTGGGAGCCGGAGCGTTGGTGCACACCGCTCAACGCGATGGTGGCCGTCGAGATCGAGAACAAGCCGGTCTGGATTCGCCCGTGGCTGTATGTTCATACTTCCTCGCACGGGCATCAGATCCCGATCCTGTTCCTTGACACCGATCTAGATCAAAACAATCCCGACGATCGCCCCCTCACGCATTACCTTTATGGCGGCGACAACGGCTATCGCCTCAAGCAGGAGATCGTCCTCGGGATCGGCGGCATGCGTACCCTACGCGCCCTTGGTTTCGATCTGCATACCTACCATCTGAATGAGGGGCATGCGGCGCTCCTCACCCTCGAGCTGCTCAACCGCTGGCGCGTTCCGCCGGAGGAATTAATTCCGGGAGAGCTACCGTATGATATCACAGAGGTTCGCGCCTGCTGTGTCTTCACCACCCATACACCGGTCGACGCCGGCCACGACCGGTTTTCTTATGACCTTTTCGAGCGGTTTCTCACGGGTTTCGTTGATCTCGATGCGTTGAAGCATCTTGCGGGAGAGGATCGGCTCAATATGACGCGCTTGGGTCTTAACCTCGCCGGTTATGTCAATGGTGTCGCGCGCCGCCACGCCGAGACGACCCAGCACATGTTCCCGGGATACCGGGTCCACGCGATCACGAACGGCGTCCATGCCGGGACCTGGACGCATCCCGCCTTCGCTCAGCTCTACACCGCGCAGTTCCCTCAGTGGCAGCATGAGCCCGAGATTCTCGTTCGCGCCCTCCAGCTTCCAGACGAGGAAGTTTGGCGCTGCCACCAAGCGGCCAAAGGCGATCTTATCCGGAAGGCCCAGGAAATTACCGGCGTCGCCCTTGATCCGGACACCCCAATCCTCGGATTTGCGCGCCGGATGACGGGCTACAAACGCCCGCTCCTCCTCTTCCATGACCTCGACCGGCTCGCGAACGTGGCGTCGCGGCATCCCTTCCAGGTCGTACTGGCGGGCAAAGCCCATCCGCGGGATGGCGACGGCAAGGACGCCATCAGGCAAATCCACGAGCTAACCCACCGGCTTCGCGGCAAAGTTACCTGCCTGTTCCTGCCAGATTATGACATGCAGCTCGCCAAGACCCTGGTTGCCGGCGCCGATGTTTGGCTGAATACACCCTTGCCGCCGCTGGAAGCATCAGGCACGAGCGGCATGAAGGCGGCCCTCAACGGCGTGCTCAACCTCAGCGTTCTCGATGGCTGGTGGATCGAAGCCTGCATCGAGGGCGTGACGGGCTGGTCGATCGGTCATGACGGTGACGGGGCCGAAGGCCATGCCGCCGCTCTTTATGATCGGCTCGACCATGACGTCTTGGCGCTGTTCTCCGCATCGCCCGAGCGGTGGCGCGCGATGATGAAGCAGGCGATTGCCAACATTGCCTACTACTTCAACAGCCAGCGCATGATGCGCCGTTATGCGACTGAGGCTTATTTGCGATAACCTGGGGCGGGCGGTCGTTCGATGAGATCATGCAGACCTAGCGCGGGCTGGTCGATGAACAATGCCGCCTTGCCCGCGCTGCCCCCCGCCGGGCAGCTTGCACACAATGTTTAGACCTTCGACTCATGGCGGATACCAGCGTGAGCGGGCAACGTACCGGAATGGCTATCGCGACCGCCGCCTTGAGACCCGGCTGGGTTCGTTACAGCTGCGGGTGCCGAAGCTGCGGCAGGGCTCATATTTTCCGCCCTTCCTTCAGCCGCGTCGGACCGCGGAGAAGGCGCTGGTGGCGGTAATCCAGGAAGCCCGGATCACCTGCGTGTCTACCCGTCCGGACGACGATCTGGTGCAGGCCATGGGGCTCACGGGGATTAGCAAAAGCTCGGTTTCGAAGCTGTGCAAGGACATTGACGAACGGGTGAACGCCTTCCTCGACCGCCGTCTGGCCGGCGACTGGCCCTATCTGTGGCTGGATGCCACCTCTCTGAAGCAGCGCGAAGGGGGGCGGATCGTCTCCGTCGCGGTGATAATCGCCGTGGCAGTGAACACCGAAGGCAGGCGCGAGATCGTCGGGCTGCACATCGGCCCCTCCGAAGCCGAGACCTTCTGGTCGAGCTTTCTCAAGAGCCTGGTGCGCCGTGGCCTGCGCGGGGTGAAGCCGGTCATTTCGGATATGCATGAAGGCTCAAGGCGGCGATCCGGCGGGTGATGGCGCCTCGTGGCAACGGTGCCGGGTTCATTGGGTCCGTAACGCTCTAGCTTACGCGCCGAAAGCTCAGCAGAACATGGTCTCGGCGGCGCTGCGCCAGCCGTTCATCCAGCCAGATTGCGCCAGCGCCTCCCAGGCGCTGCGTCATGTCGCCGACCAGCTCAGGACCAAATGGCCCAAGCTCGCCGGCTTCGCCTAATCAAATGGCAGCTCCAGTTACGTCAAGATTTCCACCACATTGACGGACGTGACCCAGCCGCCTGCGGCGGCCTGCGCCGAGTGACATCTTTTGAGTGGCTGGCCACCAGCGGGAAGTCCTGGTTTAGCTCCATGAGTCGGTCTGGCGGGGCGCCCGGGGCGGCCTCCTTTTGT
The DNA here is from genome assembly GCA_035493735.1 of Acidocella sp. Classification (GTDB taxonomy): domain Bacteria; phylum Pseudomonadota; class Alphaproteobacteria; order Acetobacterales; family Acetobacteraceae; genus Acidocella. The sequence goes on from DATJHR010000107.1 coordinate 44,419, forward strand.
GTGCCAGCCACTATGGCCAAGCGTCCAGCTGTTCAAGAGGATGCTCAGTTAAAGTGGGTCTGGCCGGCTAATCGGCTTAGTCATGCCGCGCTGCCGCGGGTGGTTGGCTTGGCATTTTTTGTGCGCTCAGAAGTCAGGGATGACCCGCTTTGGTCTGGCCGGACGGCCGCTGGCGGCGCCACTTAAATCTGCACCTTGGGGTGGGCCCACCCGAGGAGGTGCCTTGGGCTTGGGTGGAGGTTGGGCCATCAGGACCTGGCAGCCGGCTTGACCGGGGCGACCGTCGGCGGGCCGGGGTTGGGCTCGACCGACCTGTTTCGGGGCCTGGCGCCGCCGCAGGCGGCGTTATTTCGGTCCGGCTATTTTCGCGGTTTGGCTAATTTATTTTGGCGGCCTCACTTTGATTTTGCGGGCCCATTTTTCGGGTCTGGCTGCTTGCTTCGGTCTGGCCGTTTGGCCCCAGCAGGGGGCCTCTGTGGGGTTGCCAATCTGCTTGGTCTGGCCAGTTTTGGCTTGGGCCACCTACTTTGCCTGGTCCCGCCTGTCCTGGCTGATCTGCACATTTTGTGTAGGCACGACTGTCCCTTGGGGCGCCCTGGTGCCCTTTTGGTCTCTCTTATGGGCTGGACGGGCCGGTTTGGACTGGATCACCTGGTTTTGGCTGATGATCTGTCATTTCTGGCGGATTCCCTTGGATTGGCTGACCTTTATGACTGGTGCGACCTCCCTATTAACTGACTAAAACCAAACAGATTCGTGCGGTTTCTTATAAAAAAACTACTAAATGCGTTTCAAAAGACCGTCGCGAGTGTGCGCAAAAACAACGAGCGAACAGTTGGCGCGATTTAGTAGTTTTTGTATAAAGAACCGTCATAGAACGGTGATTTTGGCTTAGCGGCGATACCTCCCGGCGACAGCGTCACGGCTTGGAAAATACCGTGCTGAATTTCCACTACGGATAAATCCGATAAACAGAACACATATCACAGTATAAATAGGGGTTGCGGATCTGACTCTTGTATGAGGGGGAATAACTTTTTTGCCCGCGTCCCCGAGGAGGTCCGCTTTGAAAACTGCCCTGTTTGGTGATTCCGGGGCAAGTCGCCATCATTCCGAGATGATGTCACCCGGATAGGCAGGACTGAGAGCATCTCTGCTGGCTGCGTTATGGTCACCTCTTGGCCGTTGCTGAGGGGGGATTGATGCCAGCGGGGAGAGTTTGCATGCGCGATGTGCGCGAGATTTTGCGCCTGACAGATGCCGGGGTTTCGCGGCGTGAGATTGCCCGGCGGATGGGGGTGGTCCCCTCGACGGTGCGCGAGACGTTGCGCCGGTTTGCTGCCGCCGGTCTGACCTGGCCGTTAGGGGCGGAGGTCACGGACGCGGTTCTGGAGGCCCAGCTTTACGCGAACAATGGCACCAAACGGGGGCATCGCCGGCTTGCCGAGCCGGATTGGTCCTGGGTGCACCGGGAGCTCAAGCGCAAGCACGTCACGCTGTCGATCCTCTGGGATGAATATATCGCCCAGGAGCCGGAGGGCTACCGGTATTCGAGATTCTGCGAGCTGTACCGCGGCTGGGCCGGCAAGCTCTCTGTCACCATGCGGCAAAGCCATGCCAGCGGCGAAAAACTGTTCGTCGATTATGCCGGCGACACGGTGCCGGTGGTGGTCAACCGGCTGACCGGCGAGACCCGGCCGGCCTGGATCTTTGTCGCGGTGCTGGGCGCTTCCAGCTTTACCTATGCCGAGGCGACCTGGACTCAGGGGTTGGGCGATTGGATCGGCGCGCATACCGGCGCGTTCGCGGCGATTGGCGGCGTGCCCCATCTGTTGGTGCCGGACAACACCAAGACAGCGGTGATCAAGGCGTGCCTGTACGAGCCCACCGTGAACCGCACCTACACCGAGATGGCGGCGCATTACGATACCGCCGTTCTGCCGGCGCGGCCGCGCAAGCCGCGGGACAAGGGCAAGGTTGAAGCTGCCGTGCTGATCATGGAACGCTGGCTGCTCGGCCGCTTGCGCCATCAGTGTTTCTACAGCCTGGCCGAGTTGAACGCCGCGATCCGGGATCTGCTGGTGAAGGTCAATGATGAGCGGCCGATCCGCCGGCTGGGCGTCAGCCGTCGCCAGCTCCTGGAGGCGCTCGACCGCCCGCAGCTGAAGCCCTTGCCGGTGGAGCCATACGTGTTCGCGGAATGGCGCACCCGGCGCGTCGGCATCGATTATCACGTCGACGTCGAGCGCCATTACTACAGCGTGCCGTACCGCTTTGCGAAGGAACAGGTGGAGGTGCGCCTGACCGCGCGCAGCGTGGAAATCTTTGCCAAGGGCGAGCGCATCGCGGCGCATATGCGCGGCAGCGGCAACGGCAAACACACGACGACCCCAGAGCATATGCCCGCCAGCCACCGGCGTTATGCGGGCTGGACGGTCGAACGCCTCCGGCGCGACACCGCCGCGATCGGCCCCGCGGCCGCCGCCTTATGCGCGCTCATCCTGGAAGAACGCTCCCATCCCGAGCAGGGCTTCAGGGCCTGCCTGGGCATCGTCCGGCTGGTCAAAGCTTTCGGCCAGGAACGGGTGGAAGCCGCCTGCGCCCGGGCCCTGGAGATCGGCGCCCGCACCTACGGTTCCGTCAAATCCATTCTGGACAACAATCTCGACCGCCAGGCTGCTCCCCAGCGCGCCGCCGACAGCCCGGCGCTCGAACACCGCAACATCCGTGGCGCGCGTTATTATCATTGAGGAGACGTCTGATGCTTACCCATCCCACCTTTGAGCAGCTCAACCAGCTGGGGCTGTTCGGCATGGCCAAGGCGTTCGGGGAAACCGAAGCCTCCGCCGAGGCCGCCGCACTCACCCATCCGGAGTGGCTGGCGTTGCTGCTCGGCCGGGAGCTGGCTTACCGGCATGACAAAAAACTTGGCGCCCGGCTGCGCCATGCCAAGCTCCGCCAGAACGCGCTGGTGGAGGATGTCGATTACCGCGCCGCACGCGGGCTCGACCGGCCGCTGTTCCAGAAGCTCGTCGCCGGCCATTGGATCGATGCGCACGACAATTTGGCGATCAGCGGGCCAACGGGGGTGGGAAAGAGCTGGCTGGCCTGCGCCCTTGGCCATAAAGCCTGCCGCGACAATCGCTCTGTCCTCTACCAGCGGGTGCCGAAATTGTTCGGCGAACTGGCGCTGGCGCGCGGCGATGGAAGATACGCCCGCATCAGCCGCGGCCTCGGAAAGGTCGATCTCTTGATTCTGGATGATTGGGGCCTTGAGCCGCTCGACGCCCAGGCCCGGCATGACCTGCTGGAAATCCTCGAGGAGCGCTATGGCAGGCGCTCCACCATCGTCACCAGCCAGTTGCCTGTGGAAGCTTGGCACGCCGTGATCAACGATCCGACCTACGCCGACGCCATCCTCGACCGCCTCATCCACAACGCCCACCGCCTCAACCTCACCGGCGACAGCCTGCGCAAAACCCGCACCAAGACCACAGAGAAAGCTTGACCCCGTCAGACCACAAATGCCAGAGAAAATTCAGCCAGCGAGGCGATGCCAGATGGGCGACATCATGTCGGAATCCCGGGCGCCATCAAATCGGAATGGGTGGGCGTCTTCGTCGGAATCCGCA
>DATJHR010000108.1:0-54113 GCA_035493735.1 Acidocella sp.
GCAGGATCGTTCAACCCGTCCCAGACGCGCTGCGGCGGGGCGGGAATCCGATATTCCCCGTCGATATTCATGCGGCGTAAAGGCGGAACAGCGCCTGCGTGCCTTCATCCTCATGGCCGGCGGCCGCGAGCTTGTCGTACAGCGCCTTGGCCTGCGTGAGTCCCGGCAGCGCCAGCTTCATGCGCTCCGCCTCGGCCAAAGCGATGCCCATATCCTTGATGAAATGGCGCACATAAAAGCCGGGCGCGAAATCGCCGTCGAGCATGCGCGGCCCGAGATTGTTCAGCGCGAAGCTGGCAGCCGCCCCGGCGCCGATCGATTTCAGCACCTGGCGCGGGTCCAGCCCCGCCTGCTTGGCGTAGGCCAGGCTCTCGCACACCGCCATCATGTTCGAGGCGATGGTGATCTGGTTCGCCATCTTGGTGTGTTGCCCCGCTCCGGCCGCGCCCTGACGCACGACGTTCTCGCCCATGCGCGTCAGCACCGGGCGGACATGCTCAACCGCCGCCGCATCGCCACCGACCATGATGGAGAGCTTGGCGTTGCGCGCACCGACATCACCACCGGAAACCGGGGCATCGAGCACGGCAACACCCTTCGCGGCACCGGCGGCGGCGATGCGCTGCGCGAGCGAGGGGCTGGACGTGGTCATGTCGATCAGCACCGTGCCGGGCTTGGCCTGGGCGACGAGCCCATCCGGCGCGAGATAGATCGTTTCGACATCCTGCGGGAAGCCGACAATGGTGATCACCACGTCGCACACGGCCGCGAGCTCGCCCGGCCGGTCGTGCCAGACGGCGCCCTTGGCCACCAGATCGTCGGCCTTGGCGCGGCTGCGGTTGTACACGTGCAGCTGGTAGCCGCCGGCCTGAATATGCCCGGCCATGCTCCGGCCCATGATGCCGAGCCCGATGAAGCCGACCGTCTTGATTGCGGGAAAATCCGTCATGTTCTCAATGTCCTCGTGTCAGATCCGGCCGCGCAGCAGGCCGCGAAGGGTGGGAGGCGTCAAAGGCTGATGCGTGGCGGTGACGCCGAACGGCGCCAGCGCATCGTTCACGGCATTGCTCACCGCGCCGATCGCCCCCATCACGCCGCCTTCGGCCATGCCTTTGATCCCGGCCGGGGTGCGTTGATTCGGCGTGTGCATCGGGAGGATCTCGAAATTCGGCAGCTCGCAGGCGCTGGCCACCCGATAATCGGCGAGCGTGCTGCTCAGATTCTGCCCGGTTTCATCGTAAAACACATGCTCGAACAGCGCGCCGCTCAGCCCCATGGCCACCGCACCCTGCTGCTGGCCGCGCACCACCACGGGGTTCAACACGGTGCCGCAATCCTCGGCAACCACGTAGCGCAGGATGCTGACCCGGCCGGTCTGCACGTCGAGCTCGACCTCGCAGGCATGGCTGGAATTGGAGTAGGTCATCGGCGGCGGGTCGTAAGCTTGCGAGACGTCGAGCCCCGGCTCCATCCCCGGCGGCAGCGCCAGCGGGTCGAGATAGGCGGTCCGGGCGATATCGGTCAGGGCGATGCCGGTGCCGGTCCAGGCGCCGCCGATCAGCCGTTCCACATCTCCCTCGCGCAGCCGCAGGTCGCCGGCGCTGTTCAGCTTCAGCATATGCGCGGCGATGGCCAGCACCTTCTCCTGCGCCTTGCGCGCGCAGAGATAGAGCGCGCCGCCGCCCGCCGTGGCGCCGCGCGCGCCGCGGCTGCCCATGCCGTAAGGCGCGACATCTGTATTGCCGAGCTCCAGGCGCACATTGGAGACATCGACGCCAAGCCCCTCCGCCACGGCGAGCGGCAGCGAACTCTCATAGCCCTGCCCCGTCGCCATCAGCCCGACCGAGGCGCGCACTGTGCCGGTCGGCTCAATCCGCACCCAGGCGGCTTCATGCCCGGAACCCAGAATGCCGGCGGCCTTGTAGAAACGCGAACCATAGGTGGTCGGCTCGACCACGGTGCACAGGCCAAGCCCGAGAAAGCGGTTCTGCTTCCGCGCCTCGGCCTGGCGGCGGCGGAAATCGTCATAGCCAATCGCCGCGGCCACCGCCTCCAGCGTCTCTGACGGGGTCACATCCTCAAGCAGCTCGCCGGTCGGCATGGTGTAAGGCAGCTCGGCGGGCGTGAGCATATTCACGCGGCGCACGGAAAGCGGGTCGAGGCCGAGCTGCCGGGCGATTTCGTCCAACGTGCCGTCCATGACCCAGCTGGCCATCGCCATCGGCGCGCGCATGGGTCCGGCGCCGCATTTATTCGTCAGCGCCACGCGCACCCGATAAGTGTAGTCGGCAATGCGGTATGGGCCGGTGAGAATCAGCGCGACCACCCGGGCGATGTAATTGCCGGGGAAGAAGCAGTAGGCGCCGAAATCCTCGGTCATCGAGAGTTCGAGGGCGAGGATTCGGCCATCAGCCGCCACGGCGGCGCGGGTCTCACAGCGCTGCTCGCGGGCATGGCAGGCCGCCTGCAGATTTTCCAGCCGGTCCTCGCGCCAGCGCACCGGGCGGTTGAGCTGGCGGGCCAAAGCCGCGATCGCCAGCTCCTCACGGTACAGGGCAATTTTTTGGCCGAACCCGCCGCCGACATCCGGGCAGACCACGGTGATCTGCGATTCTGACAAACCAAGCCGCCGCGCCAGCGCCGTGCGCAGCGGGTGCGGCACCTGGTTGCCGGTGTGGAATGTCAGATGCTGGCGCCCCTCATCCCACACCGCCGCGCAGCCGCGCGTCTCCAGCGGCAACTGCGTCTGACGGTGCTGCGAGAAGCAGGCGGTAACGACGGCATGCGCGGACTTGAAGCGCGCCGCGACATCGCCGCTGGCAAAATGCTGTTCGGAGAGGAGGTTGCTGGGCAGGCTCTCGTCCACCCGCGGCGCGTCCTGCGCGAGGGCCGCGTCCATATCCGCCACGGCGGCCAGCACCTCGTACTCGACCTCGATCGCCTCGGCGGCATCCTCGGCCAGGTAACGGTCCGTGGCGAGGACACAGGCGACCAGGTCGCCCTGGAACCGCACCTTGCCCGTCGGGAAGGGTTCCATCGCCGTCGGGCGCAGCCCTTCGATCGGCGGGGCCATCTGCAGCACGTTCGCCCATTGCGCGATGTCCTGCCCGGTGACGATCGCGGCGACCCCCTTCATGGCGGCGGCGGCCGAACTGTCGATGTTGAGAATGCGCGCGTGGGCATGCGGCGAGCGTAGGAAGGTGGCGTGCAAGGCCTGCGGGAGCGCGATGTCGTCGACGTAACGGCCGGCGCCGGTCAAGAATCTCCGGTCCTCCCGGCGCGGCAGAGCCCGGCCGATCTGCGTGAAGGGCGTCTCCGCCATTATAGCGCCTCCCCGCGCATCACGGCGGCGGCCTTGCGCACGGCGGCGACGATGTTCTGGTACCCGGTGCAACGGCAGATATTGCCGGAGAGCACGTCGCGGATTTCCGCCTCACTCGGGTCCGGATTGTCCCGCAGGAAGGCTTCGAACGTCATGACGATGCCCGGCGTGCAGAAACCGCATTGCAGGCCGTGTTCCTCATGCAGCGCCTGCTGCAGCGGGCTCAAGGCGCCGTCGCGCGCCACCGCCTCGATGGTGGTGACCTCATGCCCTTCCATCTGCACCGCGAAAGTCAGGCAGGCCCGCGCCGGCCGGTCGTCGATCAGCACGGTGCAGGCGCCGCAAACGCCATGCTCGCAGCCAACATGCGTGCCGGTGAGGCCGAGATCCTCGCGCAGCACATCGGATAGCAGGCGGCGCGGCGGCACCGCCACCTCGTGCGCCACGCCATTCACGGATAGGGTGATCAGCATCCGTTCAGCCATGTTTCTGGTCCTTCCCCCGCTCGACGGCCGCCGCAAGAGCGCGCTGCGTCAGGGTCATGGCCAGTTCGCGGCGATAGGCGGCCGGGATGCGCGCATCATCCTCCGGCGCGACGGCCGACGCGGCGAGACAACCCAGCTCGGCACCCCACGCCGCATCCGGCTCGCGGCCACAAAACGGGACCAGCCGCTCATGCAGCGACAGCGGCGCCACGCCGACGCCCCCCAGCGCCACGTCCAGCGCGGCGACCTTTCCAGCAGGGTCACAGGTCACGGTCGCGGCGACGGAGACGATGGCGAAATCGCCATGACGCAGGCTGAAAATCTCCAGCCCCCAGCCCTGGGCGGGACGGAAAGCGGGAAAGCGGACCGCGACGACCATCTCGTCCGGTTGGACCGCCGTGACCAGGCTGGAGACAAAAAAAGCCCGCACCGGGACCGTGCGCGTGCCGGCGCGGCCAGCCACTACGATCTCCGCATTCAGGAGCGTCGCGATCAGCGGCAGCTGCGCCGCCGGATCGGCATGGCAGAGGCTGCCGCCGAGCGTGCCGCGCTGACGGATCGCGTAATGGCCGATGCTGGCGGCCGCCGTGGCAAGAATCGGACAGGCGGCCGCCACCTCCGCATCCGTCGCCAGGCGGTGATGCCGCGTCAGGCTGCCGATCTCGACCAGGCCCGGCGGCCGCCGCACGAAGTCCAGCTCCAATAAATCGTTAAGATCTATCACATGCGCCGGCCGCGCCAGACGCAAATTGAGCATCGGCCCCAGGCTCTGCCCGCCCGCCAGCAATTTCGCGCCGTCGAGCTCCGCCAGCAGAGCGAGCGCGTCGGCGACCGTCTGCGGCCGATGATAGGCGAATAAGGCGGGCTTCACGCAATAGAACTCAGCTTGGGTCGGTTGACGGGCTCTTCATCGCCTTTCCGCGAGCGCCCGGCAACCCATGCGCCGGACCAAAAATCGTCGTGAGGCGCGCCTCTCCCCTGCCCGTCCGGCATAAGCGCCCCACGCGATGACCATAGGTCAAATCGACCAAGGCAAGGGGAAGGCTTCTTTTTGTGAACAAAAAGAAGCAAAAAGACTTTGTTTACTTTGGGCCGTGGGCGTTGTCGGCGCCACAGACTCAGCCCAGCATAGAAAAAGTTTTTGCGCCGCTTTTTTCAAAAAGCGGCCACTTTCTTGATGTTACAGAGGGTTTGCTCATGCGCGTTGCGGTTCTCGATGACTGGCAAAATATTGCCGAAGCCTCGGCTGACTGGTCCGCCTTGCGCGCCCGGGCGGAGGTCGTGTTTTTCCGCCAACCCTTCGCCAGCGAGGACGAGGCGGCCGCACAGCTCCAGGATTTCGACATTCTGATGCCGATGCGCGAACGCACCGCCTTCCCGGAATCGCTGATCGCGCGACTGCCAAAGCTCAAATTCTTCGCCATGACCGGCAAGCGGGCGGGCACGATCAATTTTGCGGCGCTGGCCAGGCGCGATGTTGTGATCTCGTACAGCCTGGATGGTGGCCATGGCGAGGCGACCGCCGAACTGGCGCTGGGGCTGATGCTGGCGGCCGCGCGCGCCATACCGGCGGCGGATGCCATGATCCGGGCCGGAGGGTTTCAGGCCGGGGTGCCCACAGGCTTCCAGCTCGCGGGCAAGACGATCGGGTTGATCGGGCTTGGCCGGCTCGGGTGCCGGATGGCCCGCTACGCGGCTGCTTTGGACATGGACGTGCTGGGCTGGAGCCCGAACCTGACGGCGGAACGAGCGACCGCCGCCGGAACGCGCTTCGTGCCACGTGACGAACTGCTCACGCAGGCCGACATTGTGAGCCTGCATATGGTGCTCTCACCCACCACCCGCGGCATGATCGGCGCCCGCGAACTCGGCCTGATGAAGACCGGCGCGATCCTGGTCAACACCTCGCGCGCATCCCTGGTGGATGAGACCGCCTTGATCACGGAACTTCGGAACCGCCGGCTGATCGCGGCACTTGATGTCTTCGAACGCGAGCCGTTGCCGGCCGACCACCCCTTGCGGCATGTGCCGAACACCGTGCTCACACCGCATTTGGGCTATGGCGCGATCGAGGCCTTCCGGTCGTTCTATCGCCAGGGCATCGAAAACGTGCTGGCGTTTTTGGACGGCGCACCGATCCGTCGGCTTTTACTCGACGCCTGAACGGTGGAATGACAGCCAAGCGGCCTCGAGGACAGCGGCGGCGTGTTGTATTTTCGGGAAAAGCTACCGATGCGTAAGGCTTACCAACTGATGCCACTCCTTACATAGTGGACCAAAGAATGTTCGCGTCGGGAGGCAGTCTATCAATGACATTGGAACATACAGTCCGGCATGGGCGCGGGCTCCTGATTTTGGCCGTGACCGTGACGTCGAGCGCCATAGCGCTTCCCGCCGCGTGGGGACAAACAACGGTTGGCCCCCAGCCAGCCCAGCCGGCGGGCACAACAACCGGTACGTCCGAGCCGGCGCCGGCCACGGTGGCCCCCAGTCGTAGCTACACGACCCCCGAGGTGACGATCTCAACCTCACCGATACAGAGTTCGGGAGTTAACATCTCGACATGGCCGCATCCGGTGCAGGTTTTCACGGCGAAGGATCTGCGCGTGAATGGATCGGCCTCTCTCACGGAAACCCTGAATGAAAAGGCGGCCGGGGTAAATCTCATCAACAGCCAGGCGAATCCGTACCAGCCGACGATCATCTACCATGGTTTCCAGGTTTCACCGATTCAGGGGACGCCGCAGGGGTTAAGCGTCTATGTCAACGGGGTCCGCTTCAATCAGCCATTTGGCGATATCGCCATCTGGAGCCTTCTGCCGGACGAAGCGATTTCATCCATGACGCTGGAGGACGGCAATCCAGTTTTCGGGTTGAATGCGTTGGGCGGCGCCATCAATGTCCAGATGAAGAACGGCTTTACTTACCACGGCGGGCAGTTGGAGCTCTCCGGCGGCTCCTTCGATACGATCAGGGGCAATCTCGAATACGGTAAACAGGCCGGTAACGTCGCCACCTATGTCGATCTTGGCGAGATCCACGAAGGTGGGTGGCGTGATTTCCAGTCCTCCGACATCCAGAATTTTTATGGTGATCTTGGTTGGCGTGGCCAACGTGCGTCACTGCACATCAATCTCACCATGGCCGATTCGGTGCTTAATGGTCCCGGCACGGTCCCGGTACAGATCCTGAACGCGGACCCTGCAACGCAATTTACCGGCCCCAACCAGATCGCCGACAAATATCTGAAGCTCGGCACCTCCTTTAACGATCAGTTGACGGCGGACACCTCACTGCAGGTCGTTGCTTATTACGAGTATCTGCTGGAGCGCCTGACCAACGGCAACGGCCCGCATGATTTGCCGTGCGGCCCCGGCCCGGATGAGGCGTTTCTGTGCCAAGGCGGGCCCGGCAATCCAGTGAGTACAACCACGGGCGGGGCGCCCATTCCTAACTTTCTGCCGACTCCCAACGCCTTTGGCTTTTTCGGCTATGGCCAACTGAACGAGAGCACGACCAATACCAACGGCTATGGCGGTTCGGTCCAGCTGACCAACACCACGCCCGTTCATGGCCTCCACAACAATCTCGTCGCCGGGCTGAGCTATGATGGCGGTTTCACCAAATATGGCGCTGCTGCTTTTGATGGGGGGCTTACCGACCTTACTCGTGTCTATTACACGCCGGCGGGTATTCCCAACCCCGGCTTTCTCGTGGATGAGCCCGGCACCGTGCCGGCCGATGTGGTCATCCGCAACGCCTATTACGGCGCCTATCTGACCGACACGCTCGACGTGACGAATAAATTGGCGGTGACCATGGGGGGCCGGTTCAACATCGCCAACATCGCCCTGCATAACCAGAACCCGCCGGATCCTAACGCGCCCGCTGGCGGCTTGACGGGCCGGCATTATTACATGCACGCAAACCCGACAATCGGCGCGACCTACAAGCTGTTGCCCGCCATGACGCTGTTCGGCAGTTACTCGGAGGCGAATGCCGCACCGACACCGGCGGAACTTTCCTGCGCTAGTCCTGAGGATTCCTGCAGCTTGGCAAACTTCATGTCTGGCGATCCTAACCTCAAGCAGATCGTGGTGCGGACCTTTCAAGCGGGCATCCGCGGCGCGACCTTGGGGCCGGCAAAGTCGGTTCTCAGCTACAATGTCGACTACTATCACGCTGTCGCGAATGACGACATCGAATTCTTGCAATCCCCCTTTAATCCGATCGGCATGGGATTTTTCACCAATGTCGGGAATGTGCTCCGGCAAGGCGCCGATTTTGGAGCCCGCCTTGATGCCGCGAACTGGAATGCCTTCGTGACGTACTCTTTGATTGAGGCGACCTTTCAAAGCTCGTTTATCGAGCAGTCCAATAGCCCTGCCGCGGACGAAAACGGCAACATTACCGTCATGCCGGGCGACCATCTGCCGGGCATCCCGCAAAATCTGGTCAAATTTGGCGCCAGCTACAAGGTCACGCCGAAATGGACCGTCGGGTTCAACGCCTACGCGCAGACCTCAAGCTTTTTGTTTGGCGATGCGTCGAATCAAGAGAAGCCTTTGCCAGGCTACTTCGTGCTGAACCTGACCACCAATTACCAAATCACACCCAAGCTTGAATTCTTTGGCGAGATCGATAACGTCACCGACACAACCTATTATAATTATGGGACATTCTCGCCGCTGGGAAGCGTCTTTGTGGCGCAATTCCCGAATTACGATAATCCTCGCAGTTATAGCATCGCCGCCCCCATTGGCGTCTTCGCCGGGGTACGGCTGAAGCTATAAAAACCGGCGGGCCGCTCCCCTGTCAGACGGCGAGGATCGTCGCGAGCGTGACGAGGCCGAGGGCGATGGTGCCGCCGGCGAGCAGCAGGATCGCCGCCCGCGCCGCGAGCGGCACGGGCAGCGGACGACGGCCGAGGGTGAGGCGGCGGTGGTGCGAAACCCCGAAGGTGAAAAAAGCGAGGATCAGCGCGAGACAGCCCCCGGTGAGCTGGAGCAGGCTGGGCCCCGCGAGAGAATGGCGGAGCAGGAGCAGCCCGCCATTGAGCAGGGCGGAGGCCGTGGTGCGCACCCAGGAGAGATCGGTGCGCTCCGGCTGCAGCCCCGGCACGCCGGGGATGAGGCGCTCAACCATGGTGCGACTGCCCCGGCGCAAGCGAAGAAACTTTGCTGATGCTGGGCCGTGGGCGTTGGCGCCGACAACGGCCATGGCCCAGCATCGCCAAAAGTTTTTGCGCCGCTTTTTTCAAAAAGCGGCCGCTTTCTTTGTCCGTCATGCTCAACCGGCGCCGACGCCGAAGGCGATGACCAGCAGCAGCACGAACGTGCCGACCAGGGCCACGCCGGCGGTGAGCAGCCAGACCGTCAGGGAGGAAGGCAGCGGCGCATCATGGCGCATCGCCTGCTGCACATTATGCCAGCGCAGAGCGCTATGCGCCACGACGGCGATGCTGATCACGGCGAGCACGCCGCCCACGGCCTTGCGCGCATCCGGGATCGCGAAATGGGGCACGAGCTGGACGATGGCGACGGAGCCCGCGAGCAAGGCAAGCGCGGTGCGGATCCAGGCGAGAAAGGTCCGCTCATTGGCCAGCGTGAAGCGATAGTCAGGCTCGTGGCCATCGCCGTGCCAGGGATCGCGCCGGGCCTCCCTTGACCCGGTGGACATCGCGGTTCGCGTCTCGAGCGCCGCGATCCCGGCTTTTGCAGGTTCAGCGCCCATGATCTTCAGCGCCCGTAATAGATGGTGGAAACATGGGTCGCCTCCGCGAAGAACAGCCAGCGCTCGACGAACAGCCCAACCAGGGCGAACAGCGTGGCGGCGGTCGCGGTGACGGCGGGCACGATGCCGCAGGCGGCAAGGAGGGCGAGCAGCGCCGGCAGCACAAAGGCCAGGAGTGCGGCGATGCGGCGCAGCTTGGTCGCATGCTTGCGCGCGATCTGGTAGCCCATCTCACGCAACACATAGTTCTCGGTGAAATGCGGCTGGTCGAGCGGGCGCACCGTGCCGAAGGCAGTAAGCCCGGTCGCGGAGGCCAGCGAGACCAGCGGCTTTTGCACGTCAATGAAGCGCCAGTAGGCGAATTTCGCCCCGAAGGCCGCAACCGCCGCGATCACCGCCGCCACCGCGAGGGCTTCAGCCGCGCCGAACCAGATCGACCACAGGGCCGCGAGCAGCACGGCGCCGGAGAACAGCGCGTAGATCAGATAGTCGGGCGCCGTATGCGGGTTGTGCCACTGGCGGATCGGCTTCAGGCTCGCATAGATCATCGAGGTGCAGAACACGGTGACGAGCCCGAGCACGGCCGCGAGCACGCCGACAATGCGCGTCGACACCGCATCGGCGCCGTACAGCCACCAGAGGCCCGCGAAGATGACAGCCGGCGGGAACGTTGCGAGCGCGGCGACGCCTTCACGCGAGAGCCAGGAGGAACGCCACTGGCTGAAGGCGCGCCAGGCACGTTCCGGATGGCCGAGATGCAGCGTGGAGGCCGCGAGGCCGGCATTGGCGAAGCCGAGCCCGACGACGACGGCGACCGGCACGAAGAGCGGTGCGTGCGGCAGGAAGCCGAGACCGGCCAGCGCACCGAGCCAGGCGATCAGACCGTAGCCGAAGCCGGTCAGGGTGGTGAGGAGGAGAACGGAACTTGCCGGGGTCATCTTGAGAGCACCTTGTCGAGCATGCGGAGCAGGGCATTGCCGCCGCCGGCACCCTGCCGTTCGAGCGGTTTGGTGGGGATCGTCGCCTTGCGCGGCGGCAGATAGCGGTTGGTCGGCGCGTAGCCGAGTTCGGGCATCAGCGCGACGCCGCCGCGCTCCGCGACCAGCTTGGAGACATTGCTGTCAGGATCGTTGAAATCGCCGAAATGCCGGGCCCGCGACGGGCAGGTCGCCACACAGGCGGGCTCGCGCTCGGCCTCGGGCAGCGCCTCGTTATAGATACGGTCGATGCAGAGCGTGCATTTTTTCATCACGCCCTGGTCCTCGTCGAACTCGCGCGCGCCATAGGGGCAGGCCCAGGAGCAGAGCTTGCAGCCGATGCAGATATCGGCGTTGACCAGCACGATCCCGTCCTCGGCGCGCTTGTAGGAGGCGCCGGTGGGGCAGACGGTGACGCATTGCGGCTGCTCGCAATGCAGGCAGGAGCGCGGAAAGTTCACGGTCTTGCTCGTGCTCCCGCAGCCCGCCTCGTAGGAGTGGATGCGGTTGAACCAGACGCCGTCCGGCTCCTTGCCGTATGGGTCATGGTCCGGCAGCGGCGCGGAATGGCCGCCGGTGTTCCACTCCTTGCAGTTCACCGCGCAGGCATGGCAGCCCACACAGGTATCGAGATCTATGACAAGGCCGAGCTTCTTGGCGCCCGGCACGGGTTCGGGGATGCAGGTCATGACGACGTCTTTCCAGTCTTGGCGCCAAAGCGCAGGATGTCCGGGGGGTTGGCCGCGAAGGGAGGTTTGATCGCGGCGGGATGTGGCGCGGTCTCCTCGGCCGTGTCAGGTTCGCAGCGCGTGATGCTCACGGTGAGGTCGAACCAGGCGGCTTGGCCGGTCACCGGATCGCTGTTCGCGAGGCGCCGGCCCTCGCCGTCCGCCGGCAGATATTCCGAGATCACGTGATTGAGCAGGAAGCCCGTGCGGGATTCGGGCGCGTCCTTGTCGAGCGCCCAGGCGCCGGAACGCTTGCCGATCGCATTCCATGTCCAGACCGTGTCCGGGTTGACATTGTCCATCAGCCGCACGCGGCATTTCAGCGTGCCGTTGCGGCTTTCGACGCGCACCCAGTCCTCATCCGCGATGCCATAGGCGGCGGCGGTCTGGCTGTTCACGTACAGGCGGTTCTCGGAGAGGATTTGCCTTAGCCAAGCGTTCTGCGAGCCCCAGGAATGGTACATCGCCATCGGCCGCTGGGTGATCGCATGCAGCGGGAAGCGCTGGCGATCGACCAAGCTTTCCTCGATCGGCGTGTACCAGATCGGCAGCGGGTCCATGTAGCGCGCGACACGTTCACGGAGCCGCTCGGGCGGCTGCACCGCGCCATGGCCTTCCGCGGCGAGGCGGAATTTCTGCATGGTCTCGCTGTAGAGCTGGAGCGTGATCTTCGAGGCGTCGTCGATCAGCCCCATTGCCTTGGCGCCCTCAAGATAGGCCCGGTTGGAATGCTTGTAGTACAGTTGCTCGGCCGGCAGATGGTGCCGCCAGAAACTCTGGTTTTCGACATAGCGGCTCACCTGGTCCGGGTTCGGCGCGCCACGGCCGATTTCGGTGCCGTCCTTGCCGCGGAAGCCGGCGAGCGGGCCGACGCCGGGCTTGCGCTCGTGGCGGGCCATGTAATCGACATAGGAGCTGTAGAGCGGCCGGCCGGCTTGATCGACGAAATGCGGCAGGCCGAGACGGCCGGCAAGGTCGATCAGCACGTCCTGGAAGGGGCGTACGTCACGGTCGGGCTTGAGCACCGGCACGCGGATCGCGTCCGCCGGGCCGTGCGCCGAGCCAATGGGCCGGTCGAGCAGCGAGATGCAGTCATAGCGCTCGAGATAGGTCGTGTCCGGCAGCACGAGATCGGCATAGGGCACGCTTTCGGAGAAGAAGGCGTCCGCGAGGATCACGAAGGGGATGCGGTAGCTGCCGTCCGGGTTGCGGTCGGTCAACATGTGCATCGCATCGCCCGGATTCATCGCCGTGTTCCAGGCGACATTCGCCATGAAGATCATCAGCGTGTCGATCTTCTGATGCGTCTGCGCATGCGCCTCGCCGAGTGCCAGATGCATCAGCCCGTGCGACGCCAGCGGCGCTTCCCAGGAATAGGCGCGGTCAATGCGGAGCGGCTCGCCGGCCTTATCGACCAGCAGATCCTCCGGTCCTCTGGGGAAGCCGAGCGGCGGGCCGGTCAGCGAACCATCCGCGTTGCGGGCCTTGCCGCCGGGCACGGGGCCGCCGGGAATCGGCTTGGGATAGGGCGATTTGTAGCGCCAGGAGCCGGGCGTATCGACCGCGCCGATCAGCATCTGCAGGATATGGATCGCGCGGCAGGAGTGGAAGCCGTTGGAATGCGCGGAGATGCCGCGCATCGCGTGGATCGCGACCGGGCGGCCGAGCATCGTCTCATGACGACGCCCGTTCGTGTCGGTCCAGGGCTGTTCCAGCACCACCGGCTGGTTGAAGGCGATTTCGGCAATCTCGGCGGCGATGCGGCGGATCGTCTCGGCCGGCACGCCGCAGCGCGGGGCGACCGCCTCAGGCGCGTATTCAGGGCTAAGATAGCGTTCCGCCATCAGGGCAAAGCTTGGCCGCGCGGCCCGTCCGTCGGCGAGCGTATGACGGCCGAGCAAATCGGGATCGATATCGGCGGCCTCGGCGGGAGCCAGGGCCTTGGTCGTGCGGTCCCAGGCCAGCGGACGGCCTTCCGCGTCGCGCGCGAACAGGCCGTGATCGGCAGCACCCGGCGCGTCGATGACCAGGTAATGCGCGTTGGTGTGGCGGACCAAAAATTCCGGATCGACTTTGCCGCTCTCGAGCAGGCATTGGATCAGGGCGAAAATGAACAGCCCGTCAGTGCCCGGCGTGATGCCGATGAATTCGTCGGCGATGGCGGCATAGCCGGTGCGCACCGGGTTGACAGCGATGACCTTCGCGCCGCGGGCCTTGAGCTTCCCGAGGCCGAGCTTGATCGGGTTGGAATCGTGGTCCTCAGCGATGCCGATCATCAGAAAGAGCTTGGCATGGTCCCAATCAGGCTCGCCGAACTCCCAGAAGGCGCCGCCCACCGTATAGAGGCCGGCGGCGGCCATGTTCACCGTGCAGAACCCGCCATGCGCGGCGAAATTCCGTGTGCCGAACATCTGCGCGAAATAGCCGGTCAGCGACTGGGACTGGTCGCGGCCCGTAAAGAAGGCGAGGCTGTTGGGATCGGTGGCGCGGATATGCGCGAGGCGTTCGGTGACGATCGCCAGCGCCTCATCCCATTCGATCTCCACGAACTCGCCCGCGCCGCGCGGGCCGACGCGCTTCAGCGGCTTGTGCAGCCGCGCCGGCGACAGCACGTTCATGATCCCCGCGGAGCCCTTGGCGCAAAGCACGCCACGATTCAGGGGATGGTCGCGGTTGCCCTCGATGTAGCGGAGCTTGCCATCCTTGAGATGGACTTTGATGCCGCAACGGCAGGCGCACATGTAGCAGGTGGTGTAAGCGACCTGATCGCCGATCGGCTCAGAATAGGCGATCTTGTCCCGGTGGCCGAACCGGCTGTCCGTCGCCGGCTCGGATCGGGTGAACGGGGTCGCCGGCTCGATGATGTCTTTTGGCATGCGCGTCTCGTCTGCTGTCTTTGACAGACCTTTACGACGCGGCGCGTCTGCGATCTAACTGGATATTTACGTTGATTCGATCGGAATTTTTGATGATTCAGGAGGCATTGGCTGGCCTTTGCACCGGGGCCAGCGGCAGGCCTCTTTAGATACTAGGCGCCTTGTCACCCGATGGTCAGGGACACATATGATTGATCGGCGTTACCAAAAGCCGATCATCTTTTAATCGCCAAAATTTGCGCCGACCAAAGGAGGACTGTTCCGTGGTCAAAGCATTTCCCCTCGCTCATCAGAATGGGAGAAGGCGGTTCCTTGGCCAGGCCGCCGCTTTGGGCGCTTTAGCGGCGTTCCCGGTGCCCGGCGCCCGGGCAGAGACGACCATCCGCCTGCCGCTGCCGGGGGGCCCCGATACGCGGCAGCTCACCGCCGAATTCCCCGAAAAGGGCGAGCTGATCCTGCAACGGACGCGGCCGCCGCTGTTGGAAACCCCGTTTGCCGTATTCGACCATGGCGTGCTGACGCCGAATGACCAGTTCTATGTGCGCTGGCATTTGTCGATGATTCCATCACAGGTGGATGTGAGAACGTTCCGTCTCGTCGTGGACGGCCATGTGACACGGCCTTTATCGCTCTCTCTGGCGGAGCTGCTGGCGCTGCCGCGCGTCGAAATGATCGCCGTCAACCAGTGCTCAGGGAATTCGCGCGGCCTGTTCGAGCCCCGCGTGGCGGGCGGGCAATGGGATAATGGTGCGATGGGGAATGCCCGCTGGACGGGCTTTCGCCTGCGCGACCTGCTCGACCGCGCCGGCGTGAAGCCGGGCGCCATTCAGGTGCGTTTCAGCGGCCTTGAGGCGCCGGCAATTCCTACCATGCCCTACTTCAGGAAATCGCTCACCATCGACCATGCCCGCGACGGCGAGGTGATGGTCGCGTATTTAATGAACGGCAAGCAAATGCCGCTGCTGAACGGTTTTCCGATCCGCCTGATTGTTCCTGGCTGGTACTCCACCTACTGGACGAAAATGCTGTCTCACATTGAAGTCCTGGATCAGCCTGACGAGAATTTCTGGATGAAAGTCGCCTATCGCATCCCTGACACCCCCAGCGCCGATGTTTCCCCGACCGAAACCGGCTATAAGACCGTGCCGATCAGCCGCATGAATCCGCGTTCCTTCATCACCAACTTCCAAACCGGGGACACGGTGAAAGCCGGCGCGCCGGTGTCGGTTCAGGGCATTGCGTTCGGTGGCGATTGCGGGGTCGCCGGCGTCAGCCTGTCGACCAATGGCGGCACCAGCTGGCAGGCAACCCAGCTGGGCCCCGATCCGGGCAAATACAGTTTCCGCCGCTGGCAAGGTCAGGTCACCGCGCCATCCTCCGGCGTGCTCACGCTCAGCGCCCGCTGCACGAACACAAAGGGCGAGATGCAGTCCTGGACGCCCATCTGGAATCCGGGCGGTTATATGCGCAATTCGATCGAGACGACCACACTGAACATCGCCTGATGGTGGGTCACATCTGGGACCCTGCTTGTTTCAAGAGGTTTGCACATGACCAGCTTGAACAAACGGCTATTTTCCGGCGCCCTGATGGCATCAGCCCTGGCCCTGATTGCCGGCGGCATCGCCGCGCGCGCCGCAGACCCGACGAGCGTGACGGCCGCCGGCGTGACCCTGACGTCTCAGAGCGTGGTCTATCCCGCGGGTGCTAATCTGTTCCCGGGCGGCGCCGCCGCGCAAGTCGTCAACGCCAACTGCCTCACCTGCCATTCAGCGGGCATGGTACTCAATCAGCCGGACCTGACGCGCGCCGCGTGGCAGGGCGAAGTGATGAAAATGATCAAATTCTATCACGCGCCCATCAACGCGGCCGACATCCCGGCCATCGTCGACTACCTGGTAAAAACCAAGGGAAAGCCCTGAGATACGGGAAGGAGAATCAGCATGACCAATCAAGCGGGGCTGGCCATCGGCTGGCTGTTTCTGGGAGGCTCCCTGCTCGCCGGTAGCCAGGCCTGGGCGGCCGGAAACGCCACCAAAGGCCAACAGGTTTTTCAGAGCCAGTGCGCCTCGTGCCACTCCACCAGCCCTGGCGTGACATTGTTCGGGCCAAGCCTTGCCGATGTCTATGGCAAGCCGGCGCCCAGCGTGAAGGGTTATGCTTATTCGCCCGCGCTCATGAAAGCGCATCTGACCTGGACGCCGGCAGCGCTCAATAAATTCCTGACCTCGCCCCAGACGGACGTGCCCGGCACCAAAATGCCCTATGCCGGTCTCTCGGATCCCACCCAGCGCGCCGACGTGATCGCCTATCTGGCGCAACTCTCCCAGACGCACAAATAAACTGAACTGGGCTCATTCGGTGAGTCTTGCACTTGAAGAAAGACACGGAGCCGTTTCCGTGAGCCAATCAATATACGGCTCCAAGTCTGGAACAAAGAGTGGAACAAACGCGTTCCGACGATGGCCGTGGGATCGGTTAGCCCCCGAAGGAGTCGGGGAAGGAATTCACGCCAACGCCGCTGTAGACCGTGGTGGGATGATCGATCGTCGCCGAGCCCGGCATGATCGGTGAAACGCGAACGGTCTGCGCCGCGGCATCAGCCGCATGGGCCTGAGCGGCCAGCGGCGCGAGGGCCATGGCCAAAATGAGCGCGGGAAGAACTTTGCGAGAGAACAACATGGAAGAAGGCCTTTCTATGTTTGGGATGGAGTGCGGGGTGATAACGAAAGCCATCAGCCGCCGAGGGTGTCGGGATAGGCCTGGTTCGGCGTACCGCTCTGCACAATCGTCTGACCCGTTGCCGCGACATTGGCGACGCGCTGAACTTCAGGCCGCGGGCCGGAAATGGCCTTGTGCACGTGGGTCTGGACATGGTCCAGCGGGGTCACCGTCGTCGCGTTCGCCGCAAGCGGCACCACAGCCAGGGCTGCCGCCGCCAAGATTTTCATGAAGCGTGTCATTTTCTGTTCCTTCAAGGGCTTGATTGAGAGGACCGCCCATCGGTCTCTGCTTCGCCCTTTGATAGGGCTGACATAAGGCTTCACAGATCGTTTCGTCTACGCGATTATTTAGAACAAACCAATCGATTTTCTATATGCTTGAGGGGCGAGGCGTTCCAGCTTCGCCCGCCCCATGCCGAACGGAGGGGGAAGCCGCACCGGCACCACACCGACAAAAAAGCTCGATGATGGCAAAAGCTCTATCGTTTACCGGCCCACCGAGGCAGAATGGGAACCGAGCCCCCTTCCCGCCATGAAGTCGGCCGCGCCATATTGGTTTCGTACCGCCCTGTGAGACTTTCCGATGCTTGAGACCGCATCCGGTTACCCGGATGAAGAGCCGCTCATTTTGTCGACTCTGCCTCCGAGCATGGGACAGAAACGGCTTGCTTTTGCCGTTGTGTTTTCCTTGGTCGCGGCCTTTTTCATCACGGCAGGCCCGCTCTCCTCCGTTCACCCGCGACACTTCACCGGCTTCGTTCCCGCCTATGGGGCCGCCATGTTCGGCAACAACCTGCTCACCGCGGCATTGTTGTTTGCGCAGCTCTCGATCCTGCGCTCTCCGCCCCTGCTCGTCATATCGAGCGGCTATCTATTTACGGCGTTGATCCTCATCCCCTGGATGCTGACCTTCCCCGGCGTCTTCGCGCCCCAAGGGCTTCTCGGCGCCGGGCCGCAGACCACGACCTGGATCTACATGCTCTGGCATGCCGGTTTTGCACTGTGCGTGATCCTTTATGCGTTCGTGAAAAACCGCAACAAGGGTGATCGAACATGGAGGACTTCATTTTATCCCGGCTTGGCTGCCGGCATCGGCGTGGTTGCCATTGTGTGTACCGTCACCTTCGTTGTGACGGCCGACAATGCGCAGCTCCCCATCTTGATCATTGATGGCGTGCATCTATCCGGCATTTGGAAATATGTGGCGGGCGTCCCGGTGCTCTTGAGCCTCATTGCCATCATTGCGCTGTGGATCCGCCAACCTTCCGTGCTCGATCTATGGCTCACGGTGGTGATGTGCGCCTACGTGATCGAAATCCTGCTGATCGGGTTTCCCGGAGCGGGCCGTTTTAGCATCGGCTGGTATGCCGGCCGGGTGTTTGGGCTGCTGGCCAGCAGCCTTGTCTTGATTGTGCTTCTTTCTGAAATGACCACACTTTATACGCGGCTGCTCCACGCTGTGCTCACCCAACAGCGCGAACGCGAGGCGCGGCTGATGACCGGGAATGCGGTTGCCGCCATGATTGCCCACGAAGTCAAGCAGCCATTGGCCGGAATGACCACGCGGGCTTATGCCGGCCACCGGTGGCTTGACCGCGCGGCGCCCGATCTGGACGAAGCTAAGGCGGCATTCGTGAAAATTTCCGCTGACGGCCTGCGTGCGGGCGAACTCATCGAGACCATTCGGGCGATGTTCCGGGGCGAGCCCCAAAACCGAACTTCGTGCGATGTGAATGATCTGATCAACGAATCCCTCTTTTTCCTACGCAGCGATTTGCAAAAGCACCGGATCACGGTCGAGGCCGGCCGCAATGGACCATTGCCGGCGGTAACCGGCGCGCCGTTGCAGCTGCGCCAAGTGCTTATAAACCTGATGGCCAATGCAATCGATTCGATGGCGACCCTAGCGGGCCCTCGCATTCTGAAGGTGCGGGCCGAGTTGGAAAATGGCGGTGTCCTGGTCTCGGTTTCGGATACGGGACGAGGGATCAAGGCGGAAGACGTCGAACGCGTGTTCGATCCTCTGTTCACGACAAAGTCACGAGGCATGGGGATGGGCCTGTCGATCTGCCGTTCCATCATCGAAAACCATGACAGCCAGTTGTGGGTGGCTCCGAACAGCCCGCGAGGGGCGGTGTTTCGCTTTGTCCTTCATCCTCATTCCACGTCAAACACCGCCGCGGACGCCGAGCGGAGCAGGCCGGATATGAACCGGTGACCCGCCATGGCGACCGCGCTTCGTCCATGAAGGACTGTGTCACGGAACAGTGACCTTTCGGCCGTTGATTCATTTTGCGGCGACGGAAATAATTTTCCTGGGCGCTTGTCTGCTTGGTTGAGGCTCAGTTGTTCGTGGGCTCAGGCTGGAGGACCCTCATGCGCTTTCGATTCAAAAGACGTAGCCTGTTCCTTGCGGCAACCATTGTCTGTGCCGGGCTGGCATGGGACCCGCCGCCCGCCGCCGCGCGGACCTCAGAGGGCGCGTTCCGGGCCGCGAACGATGCCGCCATGACCAAGATGATGGCGGGCATGGCGGTGAAACCGACGGGCGACATCGATCATGATTTCGTCGCCATGATGGTCCCGCATCATCAAGGGGCCATCGATATGGCGCAGGCCGAACTGCTTTACGGCCACAACCAAAAGCTGCTCCGCATTTGCCAGGAAATTGTGGTCGAGCAGTTGCAGGAAATCACGGCGATGCGATTGGCCATCGGTGAGCCGGCTTCGCCGAGCTGGGTCACCCATGCGCCGAAGACTCCCGTTAAAGCGGCTGGTCCGGCAGCGGCGTCCGGCCTTGTTGAAGAGCAGCCTTATCTGCACCAGACCGCCACCGCCATGGACAAAATGATGGCGAATATGGCGGTCAAACCGACGGGCAATGTCGACCGAGACTTTGTCGCGATGATGGTGCCCCACCATCAAGGCGCCATCGACATGGCCGAAGCAGAACTACGCTACGGCGAAAATCAGCAGCTGAAGACAATCGCCCAGGAAATCATCGTCGATCAGATGCAGGAGATCACACTCATGCGTCTGGCGGTCGGGGAGCCCCTTCCGGCAGAGCAGCCGTCTCCGACCAAGAGTTCCGCCGGCGCAAGCGAAGCGGAAGGCTTCTTTTTGTGAACAAAAAGAAGCAAAAAAACTTCATGATGCTGGGCCGTAGCCATTGTCAGCGCCAACACCCATGGCCCAGCATCGCCAAAAGTTTTTGCGCCGCTTTTTTTAAAAAGGGGCTGCTTTTTTCTCTCCGAAACTTCACTCAACGAGGATATTTCTTATGAAACGCAAGATCATTGCGGCGGTTTTGTTTGCCGGCACCGCCGTCTCCGGTGCCTCATCGGCCTTTGCCGGGCAGGCGCCCTATGGCGCGTCGGCGCCGAATTTTCCCGTCAGCCATCATGACCGCGTCTATACCGGTGACCAGTTCTCCAACACCGTTTCCGTGATCGACCCTGCTTCTAACAAGACGCTCGGGGTGATTCCGCTCGGCGCGCCATCGCCGACCAATCTCAGCCCGCTCTACAACGGGCAGCTCCTGGTTCACGGCATGGGGTTCTCGCCGGATCACCGGACGATCGGTGTCGTCTCGATCGGATCGAACTCCGTCGCGTTCATCGATACAGCGACGAATGCTGTGAAACACATCACCTATGTCGGCCGCGCGCCGCATGAGGCATTCTGGACGCCTGATGGCAAGGAAGTATGGGTTACGGTCCGCGGGGAGAATTATGTCGACGTGCTCAACGGAAAAACCTTTGAGGAGAAGACCCGGATCATCACCCCGCCTGGCCCGGGCATGACCATTTTCTCGCCGAACGGCAAATACGGCTATGTCTGCAATTCCTTTAATCCCGTCACCGATGTGATTTCCGTCGCCACCCACCGGATCGTCGCCACGGTGAAGCAGGCCAGCCCTTTCTGCCCCAATATCGCCGCGACGCCGGACGGCAAGCAGGTCTGGATAACGCTGAAGGACTCCGGAAAGACTCAGATATTCGATGCGCAGCCGCCCTTTAAGACGCTCAAGATTCTCGATACCGGGCCGATCACCAACCATGTCAACATCGTCGACAATGCCCATGGCAGCTTCGCCTATGTAACGGTCGGCGGCCTCAATGAAGTGAAGGTGTTCCGTACGAGCGACTTCTCACAGGTCGCGACCATCCCGGTCGGTGCGCTGCCGCACGGCCTTTGGCCGTCGGGCGACGGCTCGCGGATCTATGTTGGCCTTGAGAACGGCGACGCGGTGACGGCGATCGACACGCTGACCAACGAAGTGATCGCCACGTCCCCGATTGGCCAGGCGCCACAGGCGCTGACCTATGTTCCGGATGCCGTCCCAAGCGGGAATGGCACGCAGAACCTCGTGCCCCTCGGCTTGGCCGGCGAGTCGACGCACCTCTCTCTCGCATCGACCGCCACCCCAACCGGGCCGGCGTCAACCAGCGTGACCTTGTTTAACCAGGGGCTGGTGCAAGTGCTGGAGGCAGCGGTGACCGGGCTGGCGCCGAAGCAGCATTACGTGCTGGCGCTCGCCACCAAGCCGGACGGCAGCGGCCCGCTCCAGCCGCTCGCGGCCTTCATGACCAATCCAGCGGGCGCCGCCATTGTCAACGCGGTCGGGCCGATCCGCCAGCTCGTGCAAAGCAAGACGCCAACGACCCGACAATATCTGGTGATCCTCGCCGGGACACCCGACAGGCTGGGCTCACCGGCACAGGTTCAGGTTGCTGGGCCAATGTGATCGCGCCGGCTGCGCATGCTTTTCACTCAGGCAACGGGATGAATTCGGTCTCGTCGCCCGGCACCAGACCAAAGCGCCCCTCCCGCCAATCCTGCTTGCGCTGGGCGATGCGCTCCTGAGAGGAGGAGACGAAATTCCACCAGACATGGCGTGGGCCGTCCATCGGCTCGCCGCCCAGCAGCAGAACCTGCGCGGGCGAAATCGCCCGCACGGTGATCGCATCGCGCGGGCGGAAAATTAAGAGCTGGCCTTCTCCAAAACGTTCGCCAGCGATCTCCACTTCGCCGGAGATGATCTGCACGGCGCGCTCTTCATGGTCCGTGGGCAGTGGCAGGCTGCTGCCGGCCGCGAGGCGGGCGTCGCAATAGAGCGTTTCGGAGTAGACTTTAATGGGAGAGGTTGCGCCGTAGGCCTTGCCGGCGATCACCCGCAGCGTGATCCCCGTATCCTCGAGCTGCGGCAAGCTTGTGCCGGGATAGTGAAAGAAGCCCGGCTCGGTTTCCTCAAAAGCCTTCGGCAGCGCCACCCAGCTTTGAATGCCGAGCAGCTTCCTTTCCTGCGCGCGCGTTTCCGCCGGAGAGCGTTCGGAATGGGCGATGCCACGCCCGGCCGTCATCCAGTTTACGTCGCCTGGCAGAATGGCCTGGGCATTCCCCAGACTATCACGATGGAAGATGGCACCTTCCGTGAGATAGGTGACTGTGGCGAGACCGATATGCGGATGCGGCCGCACATCGAGCCCGGTGCCGGGGGCGAAACTGGCCGGGCCGATATGGTCAAGGAAGACAAAAGCTCCGACCATGCTGCGCTTGCTGTGCGGCAAAGCGCGGTGCACGCGCAAGCCGCCAATGTCATGCGTGATTGGGGTAATGACGATATCCGCCTTGCCCTCCGGACCGGCGGTTCTGGGATCATGCAGCCAAGACATTTTTCCCTCCTATTCCTTTTCCTTCAGTGCCGACATCGTACCGTTCGGCGCGCGTGCCCCACAGGAGCAAAAGTTTTTGCGCCGCTTTTTTCAAAAAGCGGCCTCTTTCCTTAAATCTGATCCTCTATGCCGCCCTCACACGCAAACCGTTGAGGAACATCCGCGCGCAAGCTTTGGCGCGTGTGGCGATCTCATCGGCGTCGGGTGGCTGGCGGACGCCCATCATGACCGCGCGCTGCGGCTCCATGAGCATCATGCCCCGGAGCATGCCCGCTGCCATGTCGGGATCCTCGAACTCAATCAGCCCCCGGGCACGCTCGACCTTTAGCCAGTTCGACATCGCGGCGTTGACGCGCATGACAGCGCGCTCGTAAAAGCTGGCGGCGATGTCTGGAAACCGATCGCTTTCGGCGATGGCCAGCCGGTTGACGGCGATCGTTTCAGGAGACAGCGTCAGCGTGCCGTAGGCGATCAGAATGCGTTCGAGCGCCTCGTCGAGGGTGAGCGCGTCGACCTGCACGGGGTCCACTGCCTCCAGAAAACGATCGATGCGATCCGTCACGACGATGCTGAACAGCTCGTCCTTGGCCGGGATTAACCGGTAGAGCGTTTTTGTTGAGACGCCTGCCGCACTCGCAACGTCGCACATGCAGGTCCGGGCGTAGCCATTCTTGCGGAATTCCTCGCCAGCGGCCTCGATGATCATCCGCCGTGTGTCTTCGTCGGCGCGCAGCTGAGGCCGTCCGCGCGGGCGCCTCTCGGGAAGTTTATTTTGGAGCATCACAATTTTCCAAATTCTTCTTGACGGAACCGATATAAACCATATTATGGAAAACATCAAGTTTCTCAAATACGCCGCCACCAGGCCATGGCCAGTGGTGAGCCGGGAGAGATGATAATGGCCAAGCACGCAAGCCTGATCGAAGCCGAAAACGAAGCTTCCTCCGCGACTCAAGACCACCACCTCGCAGGGGATCTGCTCGCGGAGGCGGAACGGCCTCGCATGCCCGTTACAGACCGCGGCAGCGCACCGTTCGAGGACACAAAGCAAACCACGAACGCAAAGCCGGCAGGCAGAAGCGGGCGCGGCCTGCGCATGCTGCTTCTCGCCGGCGCCGCTGTGGTGAGCCTCGGCGCCGCCGGCGATTACGGGGAAAACTATTGGACCACGGGCCGCTTCGAGGTCTCGACCGATGACGCCTACGTCAAGGCCGACAACTCGGCCATCGCCCCGAAAATTTCGGGCTATGTGAGCCAGGTACTCGTGGACGACAATGAGAACGTCAAGCCAGGCCAAATTCTGGCCCGCATCGATGATCGCGATCTGACGATCGCGCTTGCCCAAGCGAAGGCCGACGTCGCGGCTGCACGGGCCAACGTTGCCGGGCGGCAGGCGGCCCTTGACGTGCAACAATCCGTGATCGACACCGCCCGGGCCGACCTGGTTGCTGACCGCGCCAACCAAGCCTTCGCCGAACAGGAGGATCAGCGCTACGCGGCCCTTGCGGTGACAGGCGCGGGAACGCGCAGGAATGCTGAGCAGGCCGCCGCTGAAATCACCGAAGCCCGCGCCAAGGTTGTCCGCGACCAAGCGTCGCTGATCACGGCTGAAAAGCAGGTCGCCCTTCTAGGGGCCAATCTAAGCCAGGCGAAGGCCACGCTCGCCCACGACATGGCGGTCGAAGACCAGGCTGAGACAAACCTCTCTTACGCCACCATCACCGCGCCGATCACCGGCACGGTGGGTGACCGGACGGTGCGCGTCGGCCAATATGTCCAGGCGGGGACACAGTTGATGACGTTGGTGCCGCTGTCGCGCACCTATGTCGTCGCCAACTACAAAGAGACGCAGCTCACCAATGTCCACCCCGGTCAGCCGGTGAAGATTTCGGTGGATAGTTTTCCAGGCGCCATTGTCCATGGGCACGTGCAGAGTATCGCCCCGGCGAGCGGCCAGGAGTTCGCGTTACTGCCCCCCGACAACGCGACCGGCAACTTCACCAAGGTTGTACAGCGAATCCCGGTGAAGATCAGCCTCGACGCCAATGATGTGTTCGCCGGCGAGCTTCGCCCCGGTATGTCCGTCGAGCCTGCGATCGACACAAGGAACGCCGATCAATCCCGTCACACGGCCGCAGACTGACTTTCAGCGCTGCGCCAAGGAGTGAGTCATGGCACGCTCTCCAACCGCAATCTCGCAACCGGCAGAGGCCGCCTTGCCTGAGAAGAAGGCCAGTCTGGCGACCTGGATCGCCGTGACCGCCGGCATGATCGGCGCCTTCATGGCGGTGCTGAACATCCAGATCACCAATGCTTCGTTGCTCGACATCGAGGGCGGCATCGGCACGGGAGTCGATAATGGGGCGTGGATTTCGACCTCCTACCTGATCGGTGAAATCGTCGTGATTCCTCTCACCGGCTACTTCGCCCAGGTGTTCTCCTTCCGCCGCTATATGATCGTCAGCACCGTCGCCTTCGCGCTGTTCTCGATTGCCTGTGCCTTCGCGACGACGCTCGGTGAGATGATCGTGCTGCGTGGCGTGCAGGGCTTCGCCGGCGGCGTGCTGATCCCAATGGCATTCACGATGGTCGTCACGCGCCTGCCGAAAAGCCAGCAGCCGATGGCGCTGGCGATGTTCGCGCTCTCGGTCACCTTTGCGCCGGCAATCGGCCCGACCATCGGCGGCTATCTGACCGAGACGTATGGCTGGCAGACGATCTTCTTCATCAACACCGCGCCCAGCATCGTCATGGTGATCGCCCTGTGGTTCACACTCGA
Organism: Acidocella sp.; assembly: GCA_035493735.1. Lineage (GTDB taxonomy): Bacteria > Pseudomonadota > Alphaproteobacteria > Acetobacterales > Acetobacteraceae > Acidocella. The sequence continues at coordinate 25,299 of DATJHR010000108.1, forward strand.
GCGTGAACCCGTGCGGCTGTCACTGCTGAAAGAGGGGGACTGGGCCGGCATCGTGACCATGGCGATCGGCCTTTCCGCGCTGCAGACTCTGCTCGAGGAAGGCAACAAGGATGATTGGTTTGGATCCCCCTTTATCGTCCGGCTGACGGTCGTCGCCGTGGTCTTTCTCTCCGCCTTCATCGCCATCGAGCTGAACGTCTCCAAGCCGCTGGTCGATTTACGGCTGCTCAAGAGCCGCAGTTTCGGCATCGGCACGCTCGTCAATGTTCTCGTCGGCGTCGCGCTGTTCGGCTCGGTATACGTGCTGCCGCAGTATCTGGGCCAGGTTCAAAACTACAATGCCGAGCAGATCGGCGAAGTGCTCGCCTGGACCGGCCTGCCGCAACTCGTCCTCATTCCTTTGGTGCCGCTGCTGATGAAGCGGGTGGCGGCGCGTTATATCGCCATGGCCGGGATCGCCCTCTTCGCTGCCAGTTTCCTGCTGAACACGCACATGTCGCTCGACTATTCGGGACCACAATTTTTGATCCCTAACATCGTGCGTGCCGTGGGACAGGCCATGGTGCTGACGCCGCTCTCGGCCATCGCTACTTCCGAGATCATGGCGAAGGATGCCGCCAACGCCTCCGCGCTGTTCAATATGCTGCGCAATCTTGGCGGCGCGATCGGCACGGCGGTTCTCGCCACCATCATCACCAGGCGCGAGCAATTCCACTCCAACATCATCGGCCAGCATGTGACGGCGGACCGCGGCATTGTCACCCAGGAGATTGCCCGTATGCAGGGTTACTTCGCCTCGCGCGGCATCTCAGACGCCGGCGAGGCGCACCATCAGGCCATCATCGCGCTCGGTGGCCTCGTTCACCGCCAAGCGCTCATCATGGCCTTCAGCGACGCCTTTGCCGTCATGGGGATCGTTCTTCTGCTGGCGGCGGCCGCGCTGCTCCTCATCCGCAAGCAAGCCGCCGCACCCAAGCCAAAACTCCGCACGCATTGAACATCATCCGCTGGCCTGCAGCGGCGCGGTAGTCCTTCTCCAGAAGCAGGACTTTCCGCCTGCGGATCACAGCCGGCATTCCAAGAAACATCTAAAACGTCCAAATTGCACAGCGGTTGGGGCAATTTTCTAAGGTAGAATTGTTCTTGCGAATGAGGTGGAATAGCTCCTGTTTCAATTATACTTCCACCAATCATATATTTGCTACATCCGCCGCAACAACTCATTCCCTGATTTAACTATCTGAGCCCCGTTCCTTCTTGAGTAGCGCACGAGAACGTCCGCTTCTCACGCCTACGGAAATCAGGATTGGTGTTCAATAGATTCTGATTACGCCTCCTGATGTCGCACAACAGACCGGGAGATTCTTAACGAATCCAGTTTGAATTTCCTCGCGGATTCGTAGTAAAAAAAGAAGCTATTTATTCCAGACTTTCCGTGACGGAATATCACGCGCATAATATTCAAGAAGTTTTTAACAATTCCGCGATTTTCTCGCAGAGAGAAATTAATATGACCACGCAACACAACAAGATGACGAGAGAGGACTCATGAACATTGATGAATCAAGGCTCTGCGCATCGGTGACCTCTCTGGTGGCGCAGCACAGACGCTCTGCTACGCCAATTTTTCGGCTGCTCTGCCCGCTGATCTATCGTTACTATCGACAAAGAAGCATTTTCGGTGAAGTCGCCACCTGGGCTCGCGACGTGGCAACCCTGCGATACCACAACTGTCATACTGGATAACCAGGGAGGGACGATTGATCTTTTGGGTGACCCTGTTCGCCTATCCTCTTCTTCTGGTTTTTGCCTGGGCGCTGTGTGTGAACGCCGCCTCGGGGTGTTCGGATTCCTCTGTACGCTCCCGCTCACCTCACCCCACACCGCCGCCCACGCCCGGACCCGACGCAATTCGAACGCCCGACAGGTGATCGTGGGGGCCCACGTAGATGCAAACCCGAACGGATTACAACTTCCGCCACGGGGACGTTACCGTCATGTCCCCGTACGTCGTAGGCGCAAGAGCTTAAGGCCAATCGCCAGCGTCTCCCGCGCGAGGCAGAGCATGCATAATCCGTAGATCGCGGCGCCAGCCATGCCGAGTACGGCCACCTTTTCGATGGCGGGCATTGCAAGGAGTGAAGACGAGAGCAGACGGATGCCGATAGACATGATCGCCGCCGCGACGAGCGGCGGGCTAACCGCCTTGAGCCATTGAGACCAGGAAATCTTCAGGAATTGGAGTGCCAACCGGCCGCAAAGCGGCACCGTCACAACGTAAGGAAGTACGAAAGGTGCCGCGATCACATGCCACCCGATAGCGTGAAAAAAAACGAAAAGGCAGACCGACAAGACCGTTTGCGTTGCCGTCAGCACAGTCAGTGAGGCGGGATGGTTGCGCAGTATCAGAACATTGCCGAAATACCCGAAAGCCATCATGCAAAGTGTGCCGACCGACAGCCAGGAAACAACATTCGCCGCGCCGATCCATCTCGCGCCAAACAAGAATTCAATGATCGGCACGGCAATCGCGGCAGCCCCGAAAAAAACTGGCGCGCAGCAGGCAAACACCATCTGCGTGGCCATCAGGAACACACGCCGCTCCCGGACCGGGTCGGCCTGCGTTTCGGCCAGCGCCGGCAAGGCAACGCCATTGATCGGGTTGGCGGCAATTGCTTGTAAGGCCAGCATAAGCCGTTTGCCGACACTGTAGATGCCCACGGATGACGGTCCAAAGAAAAACGTGATCAGTGTGGCATCCATATTCTGACTGAGAACGTTAAGCAGGGTATTGCCGCTGATCCTTTTCACATAAGAGAGGATCTCGCCGGACGATTCGCGGCAGAACTGGAATCCAGGCCGCCAAGGCGTCGTGGACCAGAGCAATCCCAATGACGTGAAGGAAGAAATGACCTGCTGGATGACCAGAGACCAGACGCCGAATCCCATGCGCGCCGCCATGATCCCCGCGGCTGCCCCCAAAAGAAAGCCGACAATCGATCGGATTGCCAGAACCCGTTGCTGAAAATGCCGCGTGAGCCATGCTTCCTGCGTCCGACTGAGGCAGAAACAGACGAGAATCAAACTCATCGGCCTCATGACCGTGCCCGCACCTTGCGTATGAAGGAGCGTATCGACAGTAAAAGAGAATACGCACAACAGAACGGCAGCAAAAACACCAAAGGCGATGCTCAACCAGAATGCCGTCGTCCAATCGAGCGCGCTGGGATTCGGCTTTCGGATCACGGGCACCGCGATCTGATCGATGGCCAGAAATTTCAGCGAGTAAATGAAGGAGAACGAGATCGCCATCAAACCGAAATCGTGCGGCGTCAGTAGATGTGCGAGGATGGAAAAGACAATGAGCGACAAGAACTGCACCGCCACCATCTCAAGCGCAATCCAGAAAGCGCCGGATGTCACCCGCATACCAAGCGATGAGCCCTCTCCCCTCTTCATTTCCGGCAATCTTCGCAAGTCCACAGCTGCGCTGCCCCCGACTCCCTCGGGGGCAGCGCACGCCGTTCGACCATTTGGATCGTTCTGCAATACCAATTTTTCATCCTTAAAAATAAGCACCTTAGAATCGTGACGACGTCACCGGCCTCAAGCACGGAACCAGGAACGCTCCTGCTTTCGACCAATCGCATCGTTCCTCCATGCTATTTCGCCAATCCGCCGCGGCGGCGGTTATCGCGCGATAGAGCTCATTGCTAGCTGAGCCCAGCCTGGCAAGCATATCGGAATTATAGCCGGCAGTCTTGGAGAGCTACCGATATGTATTCCCACATCCGTTGACCTCACCGCCACAAAAAGCGCATTCCCTTCCGCATGTTCAGCCCGTGCGGCAACGCCGCCCTGCCCTTCACTTGCCGCCGGCAACCTCGCTGTAAATCCGCGCGTAGCGCGCGGCAACCGCCTCCCAGTCATATTCACGCACGGCATCGCATGTCTCTGCCCGGCGGCGCGAATGCGCCGTCGGGTTCTGCAAAACACTTGCTTCCATGGCCATGGCTATATCGACCGGCGCATGCGGATCGACGATGAGACCGGCCTTGCGTTCGCATAAAAGCCGGCTGAATGGTGGGATGCCGCTTAAAACGGGGAATAGACCGGCAGACATGGCTTCAACCGCTGACAGGCCGAACCCCTCATAACTAGAAAGACTAGCAAAGTAACTCGCCTGACCGATCAATGTCCGCAATTGGGCATCATCCGGAGCGGATACGAATTGCACGGCCTCCTCAACTGCGTCTCTCTCCGCCATCGCCCGCAACTGTTGAACGTTCAGCTCTGCTTCGCGCCCGGCGACGATCAATCGCCACTCCGGGTTCAGCGCGCGCAACTGTGCCAGAACGGGGAAAAGCATGGCAACGCGTTTGTGCCGTGTGAAACGGCCGAAATAGATGATCGTGCGTGTCGGCACAGGCGAGGACGCACGCCAGAATTTTTTCTGGTCTATGCCGTTCTCAATAACGGTCAAATCCGGCCCGGTAAGCGGCCTGAACAGATTCGCATCGCTATGGCTACACGCGACGATGCGATGGTAACCTCGGATCGAGGACCGCGTTACGGCGTTGAACCAAATTTTTTTGGCCGTAGCGAATTGCGGGGTATGAAAGAATCCGCCATGTGTCGAAGCAATCATTTTTTTCCGGTGCAGGGGGCGCGTCAGCGCCAGAAAGTCGAAAAAAAAATCGATGGCATGAACATGCACCACATCGGATGCCTGCAAATGGTTCAGAACGGAGAGGGCCAGCGGATACCGCGTTGATCCGCGCCATGGTAGCCGCCGCACCGGAATATCGGCAATGCGTTCCATCGCCGGCAACGTCTCCTTTTGGCCGAAGACACGGTTCAAGGTTACCACGCGCGCGTCAAGTCCAAGACAGACGCGCTGGGCGCTGGCAAGATTTAGAACCGAATCCTCCAGTCCGCCCACGGACGGGCTGAACTGCCGGACAATGTGAGTGATTTTCAACGTCTATCCTCAGGATGGAAAAGGCGCGTGATCAATTCAATTACGCGGCGGCGATAACCGCCGTCGAACGCGGCTTTCATGGTCTGTGCGTGCGCCGCGTAACGCAGCACGTAGAAGCCGAATACGGGCAAGCCGAGCAGGTAGCGCCGCCAAAGCCGCCGCGGTTCAATAACCAGGCGCACAAGCCATTCGAGCCCAAGATTTGCCACCCATCGCGGCGGCCGGCGTACCCGCCCAGCCGCGTGATCCACCAGCGCCCCGGCGGTAATGACAACCCCCGTTCGCAACTCATCCCAATTCTCCAGAACCCAGCGCTCCTGGCGCGGCATGCCCATGTTGACGAGGAGAATGGACGGCGCCGCCTGGTTGATGCGCTGAAGCAGGGAAGCCGCCTCCGAGGATTGGGCGGACATGTCGAAATAGCCATGCTGGATGCCGGCCGTGCGCACGCCATACAGCGCCTCATAGCGCGAAGCTGCCTTGGCCACGACATCGGGATGGCCGCCGATCCAGAAAATCGACGCATCAGAACGGAGCGCGCTCAGGACCGCTCCGATCCATTCCGGAGGGGTCGTACGGTGTGCCCACCGGCCTCGCAGAAGGCGTAAAGCCAATTGCACGCCCGCACCGTCACAAAAGGCGATGTCCGCCTTCAGGAACAAAGCGCGGATCCAAGGGCTGCGCTGAGATAGAACGACAAGATGCGCATTGGCGTTCACCACGAGCAGTTTTTGCCGAAGGCGGACTGCCGCAATAACCCGCTGCGCGATCACGTCCCGATGCAGATCATGAAGCCGTAGCCCCATGATATCGACCGGATTATCCGGCAACGCCGGCTCGCGCTCATCTGGGCCGCCGGAGCGCGCGGTCGCGGTGAGATCTGGCATTAGCCTCTCGGGGGACCGGTCAAAAGGCATGTTTGCTGACGATCTCTCGCATCACGGTGAGCGCGATAATTTTCAAATCAAAGCCAATTGACCAGCGCTGGATATATTCGAGGTCGTAGGCGACCCTACGGCGTAAATCGTCGCTTTTCGTCAGTTCCCCCCGCGCCCCGTTGACTTGGGCCCATCCCGTGATCCCGGGCTTCACTTTCAACCGTACGATATAATCCACGAGGACATCATGCAGCAGCTTTCCTTCGATGCGCGTCTGCGGCGCGTGCGGCCTGGGGCCAACGAGCGACATCTCGCCCCGCAGCACATTCAGCAGTTGAGGAAGCTCGTCGATGCTGAGTTTACGCAGCCATCTGCCGACCCGCGTCACGCGCGGATCATCGCGGGACGTTTGCTTCACGGACATCAAATCCGAACCGCTCACGTCCATCGAGCGGAATTTAAAGATCATGAACTGCTGATTGTTTAGCCCGTTCCGCGGTTGCCGAAACAATACGGGACCCGGCGAATCCAGCTTAATGGCGGCCGCCACGATGACAAACAGAATAAGAAACGGTATCAACGCCACGAGGCTGAGAACAATATCAAAAGCTTTCTTTTGAAGCATCTGCCATTCATCCAGCGGGCGACGCTCCAACACCACGAACGGTAGTGACCCAATGGTTTGAATCGGCAGCAGCATATCTGGATCGCGGATCAGGTAGGGCGTGACAAAGATGTCCGCGGGGACACTTCGAAATCTCCAGGTAATGCTGGGGATGTGGCTTTCTTTCCCGAGCGCCGGGGGAAAGGCGATGATAATCCCGTCAAGATTTGCTTTTCGGCTCAACCGGATTAAGTCATCGATGGAACCATCCACAGGAATTTGCTCCGGTTGTCCAATGTCGTCGCAAAATATTCCCGCCACCTTGACGCGGTTTGGTGAATTTACGGAAAGCCGTTCGGCAATTCTTACGGCATGGCTATCATAGCCAATGATGGCAATTTTAGAGGTAAGCCGGCGTTCAATGCTGGGATGGTTCAAGACAAAGACGACAAAACCATGGGCGAAGATCAATGCGGTGGCGACCGTTGTCATCCATATGCCGGTCGTCCGCAATAAAGCGGGCTCGCTCCACCCCAACCACTTGAAGATCGCGGCTTGAATAAGGCCAGACAACATGAGGGCAGGCATAATAGAACGCAGTTGCTGGATGAGCTCTCGCCTGAATCGGGCATGGGGAAGCTGACGTGTCGGTGAGGCGAGGAAAAACAATAGGATTGTAACAAGATCCGGCAACGCCTGTTGAACGGATTGCCGGCTGCTGAGCAAGCCATCGCTGATCCAGGCTGCGACGCAGGTCGCACCAATGACGGTTAGGTGGTTGATCCATTTAATAAGCCAAACGCGAACAGAGTTCCGCCGCTCTGGCGCTGTGGTAGAAACGAGCCCGGCATCATTGGCAAAGTTCCAAGGACACGAAGTTGGCGCCGGCAATGCTCCAGGCAGAATGTTCGTCGTGCTGATGTCAAGCCGTCCGTGTGGCGGAGGCGGCGTATCGCCGTTCATCATTCATGAAGCCTCCTTCGCGTATCTTCTGAACGTGATAGCGCTTATATCGTAGGAAGACGCTGGCCTCAGACCTAACCTGCAGGAGGCAGTTTTCTAGAAAATCCTCTTATTAATTAGACATACTAATTTATGCATAAAATGGATGGCAGCGTCAATCATTGCGACTCACGAATAATTTGATGATTTTGCAAAGAAAGTCAGTACGTGACCGAAATGTAATGGCCGAGCGGCCGTTTTGGTGTTAGCAAAATGCCAGGGCAACACTTAGAGACTACAGAAAGACGCCTGCATTTCAGAATGTAAAATTTTTATATTGAGTTCGAGTTTTAGGAATCTGTCTTCATTCACGTGCCATTCGGGGGAAAGGAGCGCAATGATTCAGAAAAGAGCGTTGGGCCCCTGGCTGGTGATCGCCGGCTCCATCTTCAATGTCTCTTTATGCTTCGTCAGCACACGACACTGGGCGGCAATCGGGAGTGCGGAGGTTACCGTCATTGAATTGGCAATTCTGTCAGCAGGTGCGTTTTTTATCCGCGGACGCTTGACAAACGAGTTTCTTCAGGTCGGATTTTTGCTTGCCACGTATATGATCGCACTCAAGCTGATCAACCCTGATGCGGACCTTAAAATACTGCCTGACATCGCGATCATGTATATCTTCTATAAACTGGGAACGTTATCCTCGGTCGAGATAGGACATAGAACTCTTTGGGCGATCATGCTTATCGTTCTCAGTCTCGGCCTGTTTGAGCTGCTGGACTTGAAAGCATTCGGAAAAGTTTTCGATGTATGGTCCTACTATGTCGATAAAGGCGGGATCGCCCAGGATGTCGTCAATTACGGGAACACGACGTCGTTCGTCAGCGCCAGTCGCGGCGATGCGGAAATGCGCACCTTCTTGCCCGGGATCTTAGGCGCGCATCGGGTGTCTTCAATTTTCCTGGAACCCGTATCCATGGGCAATTTTTCGGTCATTACGATGGCCTGGTGCCTGAGCACCACTGTGGGAACGCCGCGGAGCCGTGCGCTTTTAATGGCGTGTGCCGTATTTTGCAGTGTTTTGGCGGATTCTCGCTTTGGTGGGGCCTGCTGCGTGCTCTTGCTCATGGTCCGGCTGGCATCGCTTAGATCGGATCTGTTTGCGTTCCTGCTTCCCATTCTTGTTCTGATGGCGCTGGTCGTCGTGGGCACGCTGAACGGGATGCCCGGAGATGCCACGCCTTCAATCATGACCGACAATTTCTCCGGGAGATTGCTGTTCTCGGCCAGGCTTCTTGCCGGCTGGGACCCGGGGCAATGGCTGGGTTGGACTGCGTCCAACGTCTATACGGCGGATACAGGCTATGCGTATCTGATCAATGGGATTGGTCTTCCATTCACGTTGCTGCTGCTGTTTCTGTTTGCTGCCAACCGATGCGAGACAGAAGAAGCGGTCAGGATGAAGATTATGATTTCAATTTATTTTGCAGCCGCACTTTCTATCGGCGCATCGGTCTTCACCATCAAGACAGGCGCTCTGCTATGGTTCTTGTATGGCACCACCAATGCCGTCGCCAGTACGGCCCAAACCCGGCTTCGCCCTGTGAGGCGACCACAGGAAGGCCGTCCCCACACCATCATGCCCATGGTAAACCGGAATGCTTAGCATGAAAAGCAGCCTTAGGCTAAGGGCGTTCCGACGCAGCGAAATGACGCTTGTTATTGCGTTTCTGCTGGCTTTCTGCCCGGCAGCGGCAGCGCAAACTTTAAAAGGTGTGAATTTCGCCAGCCCAGCTTTTTTTCCGTCCCATCTCCCCGGCGTGTATGGGCATGATTTTATCTATCCCAACGAAGAGGAAATCGAATATTTTATCGACAAAGGCATGAATGTTTTTAGGATTTCGATTCTTTGGGAGCGCCTCCAACCGACTTTGAATGGGCCGCTGGATCCGGGCGAGCTGAAAAGACTTTCCGCTTTCATCAAGGATGTCGAGCAGCGTGGTGGATTCACGATTATCGACATCCATAATTATGGGGGTTACCGCCGCGTTACGGTCGGGCAGAGTCCGGTGACCGATGCCGCTTTTGCCGATCTTTGGACGAGGCTGGCGCTCCGTTTTGGCCAGGACGATCATGTGATTTTCGGCCTGATGAACGAACCGCAAGTGTCGCGAGCCAGCCTCTGGCAGCAGGCCGTGCAAAAGGCGATTGACGGCATTCGTGGCACTGGCGCCCGAAACATGATCTTCGTGTCCGGGATTGCATGGGACGGTGCCGAGCATTTTGTCGAGATCAGCGGAAAGTCGCTCGGCGCCTTGACTGATCCGCAACACCGCTTGATCTTCGAGGTGCACTCTTACTTCGACGCCGACGCTTCCGGCACAAGCGACACCTGCGTCTCTCCGCCTGAGGCGGTCGCACGGCTCACGGCATTTACCCAGTGGCTACGCGCGGGCAATCGACGAGGTTTTTTAGGCGAATTTGGGGTTAGCAGCCGGCCGGAATGCCTGATGGTGCTCAAGAATGTTGCATCGTATCTACAGGAAAATGCCGATGTTTGGTTGGGATGGACCTGGTGGGCCGCAGGTCCCTGGTGGGGAAACTACATGTTCACCATTGAGCCTAAGGCAGGCACTGACCGACCTCAGATGCTGGTTCTAGAGAGCTTTCTTCACTCCTCTTCATAAGAGAATTTCCTACGCCATCTTCAGGAATTTTTGGCCGTTCGAAACAGGCCTGCCGGTGTTTATGCGAGAATTGGCGGGGAGCATGATCATCATCCGAATGGCAGGTTCGTTTTTCATAAACAGAATGAATATCGGGGGATGCCTGCCTCATGAAAGTCCTGATGGTTAGCGGCTCCTGGCCGCCGGAACCTTGTGGCGTCGGACATTACGCAAGCCGGCTTTCAGAGGCCTTGGCGGAAGCTGGCATAGATCTTGTCCGCTTTGGGGGCAGGCAGGCGCTAAGCATGCGCAATTTGCATGAGGCACTCGGTCAGGTGCGAAATGTGGAGGCAGACATTGTTCATTTGCAATACCCCACAATGGCGTATGGCAGGTCATTCGCCCCGCCTTTGTTCACGATGCTGGCCAGGACTCCGGTTGTTGTTACCCTGCACGAGTTCGATAGTTTTCGCTTCTATAGGCTCCCCTGGTTTCTTCCCTATGCACTGTTCGCTGATGCGCTGGTGTTCACCACAGCCTTCGAGCGCGATGCCTTCCGCCGCCGGCTCCATCGCATTCCTACCGTGAACGAGATCATTCCGATCGGTAGCAACATTCCCACCGGGCCCACGCAGCTACGTAGGCCCCGTTCCGTCTGTTACTTTGGCCTCATCATGCCGGACAAGGGATTGGAGCAGTTCATCGAGCTCATGCAACGCCTCTCGACGGAAAATTTCACCTTCACGGTCATTGGCTCCATCCCGCATAAATGCATCGCCTACGGCAAAGAGATCGTCTCAAAAATTCGTACCCTCGGCGGCCTGACGGTCATGAACGCGGCGTCGGATGTTGTTGCGCTGCAACTGCGTCAGCACAGCTACATCTATCTTCCGTTCCCGGATGGCGCCACCGATAAGCGCGGTTCCCTGCTCGCGGCGTTGGTGAATGGCCTCACGGTCCTCGCGCCGCTAACGGACATATCGCGTCCCCCCATCACGGAATATGTCGTCCATGCCGGCACGCCGCACGAAGCGGCATCTCTGTTGCGGGAATTCGAGGATGGCCACCGTAGCTGGAAGGGCGGTGCGCAGTTCGCAGCGCGTTCTGACTATGAATGGCATACGATCGCGCAGCGGCATCAGCGTTTATACGAAACCGTGCTCGCGCGGCGGAAGCACGTGCGGTCATCGTGATCAGCGCGGGCCAGTCTGGCCACGAATCCCAGCACCTTTCCATGAAATGCCTGGCTCGTTCTGGTCCCGCCGGAAGCGGCCTTGATCTTGGTCAATGTCGATAGACCTTGATCGCCATAAAATCCGCCGCTTCCATTTCAGAAGGAGAATTCACCGATGACCGAAGCGACAGGCAAGGTCCCTGTGAAGGCGGAGGAAAGGAGTCCGGCGCGTGCCACCGCCCCGCAGGGATTGCGACCATTTGAGAGCCTGCGCCGTGAAGTTGATCGACTTTTCCATGATTTCGACCAGGGATTTCTTCGATCGCCGTTCCGGCGCTCCTGGTTCGATCTGGAACCGCTGTGGGGCCGTGCGTCACGCGGGGAAGCGGAACCCGCCGTCGACATCATTGAGAAGGACAATGCCTACGAAATCACCGCTGACCTTCCCGGCATGGACGAGAAGAATATCGAGGTCAAGCTGTCCAACGACGGGCTGACGATCAGGGGCGAAAAGCAGGAAGAGAGGGAGGAGCAGAAGCGGGACTATTACCTGCACGAACGCAGTTTCGGCGCCTTCGAGCGCTCTTTCACCCTGCCGGAAGGCGTCGATGCCGATAAGATTGAGGCGAGTTTCAAGAAGGGCGTTCTGACGGTAACCCTTCCCAAGCGGCCCGAGGCGATCAAGCCCGAGAAGCAGATCCCGGTGAAGCCGGGGACCTGATCTTCGCGCATCGGCCCGGCTGCGTGCGAAGTTTGGGTAATAAGTTTGCGGATCCGGCGTATGACGGCCTGAGGGATGAAGCCTCATGGCCGAGCAAGAAGACATACAAAAATGCTCCTGACGAGTTCGGCCTTTGCCAACGGCGAGACAATTCCCCGGCGCTTCACCTGCGACGGCGAGGACATCTCGCCGCCGCTCACCTGGTCCGATCCGCCATCAGGCATGCGCAGCTTCGCGCTCATCTGCGCTGATCCGGATGCACCTCGTGGAACTTGGTACCACTGGGCCATCTACGACATCCCTGCCGCGGTCTGTGAACTTGCCGAACACTGGCCGACGACACGCCCCACACCACCGCAAGCGATTAACGATTTCGGGAAGCCGGGTTATGGCGGCCCCTGCCCGCCGCCCGGCGCGAAGCCGCATCACTACCATTTCACCCTATACGCGCTCACCCTTGAGCACCTGGCCGCCGGTTCCCGCCCCCATTGCCGGGAGATCGAGGCGACCTGCAAAGGCGCGCTCGCGATGGCAACGCTGGTCGGCCGCTATGGCCGCCCGCCGAACTAGAGCCGGATGATTTTAAAGCGGATCGCGTCGGTCACGTTACCGGCCGATGCGGCGAAGGGGCTGTCACTCAGCATTCCACGAAGTTAAGGGCCAGTCCGCCTTGCGATGTTTCTTTATATTTGGCCATCATATCCCTGCCCGTCTGTCGCATGGCATCAAGGACGTGATCGAACGAGACGCGATGGACGCCATCGCCACGCCGCGCCAGCGAAGCGGCGCTGATGGCCTTGCCGGCGCCGAACGCATTGCGCTCGATGCACGGAATCTGCACGAGCCCGCCGATCGGGTCGCAGGTCATGCCCAGATGGTGCTCCATCGCGATTTCCGCCGCGTTTTCGATCTGTTCATTGCTGCTGCCCAGCGCTTCGGCGAGCCCGGCGGCGGCCATCGACGCCGCCACACCAACTTCACCCTGGCAACCCACTTCGGCGCCCGAGATGGAAGCGTTCTTCTTGAATAAACCGCCAATGGCCGTGGCCACGAGCAGAAAGCGGTGCATGCCCTCGCGCGTCGCGCCTGGACAAAATTCCCGGTAATAGCGCAGCACCGCCGGCACCACGCCAGCGGCGCCGTTGGTCGGCGCTGTCACCACGCGCCCGCCGGCCGCATTTTCCTCATTCACCGCAATGGCGAACAGGCTCACCCAATCCATGGTCGTGTGCGGCGCCAGGTTATTCAGTCTGGCATCGGCTTCGAGCTTTTCGCGCAGCGCGGCGGCACGGCGGCGCACCTTGAGTGAGCCTGGCAACAGCCCCTGCCCCGTCATGCCGCGATCGATGGTGTCCATCATCACATCGATGACCCGGTCGAGATAGAACGTCAGCTCCTCTTCCGGGCGCAGCGCAAGTTCATTGGCGCGCACCATTTGCGCAATCGACAGGCCCGTCTCACGCCCCAGCCGCAGCAGCTCGGCACCGGAGCTGAACGGGTAAGGCACCGGGCGCATGTCTGCTGCCGGCACGTCAGCCGCATCCTCCGGCAGCACGAAGCCGCCGCCCACCGAACACCAGCGCTGCGCCACCAGCAACCGGCCTTCGACCGTATAGGCGCTGAAGCACAGCGTGTTGGGGTGGCGCGGCGTGGGCGCCTCGCGATCGAAAATAACATCCTCGCTGGGGCTGAAGATCACCTCATGCGTGCGGCCGAGGCGCAGCCGGTGTGTCGTCGTGGCGGCGAGAATCAGCGCCTCGGCCTGCGTCGGTTCGATCTCCTCGGGCGTCTCGCCGGCCAAGCCGAGCATCACCGCCTTGCCGCTTCCATGCCCCTCGCCTGTCCAGGCGAGCGAGCCCAGAAGTTCGGTCTTCACCCGCGCTGTGATGTCGAGTTGGCCGTTCTGGCGCAGCATTTCAACGAAATTCCGCGCGGCGCGCATCGGCCCCATCGTATGCGAGGAAGATGGGCCTATGCCGACTTTAAAAAGTTCAAAAACGCTGATCACGAGATTCTAGCTCCCTGAGCGCAGCAAATCCCACATAGGCCGCAAAAGGCAAGTCCCTATCCCTGGAAAAGGCTTCATGTGGCGTTAGAGCAAGGAAGCGGCCGCTTTTTGTAAAAAGCGGCGCAAAAACTTTTTTTAGTTTGGGCCGGTAGTGGTGAAACCAGCACGGCCCAGGTTAAAAAAGTTTTTTGCTTCTTTTTGTTCACAAAAAGAAGCCTTCCCCTTCTCTCTTACTGATCGACGAACGAGCCGTCGACATGCGCGCGCATCTGCACGGGCTTCGGCTTGTAGGGGAAGCGCTTTTCGGCATCCTCGGCCAGCGTGACGCCGATGCCGGGTGCGGAAGGGATGGCAATGAAGCCCGCCTCGTGCTGCGACAGGCCGACCACCATCTCGTCGCCGAGCAGGTTGCCGTTCTTGTCGATGCCCGGAGTGCCCGAGGGATATTCCTGGATCGCGAAGTTCGGAATGCAGGCGGCGATCTGCAGGCAGGCCGCGGTGCTGACGGGCGAAAGCGGATTATGCGGGACGATCATCGTGTCGTTCGCTTCCGCGAGTGCGGCGATTTTCTTCGTGGCGGTGATGCCGCCGCACATGCAGACATCCGGCCGCAGATATTCCGCGCCGCGCTTGGATAGCAGGTTTTGGAACTGATGCAGGCTGATGAAGCGCTCGCCGGTGGCGACGGGGATGGAAATCTGGTCGGCGACGCGTCCCATGGCATCGAAGCTGTCCGGGCGGATCGGGTCTTCGTAGAACATCGGCGTGTAACGTTCGATGCCGCGGGCGAGCGCGATGGCTTCCGGCGGCGTCAAGCGCCGGTGGATTTCCACGCAGAGATCGACCTCCGGTCCCACGGCCTCGCGCACGAGGCGCACATTCTCAATCGCCTGCTCGACCTTCGACGCATGCGTCTTGAAATAGGGGATGCTTTCATCCTCGTTCAGCAGCGGGTTGAAGTGCCCGAGCGCGTTGAAGCCGGCCGCCTTCAGACGCTTGGCTTCCGCGACGAGCTGCTCGATCGTGCGGCCCTTCAGATGCGCATACACCCGCGCCTTGTTCCGCACCTGCCCGCCGAGCAGCTCGTAGACCGGCACGCCGTGGAATTTGCCCTTGATGTCCCAGAGCGCAATGTCGATGGCTGAGACCGCCCCGTTAATCGCGGCACCGGAGAAATGCGTCGCCCGGAGCATCACGTTCCAATGGTGTTCGATCGGCCGCGGGTCGCGCCCGACCAGGTAGTCGGCATATTTTGCAATGGCAGCGGCGGTGGCTTCGAGTTGCCCCCAGGCCCCCGACTCGCCGATGCCGACGATCCCGTTATCGGTCTCGATGCGGACAAAACAGAAACGGTCGATGAGCAGAGGCTCGACCTTCGTAATCTTCATCGTCTTTCGTCCAAACTTGCGGTTGAGGTTCGTGGATTACCAGCCGTTGAAACGCTGCCAGGTCGCGTCGATCTGACGGGAGCCGGTTTTCAGCACGTTGTAATGGTCGTGCTTGCTGGCGGTGGCGCAGGCATGGTTGGGCAGGATGCGCAATTTCGCGCCGATCGGCAGAGCCGGCGGCACGGCGGCACTGCCCGGCCGGGCGGCGATGACCCCGTGCTCCTGATTTGCCTTGATCATCACGAGATCGGGATACGGAACGCCATCGATATCGCAAACCAGGCCGAAGAACTGGTCGACCTCCTGGCCGCGCGTGTTGCGGTCGCTCGACATGGCCATCCATCCAGCATCGACGATGATCCAGCCCTTCTCCTCATTGTACCCGGTCACGGTGGCGAGCACGCTGACCGCGATATCGTCCGTGGTGCAGACGCCAAGGCCGGCCATGAACAGGTCGAAGAACATGAACACGCCGCAGCGAACTTCGGTCACCCCTTCAAGCCCCCGGGCGAATCGCGCCGTCGGGGTGGAGCCGATGCTCACCACCGGCGCCGGCAGGCCGGCGGCGGTGAGAATTTCGGCGCAACCGACGGTCTCCGCGCGTTCCTGTTCGGCCATGGCGATGATCGCCTCATCCCCCTGGCAATGATAGGATTCGCCGGCATGCGTCATGACGCCGCGCAGCTCGGCGCCGCCTTCGTGGAGGACCCGGCCGATCTCGACCATGAGGGGGGCGTGCGTACGGCGGATCCCGGCGCGGTGGCCGTCTGAATCGATCTCGATCAGCGTCGGCAGGCGATCCGCCGTCTCGCGCGAATGCCGTGCCACGGCCTCCGCCGCCTGCAAGCTGTCGACGACAATCGAGAGATCAACGCCGCGGCGGCGCAAGGCGGTCACGCGGTTGAGTTTTCCCGGCGCGATGCCTGCGGCATACAGGATATCCCGCACGCCGGCGGCGGCCAACTGTTCGGCTTCCTTCAGCGTCGAAACCGTCACCGGCCCCTCCGGGCCGTCCATCACGCGGCGTGCGACCTCGAGGCATTTCGCGGTCTTGAAATGCGGGCGAAGCCGGGGGCCGAGGGGGGCGAGATGTGCCCGCGTCCGCGCAATGTTACGGTCCAGGCGCGTGACATCGAGCAACAGCGCCGGCGTGTCCAGCGCCTCCAGGGTGGCCAACCTTGCGGTCGCGCTCATTGGCCAGGCCCCCGCACCATGCGCGCCGCCGGGGCCCAGTGCTCGAGCGCGTCGAGCGGGATGGAGGGGCGCGGCAATTGGGTGAAGTCGAAGCGCGCGAGGATCGGCGAGGTCAGGCCAGGCTCGTCAACCGAGATGATGCGCTCGTCCGGGAAGAACTCGTCGAAGGCAGCGCGGAAGTGCCCGCGAGACTTCACCACCACGGTCCGCGCCTCGCGGATGTCATAGCCGAACATCTCCAGCATCATCGGCTCATGGCACTGATGACGATGCGTGATCACGATGACCGTGATGCCGCCGACCTTGAGCGCGGCGCAAGGCCCGAGGTCGAAGCTACACCCCGCAAGCTGCCCGCGCCGGCCGACGGCCTTGCCGTCATGGAGTTTTTCAACCGTCGCCTGCGCTTGGAATGTTTCCGAGAAAACCGTGGTTTCGGCGCGATTGAACACGGCTTCAAACGTCGCGCCGACTCCACGCGCATGCGCCTCGGCGGCGAGTTCGGGATCGGTGAACACGCCGAACAGCACGCCCTGAACATTCGCCTCCAAAAGCTGGCGCAGCAGGAAAGGCGTGTTGCCGCGCGCACCGCCGCCCGGATTGTCGGCGACATCGGCGAGCAGAATGGCGGGGCGGCCTGGCTCATCGCCCGTGGCCTTGGCAAGGGCCACGGCCACTGCGGGGGCGGTCAGAGCCGGGGTGAAGCGGGCGCGCTCACGCCAGCCAATGGCCGCCAGCTGCTCGGCGGTTTGCTTCGCCAGCGCAGCACCATTGCGTGTAGTCACGATCACGGTCAGGCCGTTCTTGGGCGTGTCGCCATAGGCAAACCCACCGAGAATGGAGATGTTGACGATGCCCGGATGCGCGATCGCCTCGGCCGCCTCGATCATGTCCGCGTATGGCCCCTGCCCGCGCGCCGTCAGGAGTTGGGTTGGCGGCGAGCAGATCGGCATGCGGATATGGGCGACGGAGGGTTTCATGCCGCCGAGCAATTCCTTCAGAGTGGCGGCCGCTTCGGCGCCGCGTTCGGCCATGTCGGTATGCGGATTGCGCCGGTAGGAGATCAGCACATCGACGGAATCGACCATGCGGTCGGAGATGTTCGCATGCAGATCGACCGTGGCGACGATGGGGACATTCGGCCCGACAATCTCGCGCACCAGCGCAAAGACCGCCCCGTCCGGATCGCGGTCTTCGGTCGTGATTGCCGCCCCATGTTCGCAAATATACACGGCATCGAGGGGCATGGCGGCTTTCAGGCCGGCGCGGAAGGCGGCGCATGTTTCCTCGAAGAAAGCGTGGTCCACCGGCCCGCCGGATTCGGCATTGGCAAAGAGGATCGGCGCAGGCGTCCAGGCGCCGGCCTCATCCATGGCCCGCACGAATGCCGGGATCTCCGGCGTCATCGCCGGGGCCGCGCTGCGGGCTTCAGCGAGAAGCTTCTCCCCCGCCAAGTGGCAGCGGGCAACAAAATCCGCACGCGTCGAGACCGGCGCAAACCGGTTGCTTTCAATGGCAAAACCAAGAATCGCGATTTTAGGCATGGTCATGGTCTCTTTCATGTCAGGTTCATTCGGCCACGCGTTCGACCCGGCCGACCAGGAAGACATAGGCGGCGGCGCCGACGGCGGCGGTAACGGCAACGAAGGTCAACGGCCCGCTAATGCTGCCGCTCGTCAGCAGATGGCCGATCACGATCGGCGTGGTGATGAAAGCGAGCGAGCCGACGAAGTTGAAGGTGCCGCTGGTCAGGCCAATCAACCGTTCCGGTGCCACGGCTGAGACTAACGACCAGTGGATAGACGCTAACCCGTTGGCGAAGAACGCAATCGCCATGAACATGATCACCAGCGGCGCGCTGTTGACGAAATTCGCGCCGATGATGACGGAGGCGAGCAGCATGCCGCCGATGATCGGTGTCTTACGCGCGACGCTGAGGCTCACCCCGCGGCGGACGCAGAAATCCGACAGCAGCCCGGAGCAGATGACTCCGCAAAACGCGGCGAGAAACGGTACCGAACCGTAGAAGCCGGCCTTGAGGAAGCTGAAATGCCGATACTGCACGAGATAGGTCGGGAACCAGGTGAGGAAGAAGGTGTTCGTCGTCGCCCAGCAGAACTCCCCGATATAAAGGCCCCAAAGCTTGCGCCGGCCAAACACGACGCCGAAATTGGCCCAGAGCGAGCCAGCCTCTCGCGCGCCGCGGCGCTCCTGCATCCGCTCGCTAAGGTCAGGGATGCCGCCGCTCGAAGCGATGAGATCGATCTCAGCCTGGTTGGCGCCCTTCATGTCGCGCGGCTCGCGGTACAGCAGGAAGAAGATCACGGACCAGATCACGCCGATCGTGCCGGTCACGAAAAACACCGATGGCCAGCCGAACGTGGTCAGCAGCCAGGCCAGGATGGGCAGCAGGAAAGCCAGGCCCACATATTCAGCCGCCGTATAAGCGCCGACACAGGTCGCCCGCTCGTTTTCACCAAACCAGGTGGTGGCGATCCGGTTGTTGATCAGGAAACTCGGCACTTCGAACAAGCCGACCAGCAGCCGGACGGCGATCAACATCGCAAAGCCCGTGGAGACGCCGAAGCCGTAGGTGGCAAGCGACCACAACAGGATGGTGGCCGGATAGAAAATCCGGGGCCTGATGCGGTCCACCAGCCAGCCGCCGGGGATGCACATGGGCCCATAGATCCATCCGAAGGCCGAGAAAATCAGGCCCATCTGCGTGGGGGTGAGATGGAATTGCGCCGATATATGCGGCGAGGCGATCGAGAGATTGCTGCGATCGAGGTAGTTGATCACCACCGTGATAAACAGCATGCCCATGATGAGAAAGCGACGCCGGGTCGGCTTGGCCGCCGCGCCGGCCGCGGTTGCGCCGAAGGCGCCGCGGCCCAATGCGAGATCATCAGCCATGGGGGATCTGGATCCGCAACTGGGAAGTCTGCACTAAATTTCGGCGCGATATCGGCACGGCGCCCAGTTTCTGGACCATATACTCTCCACGTTTGCTTAAATTTTGACGGCGGCCGTCTTACTGCCGCCCTTGTATGCAATTTATAGACAGGCCAGCATGATTGAGAATTCAGCGTTAGATTAAGCTAACCATAAGGTAGGACTTAATGATCTCGACCGATGACCTGAGATTTTTTGTCGTTCTGTCGGACTTTGTGTCGCTCGCCGCGGTCGCGCGGGCGTTGAACGTCACCCCGTCAGCCGTCACGCAACGGTTACAGTTGCTGGAGGAGCGCCTTGGGGTGAGGCTGGTCGACCGGTCCAGCCGGCGGCTGGCCTTGACGGATGAGGGATTGTTGCTGGCGCAGCGCGCGCAGACCGTGCTCGCCGATATCGGACAGATCACTGACATGCTGGCCGCGCGGCGGGGGGTGGTGTCCGGGCATCTGCGCATTCTGGCGCCACTCGGCTTCGGGCGCCGCTACGTCGCGCCGGTTGCGGCCGCGTTCCGCACGGCGTTTCCGGACGTCCAGATCGACCTGATGCTCTCCGACCGCCCATTCCAGTTCCGGGAGGAAATCTGGGACGTGCTGATTTACATCGGCGAGCTGCGCGATTCCGCCCTGGTCGGCCGGACGCTGGCGCCGAATGCGCGATTCCTTTGCGCCTCGCCCGATTATGTTGCCCGCCACGGCATGCCGCTGACACCGAACGACCTCGCCCGCCATTCCTGCATCGTGCTGAAGGAAAATGACGAAAACACCACCCATTGGCGCCTCGCACCGGAAGGTGACGGGAACGCGGCCGGCGTGCGGATCCTCCCGGCGTTCACCACGAATGACGGCGGTGTCGCGCGCGCCTGGGCGCTCGCCGGCATGGGCATCGTCATGCGGTCGGAATGGGATGTGGCGGAGGATCTCGCGGCGCGAAGGCTGGTGGAGGTGCTGCCGGGCTGGCGGGTTCCTCCGGCCAATGTTGTGGCGTTGGTCCATGCCCGCCATGGCCGTTCCGCGCGGACGACGCGCTTCATCGAGCATTTGCAGGCCTCACTGCAGCCCGTGCCCTGGAGAGTGCCGCAAGACGCCGCCCCCTCATCTTGACCGGCGCGCCCGGAAAACCCATTGGGGACGCCACTCGCTTCCTGCCCCCGTGGGAAGGCACCCGTTTGTCAGCCGGGATTGTGCTGAAATCCGTCCGTTCAGGAGATAAAATAATTGGCTGGAACTTTGCTGCTCACCCGTTCAGATATTCGCCAGGTCGTTGAGTGGTCCGCGCTGTTCGATGCGGTCCGCGAGGGGCTGCTGCTCCGCGCCAAGGGGCAGACGGCGTTGCCGGTCTCGGGCCAGATCGCCATGCCTAACGCGCTGCTGCATCTGAAGGCAGGCGCGATTTTTGACCCCGGCGCGCTTTCGGTGAAGGCGAACATCCGGCCCACGGGCGGCCATGCCAGCGGCGTCGTGGTGCTTTACGATACCGATGCCGGACAGATCGCGGCCATCCTCGATTCCGCCGACATTACCGCCATGCGCACCGCCGCTTTGGCAACCGTTGCCGCGGAAGTGCTGGCGGCGCCGGGGGCGGTGCATCTCGCGGTGCTCGGCGCCGGGCCGCTGGCGGCCCAGGTTCTGGCGGCATTGCCGCAGCGCCTCCAGATCGCCAGCGTGCATCTCTGGAGCCGGGTGCGGGCGCGGGCCGAAGCGCTGGCGCAGCGCGTGGATTTTCCGGCCCACATTTACGACACGCCCGGTGAGGCCGCGCGGCAAGCCAATGTCATCGTGACCGCAACACCGGCACGGGCGCCGTATCTGGAAGCCCACGATCTCGCGGATGGCGCCCTGATCCTCGCCATGGGCGCCGATAGTCCGGGCAAGCGCGAGCTGGCCGCCTCCGTCCTGGAAGCCTCGCAGATCGTTGCCGATCAACGCGAGGATGTCCTCAAGGTGGGTGAATCCGCCTATCTTCGAGCGGATGACGCGGATCGGATCGTGGCGGAACTGGGCGCACTGCTGGCCGGCGGATCACCTATCCCGGCACCTGCTGCCAAGGGCGCGCGCTTTCGCGTCTTCGATTCGGTCGGTTCGGCGATTATCGATGCGACCGTGAGCCGATCCATCGTCTCTTTGGCGAAGGCACGCGGTCTTGGCACGCTGTTTGATTTCGCCAGCTGATCCATTCTTCGGTCACAGCGGGGCTTCACACCACAGCTCACAGCGGCGTTCAGGCGCCGCTGTGATGGCTTGGATCAGGACTGTGAGGATTTCTCGCTGGACGGCGCGTTAGGGAGGGAGGAAAAATGCGCTTTTCGTCATTTCGAGGAGTGCGCCATGGGGCTTTTACAGGCCGACGACCGCCGGATCCCGACACCGATTGGCGGCCCGCTGCCGGAACCGCCGGCTTTCACGACGTTCGAAGAGGAGCGGCGCCACCGGAAGCTTAAGCTTGCCGCGGCGTTCCGCATCTTCGCGCGGTTCGGCATGGCCGAAGGGATCGCCGGCCATATCACCGTGCGCGATCCGGAATTCCATGACCGGCTGTGGGTGAACCCCTATGCGCAGCATTTCTCCACGATCCATCCCGACGACCTGATCTGCATCGACGAGGAGGCCAATGTCTATCACGGCACCGGCCCGGTGAACGCGGCGGCGGCGGCGATCCATTGCGGCATTCACAGCGCCAAGCCGAACGTGGTTGCCGCGGCGCACACGCACACGGTCTATGGCCGCGCTTTTTCCGCCCGCTCGCGTCTGCTCGCGCCGATCAACCAGGAATCCTGCTTCTTCTACACCGACCACGTGCTGTTCAAGGGCGACATCGTCGTGCTCGCGCAGAATGAAGGGCGCCGCATCGCCGCCACCATGGGCGACGCGCGCGCCGCCATTCTGCTCAATCACGGCCTGCTCACGGTCGGTTCCACGGTCGATGCCGCTGCCTTCCGCTTCATTGTCATGGAGCGCTGCTGCCAGGTGCAGCTGTTGGCCGAAGCCGCCGGGCCGTTAGAAGAACTTCCCGTTGCCGATGCGCAATCGACGCATCAACAGCTCGGCTCGGATTACGTCCTCTGGCTCGGCTTCCAGGGGCTGTATCAGCAGCTGCTGCGCGACGCGCCGGACCTGCGGGCTCTGAACAGCGAGCTTGGCTTGCAGTGAAGAGCTACTTTTTGTGAACAAAAAGTAGCAAAAAAACTTTGTTATTCTGGGCCGTGCTGGTTTCACCGCCACCGGCCCAAGTTCAAAAAAGTTTTTGCGCCGCTTTTTTCAAAAAGCGGCCACTTCCTCCGACAGCCAGCTTTCAAAGCGGCGCAACGGTTCCCACCCGCGCTTTTGCTCTGGAAAGGCGTAATAGAGCGTCTCGGAATTGGCGACGGTCTGCGGATGGACCTGCACCAGCGTGCCGGCGTGCAACTCCCGCTCGATCAGAATGCGCGGCAGC
Organism: Acidocella sp.; assembly: GCA_035493735.1. Taxonomy (GTDB): domain Bacteria; phylum Pseudomonadota; class Alphaproteobacteria; order Acetobacterales; family Acetobacteraceae; genus Acidocella. The sequence continues at coordinate 48,239 of DATJHR010000108.1, forward strand.
AAAGCGACGCCGAGCCCGGAGAGCGTCGCGTTGATTGCCATGATGAACATGTCAAAATGTCGGTTTTCTGCCGTGTGCTCCACCGGGCGGACCGAAGCGGTTTCCGACCAGGACTGCCAGGCGCGCGGCAGATCGCGTGTGTGAATCCACGGCAGTGCTGCGATCTCCGCCACCGTCAGCCCGCCGCCGGCCAGCGCCGGCGTTGCCACCGCCAACAGCGCACCGTTGCTGAGAAGTTGGTGTCCCGGCATCCCCGGCCAGGGCGACTGGCTGAAATAGATCGCGGCATCGAAGCTGAAATTGTCAAAAAAGGTCGGCTGGTCGCGGCCCATGATATGCAAGCGCAGATCCGGATTATCGGCATAAAATGCCGGCAGCCGGGGGATCAGCCATTGCGCCGCGAATGTGACGCCGACCGCGAGCTGGATCTGCACCTCGTTGCGCCGGTTGACCAGCTCCTGCGTGTCACGGCGGATCTGATCGAGATGCACGCGGATGCGCCGCGCATATTCCGCGCCGGCTTGGGAGAGCACCAGACGCTGACGCACCCGTTCGAACAGCGCGACGCCAAGCTGTGCTTCCAGCTCGTTCACCTTTTTGCAGATCGCGCCGTGGGTCTGTGAGAGCTCCAATGCCGCCTTGGAAAAACTTTCATGTCGCGCGGCGGCTTCGAAGGCTTGCAGCGAACTCAGACTCGGAACCCCACGGCGCACGGCAACCTCCCCGCTTATTCTGCGGCGAGTTGCACCTCGCCGGTGGCGTGCAGGCGCGCTTCAAGCAAGACCACGATCGCCGAGGCGAGCACCATGGCGACGGCGATGCCGATGAAAGCCAGCGCGAAGCTGCCGGTCGCATCTTTGATCCAGCCGATGAAGTAGGGCAATAGGAACCCCGAGGAGACGCCGATGCTGGTGATCAACCCGACGCCGGCGGCGGCCGCACGGTCGGTGAGGATGCGGCTCGGCAACTGCCAGAAAGTGGTGATGCTGCTGAAGCAAGCGGAGGTACCGATGGCGAGCGCGACGATCGTCTCGTAAGGAGATGTCAGATACAGGGCACAGGCGAGTGCGGCGGCGCTAACCAACAGCGGCCCGGCGACGTGCCAGGCGTTCATGCTGTGCCGGCTGACCAGACGGCCCCAGACCAGCATGACGATCGCGGAGGTGCCGAACGGAATGGCGGTGATCAACCCGATCTGCATGAGCGTGTATTTGACATGGAACGCCGCCTCAAAGGATTTCACCACCTGCGGCAGGAAATACAGCAGGCCGATGACGCCGGCATTGGTGCCGAAATAGACCAGGCCGAGCGCCCACACCTTGGCATTGGCGAGCGCGCTCCAGGCGCTGCCTGACGGCGTGGCGGCAGCGGCCCGGGCCTGCTCGCTCGCCAGCGCCGCGGCGATTTCCCGCTTGTCGTCGCCCGACAGCCAGCTGGCTGCCTGCGGCCCGTCCGGCAGCCAGATATACACCACAGCGCCAAGCAGAAGGGCGGGGATCCCCTCCAGCAGCAGCATGGCCCGCCAACCGGTGACGCCGAACACGGCGGCATGTGTCATCAGCCAGGTGGAGACCGGCGCGCCGAGCGTGCCGGTGAGCGGAATGGCCGTGACGAACAGCGACATCATCCACACGCGGTTGCGCGCCGGCATCCAGAGCGTGAGATAAAAGACCATGCCGGGGAACAGCCCCGCTTCAAACGCGCCCAAGCAGAACCGGGCCACGTACAGCCAATGCGAACTCGGCACCAAACAGGTCAGCGAGGAGAGCGCGCCCCAGCTGACCAGGATGCGCGTCATCCACAGCCGCGCGCCGTAGCGATGCATGCAGAGATTGCTCGGCACCTCAAACAGGATGTAGCCCAGGAAAAACAAACTGGTGGCGAGGCCGTATTGCGCCGTGCTCATATGCAGATCGGCATTCATGGTCAGCGCCGCATAACCGACATTCGCCCGGTCGAGCTGGTTGGCGATGTAGATCATGATCATCAGAGGGGCGAGGCGCCAGGCGATGCGCTTCATCAGCGGATCTGAAATTGCCGGCTGGTGTGCGCTGAAAGTCATTTATTCCCTTCCCCCCGAACTACAGGTAATGATTTCTTCATAAAACGGCCGAGGTGATGGGTTCGCAAGGCACGAAAACTATCAAGGTTGTGAGAAAAACTCACATTCCGATTGAGCATCCCGCCCCTTCACGCCGTAACGGCCATGTGCGGGCTGCGACAGATAACGATCCTGCCCTCCCCGCCCGCTGGCCAGGCGACCCGTCTGCCATTATGTTGGCTGCCAAATTCAATCTGCTACAAGGGAACTTTGCAATGCCCGGAACGTCCGACGAGTCCCCGAGAATGCGCAGCAACATCGAGCGCGAGGCACGTATCGATCTCGCGGCGGCGCTACGGCTTGCGGTTGCCAATGGCTTTCACGAGGGGATCGACAACCACTTTTCCTTGGCACTGCCGGACCATAAAAACGGTTTTCTGTTGAACCCCTACGGCCTGCACTGGTCGGAGGTGCGTGCCACCGATCTTTTGGAGGTTGATTTCGAAGGTCATGTCATTTCCGGTACCGGCATCGCCGATCGCACGGCGGTCTGCATTCATGGCCCGATCCATAAGCGCGGCTTTGCCTGCGTTCTGCACACCCACATGCCCTTCGCGACGGCGCTGACACAGCTCGAAGATATGACCGTGGAGATGGTCGGCCAAACCGCGCTCGGATTCTATGGTGATATTGCCTATGATTATAGCTATCGCGGGCTGGCGCTCGACTTCGCCGAAGGGGAGAGAATGGCCGAGATCATGGGCCAACACCCCATCCTCATGCTGGCAAACCACGGCGTGATTGTCTGCGGAAACTCCGTCGCGGAAGCGTTCAACAGCCTCTACTTCCTGGAGCGCGCCTGCCAGACCCAAATACTGGCCATGTCGACGGGCAAGCCAATGCGTCGGTTGTCGCCCCGGGTCGCAGAGACAACCCGCCACCAGATCAATCATCTGCAGCTGTCCGAAGGGCAAAACACCTACGATTATCATTTCGCGGCGCTAAAAAGACTGCTCGATCGACGTGAGCCGGATTACGCAGATTAGGCCGCAGAAACTCTCGGAATGCCGCATTAAGATATCGTAAGCTGCAAAGATCCAGATGCGCGCTTGGCTTCATTCTGTTCTGACACCGAAACATGATGCTCCGGCTCAGCAAGATGCATCGCTTGACGGTACTTGCGCCTAAACGACTTGTGGGGGCAACCAAATAACCCGCTCCTGGGACTGCCGGAGTTCGGCCTAGCCTGGATATCAGGTGGGTCTGTTCCCAAAAGCGCGGCTGCGGTTGAAACAGAATCCTTGTAACGCCGCGCGGCCGTGTGTTATGGCTGAAGCTTGAGGCTGCCACGCTGGAGATACGAAAAGTGTTTCAGCAAGCTCTGAACCCAACCGGAAATCTGTTTTTCTCCTGGCTGCTGGCTTTAATACCGGTGGTTGTACTCCTGATTTTGCTTGCGGTTTTCCGTTTGTCGGCTTGGCTAGCGGTGGTGATCGGGGCGATCGTCACTTTTGCCCTTGCCGTGCTGGTCTGGGGGATGCCGGCGGGCGTCGGATTGCGCGCGTACGTTTACGGCTCGCTAACGGGTATCTGGGCGGTCGATTGGATTACCTTTTGGGGGGTAATGTTATTCAATTCGCTGACGCTCACGGGCGTCTTCGACGAATTCCGCCGGTGGCTTACCGCACAAGGAACGGCAGATGTCCGCGTCCAAGCCATCTTGTTTGCCTGGGCGTTCGGCGCGTTGCTCGAAGGCTTGGTCGGATTCGGCTACCCGTGGGCGTTCGTCGCCCCGATTCTTGTTACGCTCGGCATTCCCGATCTCGACGCGATCCGCGTCGCGGCGATTGCCAATAACGCACCGGTCTCGTATGGCGCCCTCGGCGTCCCGATTATCGCGCTCGCCGCGGTCACCGGTCTGCCGCTGCTCGCGCTATCGGCGTCGGTCGCGCACATCGTCGCTATACTTGCCTTGCTGCCCCCGTGGGTGCTGATCTATCTCGTCGCCGGCCGTGGCGGGTTCCGCGACGGCTGGCCACTGGCTGTGGTGGGGTCGCTTTCCTACATTGCTGGGCAATACCCGGTGGCGGTCTATCTTGGACCGTATCTGCCCGATGTTACGGGCGCGATCGTGAGTTTCGTAGCTCTGCTCGTGTTGCTTAGGTTCTGGCGGCCACGGAACGTTTTGGGATATGGCGGCACGCCGGTCGATGCCGCGACCGCAGCGCTTGGCAACGAACCGCATGGATTAACGAACGCGCAAATCTTGCGCGCGTGGATGCCCTTTATCGTGCTGATCATTGTCGTAACGCTCTGGACTGGACCTTGGTCGCCCCTGCCCCGTATCACCGCCTTCAAACTCACAGTGGCTGCCGGCTCTTCGATCCATGCCGGGACAAAGGTCGCCGCCGTCTTTTCGTTTTCACCATTCATCGGCGGAACGGCGATCCTAGCTTCATGGCTCATCATCAGCCGACTACTTCGCATGACGGCGGCTCAATACAGGGAGGCGTTTCTTCGTACCTGGCATCAAATGTGGGGCGCACTTCTCGTCGGAATCTTCATCTTCGGCCTCGCCTATGTCTTCAACTTCTCCGGCATGGCGGCGTCACTTGCGACAGGTTTTTCAAAAATCGGACCGGCCTTCATTGTTGTGGCACCGGTTCTCGGTTGGATCGGTGTCGCTCTGTCGGGTAGCAACACGTCGACGAATGCCATGTTTGGGTTTTTCCAGGTCACAGTCGGGCGGCTTCTCGGATTTCCAATTCTGCTCCTGCCCTCCCTCAATTCGGTCGGTGCGGAAGTCGGTAAACCCGTTGCGCCGCAGACGGCGAGCGTGGGTGTATCGACCAGCAAGTTTGTGCGCAACGAGGGCGAAGTCATCCGGCATAACATGGGGTGGACATTCATATTGCTCGCCTATCTCATCATCATCGGCATTGGATTCTATCTATTTTTTCCAAAGATATTTCTTCCATAAAGACCAACGGATATAGAGCTCCGGCGCGAAGCCTAAAGGCCGATGTGTTGGACAAAGAAAGCGGCCGTTTTTTTGAAAAAAGCGGCAAACCACCAAACTGAGCCGGCGACAGCGAAACCAGAACGGCCCAAATGAATAAAGTTTTTTTGCTTCTTTTTGTTCACAAAAAGAAGCCTTCCCTTGGCTTTCCTGATTTTATGTAAAGAATCGACTATAAAGTTTTTGGCCCGTTGCTTTGCACTGTCACCATATATTCCCGCAGCGCGGCCGCATTGTTATGCACTGTATCGTGGGCGCCATAAACCAATGTAACACGTCCGGTCTTCATGATCTCGCGAAGCTGATCGACTGCCGAAGGGTTTTCGTCCAACTCCCGATGGTAACGACGACGAAATTCCTCCCAACGCGCAGGTTCATGATTGAACCATTTTCGTAGAGTGGTTGTGGGAGCGATGTCTTTAAGCCATAGGGTCAACGCGGCGGTCTGTTTGCTTACGCCGCGGGGCCATATTCGATCGATGAGGACACGTGCCCCGTCATCAGCGGATGGCGGCGCATGGATGTTCTTGATGTGCAGATCGGGCTTCATTGGATCGATCCTTCAGGGACTCAAATTCTGCGCGCGGGCCAGGTCGTCATCGCGAAACGGTCACGACGCCCAGTTCTGGGCAAAATCCGCGTAGAGCGACAACCCGCCGCAAACCATCAACGTCTGGCCGGTAATATAGGTGGCGTCGGATGACGCGAGGAAGGCGACGGCTGTGGCAATCTCCTTAGGATCGGCCGTTCGCCCCATCGGAATATGCGATTCGACCGCCGCACGGCGCACCGGATCGTCGGTCCAGGCCTTGTTC
>DATJHR010000109.1:0-14698 GCA_035493735.1 Acidocella sp.
GGGTCGCGGCGCTTCCCTTGGCAAAGCGGTTCAATCTGTGCCCATTGAGCATCGGTCAGAATAAGGCGATCCATAAACAGCGTGAATCACAACTACCCAGACCAGGGGAATCCCTTAAATCCCAACAGACCCTGAAAAAAAAGAAGCAAAAAACTTTTTTGAATTGGGCCGTGCTTGTTTCGGCGTCACAGGCTCAAACGACCAGAAGTTTTTGGCCACTTTCCTTTTCAGGCTTTGACCGAGAAGCGTTCGATATCCCGCATCCCGTCTTCCCCCGTGTGCCAAGTCTGCAATGTCCAGATCACCGAGGGGAAGGCGATTTCCGGCCACGGAATCTCCTCCCAGGCGAAGAGCCTGGCTTCCAGCGTTTCATGGCCGGCGCGGAAGTCGGGCGGCCCCTCGAAGCGGGCGCGAAAAAACATCTGCACCTGGGAGATGTGGCGGACGGTGTAAATGCCGATCAGCCCTTCCAGGGTGATGCGCGCCATGGCCTCTTCGAGCGCCTCGCGGCGTGCCCCGTCCTCAGGCTGCTCATGCGCTTCCAGAAAACCCGCTGGCAGCGTCCAGAAGCCGGCGCGCGGCTCGATCGCGCGGCGACAGAGCAGCACCTTGCCCGCATGAGCGACCACCGCCCCGGCGACGATTTTGGGATTGTCATAGGCGACATAGCCGCAATGCGCGCAGACATCGCGCTCATGCGTGTCGCCTTCGGGGATCTGCTTGACGAAGTCCGGCATGGCGGCTCCATGATGGGCCGGCTGGGGAGGAAAACTCAATGAGGAAATCGCAAGCAAAAAAGAAAGAAGCCGCTTTTTGAAAAAAGCGGCGCAAAAACTTTTGCTAATCTGGGCCGGCGGCCGCGAAACCAGCACGGCCCAAAGTAACAAAGTTTTTTTGCTACTTTTTGTTCACAAAAAGTAGCCTTCCTTTCTTCTCTCCTATCCGATGTTGGACAGCCCGGCGCTCAACACTTCCACGCCCGGCAAAATCTTGCCTTCCATCCATTCCAGAAAGGCGCCGCCGGCGCTGGAGAGATAGCTTAGGCGGTGATGCACGCCGGCCAGTTTCAGGGCCGAGACGGTGTCGCCGCCGCCGCCGACCGAAACGATCTTGCCCTCTTCGGTGGCCTTGGCGATGGCTTCGGCCAATTCGTTGGTCGCGGCATCGAAGGGCTTGGTTTCGAACGCGCCAAGCGGGCCGTTCCAGATGATCGTCTTGATCTCCGGCAGCCGCTTGATGAAGGCGGCGACCGTGGCGGGGCCGACATCAAGCGCCATGGAGTCGGCCGGGATCGCGTCCACACTGACCACCTCGGTCGGCACGTTGGCGGCGAAGGTTTTGGCGACCACCACATCGCTCGGCAGGACGATGTCGCAGCCTTTCGCCTTGGCGGTCTTCAGGATTTCCAGCGCCGTGGCGTGCAGGTCTTTCTCCTGCAGCGACTTGCCGACATCATGGCCCTGCGCCGCCAGGAAGGTGTTGGCCATGGCGCCGCCGATGACCAGTATGTCCACCTTGCCGACCAGATTGTTCAGCAGCTCGAGCTTGGTGGAGACTTTCGAGCCCGCGACGATGGCGGCGACCGGGCGGGCCGGGTTGCCGAGCGCCTGTTCCAGCGCCGTGAGTTCCGCCTGCATCAGGCGGCCGGCATAGGAGGGCAGCAGCTTGGCCACGCCCTCGGTGCTGGCATGGGCCCGGTGCGAGACGGAGAAGGCGTCGTTGACATAAATGTCGGCGAGCTTCGCCAGCGCCTTGGCGAAGGCCGGGTCGTTTTCTTCCTCGCCGGGATGGAAGCGGGTGTTTTCCAGCACCACCACATCGCCGCCCTGCATCGCGCCGACGGTGCGGGCGGCATCCTCGCCAATGCAATCCTCGGCAAAGCCAACCGGCCTGCCGAGCACCACGCCCAGGGCCTGGGCGATGGGGCGCAGCGACATTTCCGCCACCACCTTGCCTTTCGGCCGGTCGAAATGGCTCAGCACGATCACCCGCGCACCCTTGTCGGAGAGTTCGCGGATGGTGGGGGCCAGGCGCTCCAGCCTTGTCAGGTCGGTCACCTTGCCGTCGCGGACCGGGACATTCAGGTCCGCGCGGAGCAGCACGCGCTGCCCCGTGACTTTGAGGTCGTCGAGCGTCTGGCTCACAGCGACCCGAACAACGCGGCCGTGTCGGACATACGGCTCGAAAAGCCCCATTCATTGTCATACCAGCCCATCACCCGGGCCAACGCGCCGTCCACCACGGTGGTCTGCGGGGCGTCGAAGCTGCAGGAGAAGGGGACGTGGTTGAAGTCCGCGCTGACCAGCTTGGCGGTGGAATAGTCCAGAATGCCCTTCAGCTCGCCCTCGGCGGCCCGCTTCATCGCCGCGTTGATCTCTTCGGCGGTGGCCTGCTTCTTGAGGTTCACGTCGAGCGAGACCAGCGACACGTTCGGGGTCGGCACACGGATGGCGGTGCCGTCCAGCTTGCCCTTGAGCTCCGGCAGCACCAGGCCCACGGCCTTCGCGGCGCCGGTGGTGGTCGGGATCATCGACAAGGCGGCGGCGCGGGCGCGGTGCAGGTCTTTATGAAGCGTGTCCACGGTCCTCTGGTCGCCGGTATAGGAGTGGATCGTCACCATATAGCCGCGTTCGATGCCGAAATTCTCGTGCAGCACCTTGGCCATCGGGGCGAGGCAGTTGGTCGTGCAGGAGGCGTTGGAGATGACCGTCATGTCCCGGGTCAGCGTCTTGTGGTTGACGCCGTAGACGATGGTGGCGTCCACCCCGTCCGCCGGGGCGGAGACCAGCACCTTGCGGGCGCCGGCCGTGAGCAACTGGGCGGCGGCTTCGCGCTTGGTGAAGAGGCCGGTGCATTCCATCGCCACGTCGACGCTGCCGAGCGGCACTTTCGACGGGTCGCGCTCCGCTGTGACCTTGATCGGCGCATAGGTACGGCCGGCATGGGTGATGACCAGGGAATCGCCCTGCACCTCGACGGTGCCGGGGAAGCGGCCATGGACAGAATCGTAGCGGAGCAAATGCGCGTTATCTTCGACGCTGCCCAGATCGTTGATCAGCACCGGCTCGATATCGGTGCGGCCGCTCTCGATCATGGCGCGGAGCACCAGGCGGCCGATGCGGCCAAAGCCGTTAATCGCGATTTTCACTGCCACGTTTAGTTCCCTTTCTTTTTAACGGCGGCCATGATGGCCGCTTCGGTGATTCCGAAATGCTCATATAGAGCTTCCGCCGGCGCACTGGCGCCGAACCCCGTCATACCGATGAAGATGCCGTTGGGCCCCAGCCAGCGCTCCCAGCCGAAGCCGGAGGCGGCCTCGATGCCGATGCGCGGCGCATCACCGAGGACTTCGTGTTGATAGCCCTCATCTTGTTGCGCAAACAACTCAAAACTGGGCGCTGACACCACGGCGACCTGAATTCCCTCCTGCGCCAGCTTGGCGCGCGCGGCCATCGCCAGGGCGACTTCCGTGCCGGTCGCAATCAGCGTCGCGGCGCGCTTGCCTTCGGCTTCGGCCAAAACATAAGCGCCGCGGGCGCTCTTGCAGCCATTGGCCTGCAGGCGCAGCGCCGGGACTGCCTGGCGGGAGAGCACCAGCAGCGAGGGGCCGGAGGTGTTGCGCAGCGCCAGTTCCCAGCATTCGGCGGTTTCCATGGCGTCTGCCGGGCGCAGCACCAGCACGTTCGGCATGGCGCGGAAACTGGCGAGATGCTCGATCGGCTGATGTGTCGGCCCGTCTTCGCCGAGGCCGATGGAGTCGTGGGTCAGCACATGGATCGCCCGCACCCGCATGAGCGCCGCGAGACGCAAAGAGGGGCGCATATAGTCGGAGAACACGAAGAATGTGCCGCCATACGGGATGATGCCGCCATGCAGCGCAATGCCGTTCATCGCCGCCGCCATGCCGTGCTCGCGCACGCCGTAGTAAATATAGCGGGCGGCGAAATTCTCGGCGCTGGCGCCGGCCATGCCTTTCACCAGCGTAAGGTTGGAGCCGGTGAGGTCGGCGGAGCCGCCGACCAGCTCGGGGATGGCGGGGACCAGAACTTCCAGCGCCTTCTGGCTGGCTTGGCGGGTCGCGAGCTTGGGTTTTTGCTCTGCCAGCGCGGCCTTGTAGACGGCCATGGCGTCGACCCAGCCTTCCGGCAACTGGCCGGCCATCACGCGCTCGAACTCAGCGCGTTGCGGATGCTTGGCCAAGCGCTTCAGCCAGGCGCGGCGGGAGGCGGAGCCGCGGCTGCCGGCGGCGCGCCAGGGCGCATAAACTTCCTCCGGCACGGTGAAGGGCAGATGCTCCCAGCCCAAAGCGCGTTTCGCCGCCTCGGCCTCGGCGCCGCCCAGCACCGACCCATGGACGGCGGCGGTGCCCGCCTTGCTCGGCGCGCCGAAGCCGATGATGGTCTTGCAGGCGATCATCACCGGCTTGCTCGACTTCATGGCGAAATTCAGGGCCGCCTGGAGCTGGTCGAAGTCATGCCCGTCGATGCGCCGGGTCGCCCAGCCATAGCCGGCGAAGCGTTTCAGCGGGTCTTCGGAGGTGGCAAGGTCAGTGCCGCCGTCGATGGAGATGCTATTATCGTCGAACAGCACCACCAGCTTGTTGAGCTTGAGATGCCCGGCGAGTGCGCCGGCCTCGTGGCTCACGCCTTCCATCAGGCAGCCATCGCCGGCGATCACCCAGGTGCGGTGGTCGACCAGGCTTTTGCCGAATTTTGCCGCCAGCAGGCGTTCCGCGAGCGCCATGCCCACAGCGGTCGCCAGGCCCTGGCCAAGCGGGCCGGTGGTCATTTCGATGGCCGGGTGCTCGTGATATTCCGGGTGGCCGGCGGCCACGGCATGAAGTTGGCGGAAGGATTTCAGGTCGTTGATATCCATGCGCTCGTGCCCGGTGAGGTGCAGCAGCGCGTAAAGCAGCATGGAACCGTGCCCGGCTGAGAGTACGAAGCGGTCGCGGTCCGCCCAGTTCGGGTCGGCGGCATCGAATTTCAGATATTTGCGCCAGAGCGTCGTGGCGGCGTCCGCCATCCCCATCGGCATGCCGGGATGGCCCGATTTGGCGGCCTCGACCGCATCGATGGCGAGCGCGCGGATGGCGTTGGCCATGACACGATCCTCGGTGAGGGGACGCGCCAATATCTCCGCCTGCCGTGCCAGAGCCGCTGCGTTGCCTGAAATTTCTGCCAAACTCGCCATGTTCGCCTGTTCCGTCGTAACTGCGGCGTGCATAAAGCGAGCGCATTGAAGCGGCAACCCAGGAGTTTTCCATGACAGCACGAACCAATCAGCGGATCGACGGCGCCAGGCTGTGGAACACGCTGATGGAAATGGCCGAGATCGGCGCGACGCCGAAAGGCGGCGTGAAGCGTCTGACGCTCAGCGACGAGGACCGCCAGGGGCGGCTCTTGTTCCAGCGCTGGTGCGAGGCGCTGGGGCTGAAGGTCAGGGTCGACAGCATGGGCAATATGTTCGCACGGCGAGAGGGCCGCGATCCGACGCGGCCGCCGGTGTTGATGGGCTCCCACCTGGACAGCCAGCCGACCGGCGGAAAATTCGATGGCGCGCTCGGGGTGATCGCCGGTTTGGAGGTGATGCGCACGCTGCACGACCTCAACATCGTCACGGAGGCGCCGATCGAGCTGGTGAACTGGACCGACGAGGAAGGCTGTCGCTTCGGCCGGGCGATGATGGGCAGCGCCGTATGGTCGGGGCTGGAGCGGGAAGAGGCGATGCAGGCGCGGCGCGATGGGGACGATGTCACCGTCGCCGAGGCCTTGCGGCAAATCGGCTTTGCCGGGGCTGAACCCTGCGCCGCCTTTGCGGCGGATGCGATGTTTGAGCTGCATATCGAACAGGGGCCGATGCTCGAGGCGGAAGGCAAGAAAATCGGTATTGTTACCGCGGCGCAGGCGCAGATCTGGTACGCGGCGGAAGTGACCGGCTTCGATTCCCATGCGGGCACCACGCCCCCCGTCGCGCGCAAGGATGCGTTGCTGACGGCGGCGCGCATCGTCGATCTGGTCGATGCCATCATGCGCGAGGAGGGCGACACCAGCGTGACCGATCCCGGGCGCGGCACGGTCGGGCGGTTCGATGTCTATCCGAACTCGCCGAACGTGATTCCCGGCCGGGTGAGCTTCAGCGTGGAGTTCCGCAATGTCTCGGACGCGCGCATTTCCGAGATCGCCGCGAGCTTTCCGGCGCGCGCGCAGGCGCTGGCGAAAGCGAATCACACAGATTTGACGCTGACACCGATCATGCGGGTGCCGGCCCAGGCTTTCGATCCGGATTGCGTGGCGCTGGTGGAGCAGGCCGCGGCCAAGCTCGGCTATCCGGCGCGCCGCATGGTTTCGGGCGCTGGGCATGATGCGGTGCACGTCGCTTCATGCGTCCCGACGGCGATGATTTTTACGCCCTGCAAAGACGGGCTCTCGCATAACGAGGCGGAATCCATCGCGCCCGATGAGGCCGAGGCGGGGGCGCAAGTGCTGTTCGAGGCCGTTCTGGCCCGGGCCAACCGGGTGATCTGAGCCTCCAAGAAGAAGGAAGCAAGGCTACTTTTTGTGAACAAAAAGTAGCAAAAAAACTTCGTTACTTTGGGCCATGCTGGTTTCGTGGCCTCGGGCCCAAACGTGGCAAAAGGCCGCTTGCTCCTTCCTTACTTTTCTCCAAGCCGCTTCCCATATTTGGGCAAAAGCGAGGAGATTCGTCATGACGAAAATCCATTACCGCGTTGTCCGGCATGACGGCGGCTGGGCCTATAAGCTGGGCGACGTGTTTTCGGAGGCGTTCCCCACCCGTGAGCGGGCGATGGCAGCGGCCAAGCGCGTGGCGGCCGAGCAGCAGGTGCCGGGGGAAACCGGGTATATCGAATACCAGACCGAGGATGGAAAATGGCATATCGAGCTGGCCTCGGGGAGCGACCGGCCGGAGGCGGATGTTCTCGAGTAGGTTTTAAGGACCGGGCGGGGGGGTGAGCACTTCCACGGGCGTGGCGCGGCGAGCCTCGGCTTCGGCGGCCAGGCGGCGATAGCTGCGCAGGCTGAAGGGGAGCATGATCATGTAGGCAATGCCGAGCAGGGCGCCGGCGGCATAGGGATCGGCGAAAATGATCGCCGCGAAGACCACCACTCCGAGCAGCAAAGGCAGGATGCTCTGCACCGGGATCTTGAAGTTCTTGAAACTCCAGACCGGCAAGGTGGAGACGCAGAGCAGTGCCACGATGATCAGGGCGGCGCCAGTAAAAAGCGGGAAGGCGGCGGCGGTGCTGAGCCAGAAAAGATGCAGCTGCTCCGCTTCGAGACCGAGGAACAGCGGAAACAGCGCGAGCCCGGCGCCGGCCGGAGCAGGGACGCCGGTGAAGAAATTATACGCAAAGGCGGCTTTGGGCGCGCTGTCGAGCGCGGCGTTGAAGCGCGCCAGCCGCAGCGCCATGGCCGAGGCATAGATCAGTGGCGGCAGGAAGCCGATCGCCCCCCAGGGCTGCAGCGACCAGATATAGATGACGAGCGCCGGAGCGATGCCGAAACACAGGAAATCGGCCAGGCTGTCGAACTCGGCGCCGAAGCGCGAGGTCGCCTTGAGCAGCCGCGCCAGCCGCCCGTCCAACCCGTCGATCACACCGGAGACCGCGATGGCGATAACGGCGTTGCCGAATTTGCCGTCCAGCGCCAGGCGGATCGAGGACAGGCCGATGCACAGGCCGAGCAAGGTCATCAGGTTCGGCAGCATGCGGTTGAAGCTTTGGCCGGAGAACCGGTGGCGGCGCGGTAGTCGCCGTGGCAGACGGTTCATTAGAGGACCGGAACCGGCGCCGGCGCGGGGCGGAGTTCGGCAATGACCGTCTCGCCACCGATCATGCGCTGACCGACCGCGACCAGCGGCAGCGTGCCCTCCGGCAGGTACAGATCGGTGCGGCTGCCGAAGCGGATGATGCCGATGCGCTGGCCGGTCGCGATGGATTGTCCTTCATGGAGGTCGCACAGAATACGCCGCGCGATGAGCCCGGCGATCTGCACGACCACAACCTCCTGGCCGGTGGGCAGGCTGAGCAGGATGCTGTTGCGCTCGTTTTCGTCGCTCGCTTTGTCATCCGCGGCGCTGAGGAATTTGCCAGGATGATAGGCGATGCGGCGGACCAGGCCGGAGATTGGCGCGCGGTTGACGTGGACGTCGAGCACCGAAAGAAAGATCGCAACACGCATGCGCGGCGTCTCGCCGAGGCCGAGTTCCGCCGGTGGGACGGCGGGTTCCACGCTGACCACGAGCCCGTCCGCCGGGGCGACGAACACGTTGGGGCGGGGCGGCAGGACGCGCTCCGGATCGCGGAAGAAATACAGGCAGAACAAAGTGAACAGCAGGCCGAGCCAAGCCAGCGGATGCCACAAGAGCAGGCCGAGCACGGCCACCGCGATGCCGCCCACGATGAATGGGTAGCCCGCCTTGTTCGGCGGCGCCAGCACCGATTTGATACTCTCGACAATGTCCATGGAAATCAGCCTTGTGGTTTCGCTTGTGGTTTCGGCAGGGCAAAGCCTTGGCCGGGGAAAATCAGGTTAGGGTTGTGGATTTTGTCGGAATTGGCGTTGTAAATCAACGTATACAACGTTCCGCGCCCATAAACATGCCGGGCGATCACCCACAGATTCTCGCCCTTGGTGATGATGACATGGCCGGAGGCCAGCGCGCTCGGCAGGGTTTCCAGGGCGAAGGGCGCGGTGACCGGCGGCAGCAAGGCGCCTTTGGCGGTGGTGGCGGACAGGGCCAGGGTGCCGCTCTTGTCCGGTACTTTGGCGGTGAAGCGCCATGTGCCATTCGGGCCGGCTGTGGCGCTGCCGAGGTCCTTGCCGTTGAGGGCGAGGTCGATCCGGGCCCCGGCGGGCGCGGTGCCAGAAAAAATCGCATGGCCGTTGGCGTCGTAATCGACGGTGCCGATGCCAAGCGTGCCGGCGCGCGGCCCCTGGCCGGAGACGACCGAACTGCCATGCGGACCGGACAGCACGGCCAGCGCCTGGCCATGACCCGCCGGCACGTTGATGGAGGCGGTCTCACCCCCGGCGATGACCGTACCGTTGGGCAGGGTTTCGGTGAGGGAGAGCTCGTGCGGACCAGCGGCCAAAGGTTTTGCGGGCAGGATCACGAAAGAACCGTGCGCATCGGCTGTCGCGGTCCCGACCACGGCATTGCCGCTTTTCGCGGTGACGATGGCGCCAGGCGCGGCACGGCCGGCCAGCACCGTGTTGCCGTTCGGATCGACCCGGACCACGTCGAACCGGGGTGGGTTGATCACCGGGCCGGCAGGGGCAGGCGGCGGCGGCGCGGGCGGCGTCGGCTGCAACTGCGGGCGCAGGCTGAGATAGCCGAGCCCAGCGATGGCGCCGAGCGCGAGCACGCCGAGCGCGGCTATTCCACCATATTTTCGTGTCGTGTCGGACATAAGTGCGCCCCTGTCGCGATGCCTGGCGGTTGCTTGCCATGTGGCCCATAGCCTGCCACCAACGGCTTTATACAGGAAGCGAAGCGAAACCGACACTATGGCATCTTTTTCAGTTACCGTCTTTTGCGGTTCCTCCACGGGAGCGGACCCGGCCTATGCCGAGGCAGCGACAGCCCTGGGGCACGGGATCGCGGCGGCGGGCATGGCGCTGGTGTTCGGCGGTGGCAATGTCGGGCTGATGGGGGTCACGGCCGCGGCCGCTTTGGCTGGCGGCGGGCATGTGACCGGGATCATCCCGGACTTTTTGCGGCAGCGTGAGGTGGAGTTTCCCGGCCTGTCGGAGCTGGTCGTCACCGACTCGATGCATACCCGTAAGCGGCGGATGTTCGCCCTGGCGGATGCGTTCGTGGTGATGCCGGGCGGGCTCGGCACGTTCGACGAGACGATCGAGATTCTTACCTGGAAGCAACTTGGCCAGCATGCCAAGCCGATCATCCTGGTGGATGTGCTCGGCTGGGCGCAGCCGTTCGTGGCGATGGTCGAGCAGGTGATTGCCCGTGGCTTTGCCCGTGACACGGTGCGCGACCTGTTCGAGGTCCAGCCTTCCGTCGCGCGCGCCCTGACGCGGTTGGAGGCGTTGCGCGCGGAGGCGCGGTAAAGCACACAAAAGCAAGGGAAGGGCTTCTTTTTTGAAAAAAAGAAGCAAAAAACTTCTTTAACTGGGCCGTGCTGGTTTCGCTGCCTCAGGCCCAGCGTCGAGAAAGTTTTTGCGCCGCTTTTTTCAAAAAGCGGCCACTTGCTTCCTTACTCTACTCTTCCTCGTCCTCTGCTGCAGGGCGGGCGGGAACGACGTAGCTTTCGGTAAGCCAGCGGCCGAGATCGACATCGGCGCAGCGTTTCGAACAGAAGGGGCGGTACCGCTGGTCGCTCGGTTTTTTGCAGATCGGGCAGACGCTCATCGACTGAGAACCTCATGCAAAGGCGGGCGGATGCGCCGGCGCGTCAATTCCGCAAAGCCTAGGTGGGAAAAACCCAGCAATTCGGGTTTCAGCGGGTCGGCTGCAAGGGCGGCGCGCAGCGGGGCGGCCAATTTGGCGCGGGCGGTGGGTTTCATGCCGGCGAAATCGATCAGGATACCGCCGGATAGGTTGCGCAGCACGATCTGCCGGGCGATTTCCGGCAGGAGGGCGGTGTTCAGGGACAGCGCTGAAACGCCACTGGCGGCCTTGGAGTCGATATCGATCAAGGTTGCCGCCGGCGCCGGCGTGATGTGCATCACCGCGCCCATGGGCAGGGCGGCCGACAACTCCCCGAGCGTGGCCAGTTCATCTTCCAGCACCGGGTCAAAGGCATTTGCGGCGAAGCGCATGCGGCCTTCCAGAACGGGGCGAAGCTCGGCGATCAGCGCGTAATCGTCGAGCAGGACCGGTTCGGCCGGGTTACGGGCGCAGAGATCGAGCAAGGGGCCGGGGCCGCGGCGCAGCAGGCCCGGGCGGTCGCCGGGCGGGTCTCCGGCGCGGGCGAGGCGCGGGCCTTTATCCCCCTGCGCAGCGCGGGTGACGGTAAAGGTGGCGAAGGTGCCTTCCGAGAGGGTTTTGCCGCCGGCGCTGTCGGGGAGGAAGCCGGTGAGCCCGCCAAGCTCTACGAAACGCCCCGCCAAAGCTGGCATCACCGCCTCGACGCGGCCGGTATAGAGATCGCCGATGCCGTCGGGGCGCGCCGGATCCCAGATCCAGAACTCGCGCAAGACATCATCGGCGAGCAAGGCGATGCGGACCCGCGCGTCGCGGCGGGAAACGGCGATCACGGGGAGCGCGACGCCTGGTAGCCGAGGCCATGCAGCAGGCGGGAGGTTTCATGCAGCGGCAGGCCGACCACGGCGGAATAGGAGCCGGAGAGGAAATCGACGAACGCGGCCGCCTGGCCCTGGATGGCATAGCCGCCGGCCTTTCCGTGCCATTCGCCGCTGGCGAGATAGGCGGCGATCTCGGCGGCATCGAGCCGGGCGAAACCGACCACGGAGGCGACGACCCGGGAGGCGATGCGGCCGTCAGGGGCGCGGATGGCCAGGCCCGTGAAAACACGGTGCCGGCGGCCGGAGAGCAGCTTCAGGCATTTTTCAGCCTGCGCCACGGTTTCCGCCTTGGGGAGGATGCGGCGCCCGGCGGCGACCACGGTATCGGCGGCGATGGTGAAACCGTCGGCGGGGCGAAGTTTTGCCGCCGCCATGCGCGCCGCGTAGGCGCGGGGAAGCTCGGCGGGAAGGGGCGTCTCGTCGATGTCGGGAGCGAAAATCTGCGCGGGCTCAATGCCGATCTGGCGCAGCAGCGCCAGCCGCCGTGGACTTGCCGAGGCCAGGATCACATTCGCGGAACTTGTCATGTCGCCCTGTCGCGCCCGGCGTCAGCGTGAAAGCGCGTTATTTGAAGCGGAATGTGATCCGGCCTTTGGTCAGGTCATACGGGGTCATTTCGACATTGACGCGGTCACCGGCCAGAACGCGGATGCGGTTCTTGCGCATTTTGCCGCTGGTATGGGCCAAAATGACATGCTCGTTGTCGAGTTTCACGCGGAACATTGCGTTGGGCAGCAGTTCAGTGACCATGCCGCTGAACTCGATCATATCTTCCTTGGACAAACAAACCTCATGAATAGGGGGAAGCAACGCCGCTCAAATGGGCCGCGCCGCGGTTTTGGTCAAGTTTTACGCAAACGGGTGGACACAGATCGGGCATGCGCGGTGAGGCTTTCCGCCTCGGCCAGTGCCACGGCGGCCGGCCCGATGGCCGCCAGCGCCTCTTCCTCGAGGGCAACCCAGCTGGTGCGCTTCAGAAAATCATACACCGCGAGGCCCGATGCGAAGCGCGCGGTACCGGAGGTGGGGAGCACATGGTTGGGGCCGGCGACATAGTCGCCGATGGCCTCGGGGCAGTTCTTACCCAAAAACACCGCGCCGGCATGGCGGATCTTGGCGAAGATCGCTTTCGGCGCGGTGGCCATGATTTGCAGATGCTCCGGCGCGATGCGGTTGGCGAGTGCGGCGGCCTCGTCCCAGTCGCGGACCAGGATGATGCCACCATGGCGGCGCCAGCTTTCGCCGGCGATCGCCGCGCGGGGCAGGGTTTGGAGAGCTTCCGCCACGGCCTGGGCGACGGATTGGGCCAAAGCCTGGTCATTGGTGATGAGCAAGGCCTGCGCCTCCTCATCATGTTCGGCCTGGGCCAGCAGGTCGAGGGCGAGATGCGCCGGATCGTTGTCCGCGTCGGCGATGATCAGAACTTCCGAGGGGCCGGCGATGGAATCGATGCCGACCTGGCCGAAAACCTGCCGTTTGGCCTCGGCGACATAGGCGTTGCCGGGGCCGACGATTTTATCGACTTTTTTGATCAGCGCGGTGCCATGGGCCAGGGCGGCGACGGCCTGGGCGCCGCCGATGCGGTAGATTTCGGTGACGCCCGCCAGCTTGGCGGCGGCCAGGACCAGCGGGTTCAGCGCGCCATCGGGGGCGGGAACGCACATGGCGATGCGCGACACCCCCGCGACCTTGGCCGGGATCGCGTTCATCAGCACCGAGGATGGATAGGAGGCCTTGCCGCCCGGAACATAGATGCCGACCGCGTCCAGCGGGGTCCAACGCAGGCCGAGTTCGGCACCGGCGGTGTCGGTGAAAGCGAGATCCTGGGGCAGTTGCGCGCGATGGAAGGCTTCGATGCGGGCAGCGGCCAAAGCCAGCGCGTCGCGCAGCGATGCCGGCGTGGCGGCGGTGGCGGCGGCGATTTCCTCGGCGCTGACGCGAAGATCCGCCAAGCTGTAGTTCACCCGGTCGAAACGATTGGTGAGGTCCAGGACGGCGGCGTCTCCCTCGCGCTGCACGCGGTGAAGAATGTCGCGCACGGCGTCGGTGAGTTGCGGGGCCGTGACGGCCCGCGAGAGCAGGCGTGAAAACTCGGTTTCGAACCGCGCGTCGGCGGTGGAGAGCAAGCGGCTCATGCGACCAGTGCCTTACGGAAATTCTCGATCCAGCCGGTGATTTCATCCGGGCGGGTCTTCAGCGCGATGCGGTTGACGATCAGGCGCGAGGAGACATGGGCGATGACATCGGTCTCCACCAGCCCGTTGGCCTTCAGCGTGCTGCCGGTCTGCACCAGATCGACGATCAGCCGGGACAGGCCGAGGCCGGGGGCGAGTTCCATGGAGCCATTAAGGCCGACGATCTCGGCCTGCACACCGCGGGCGGCGAAGTGCTTGCGCGCCACGTTGGGGTATTTGCTGGCGACGCGGATGCGCGATTGGGCGTTAAGGTCGGTCTGGCCCACCTCGTCGCGCGGTTCGGCGACGGAGATGCGGCATCGGCCGATGTCGAGGTCGAGCGGCGCGTAGATTTCCGGGTAGTCGAACTCCATCATCACATCGCCGCCGCAAATGCCGATCTGCGCGGCGCCAAAGGCCACGAAGGTGGCGACGTCGAAGGAGCGGACCCGGATTACGTCGAGGCCCGCATGATTGGTGGGAAAGCGCAGGCGCCGGCTGGATTCGTCGGCATAGTCGGCCGCCGGTTCGATGCCGGCACGGCTGAGAAGAGGGCCGCATTCGTCGAGAATGCGGCCTTTGGGGAGCGCGAGAACGATCGACATGGCCGGGGCTTACCATCCGCAGGATAAGGCGGCTAGAGCGCGCGACGCGGGTGGCTTTTGGGCGCGATATGGTCAGGTGGAAAAGCGTGCCTACCTATGTCTGAGCTGACAGGAGAGTCATGATGCCCAGATCTATGATGATGCTTGCCTTCGGGGCGCTCTTTCTTGGAGCGGTTCAGGCGCATGCGCAGACCAGCCCCGGCATGATGCCACCGGCGCAGATGGGGCAGCCGGCGCAGACGCCGTATATGGCAGCGCCGGTGCCGGCGACGCCGAGCGTCCAGCCGCCGGTGAGCCTGCCCCCGCCAGTGACCGCACCGCCGAATGCCGTGCCGCCGAATCTGCAGCAAATGCCCGGCTATACGCCGCCTGGCCTGCCGATCCAGCAAGGCGGGGTGCCGCAGGGCGGGATGAACGCGCCGACGGGCGGGATGCAGCAGTAAGTAAGGAAGTGGCCCGTGCCGCCGAAACCAGCACGGCCCAACTAACAAAGTTTTTTTGCTACTTTTTGTTCAGGGCTTGTTGGGAATCATCGTGAATTGATGATGGCTGCGACGAGATGGATCATGGCGCTAAAGGCCTGATCCGTCTTGTCTGAGCGCATGGCGATGCGTTTGAACTCCTTGAGTTT
>DATJHR010000110.1:0-5586 GCA_035493735.1 Acidocella sp.
GTAACTCGCCTCGTCGGAGGCCAGAAACGCCACGAGGTTGGCGATTTCCTCAGGTTGGCCCAGCCGCCCCATCGGCATGTAGCGGCGGCGCAGCTTCCAGGCCTCCTCGTCGGAGAGGAAGGCGGTGACCAGCGGGGTGGCCACCGGGCCGGGGCAGATCGCCACGGCGCGGATTTTCTGGCGCGCATACATGATGGCGATTTCCCGTGTCATCGCCAGCACGCCGCCTTTGGCGGCGGTGTAGGCGATTTGCGGAAAGGCCGAGCCCACCAGAGCGACGATCGAGGCGTTGTTGATGATGACGCCGCCGCCGGCCGCCTGAAGATGCGGAAGCCCGGCCTTGCAGCAGAGAAAGACCGAGGTGAGGTTGGCGGCGATGGTGCGGTCCCACACCGCAAGGTCGGTCTCCATCGGCCCGTCATCGCCGGGCAGACAGACGCCGGCATTGTTGAAAATGATGTCGATGCCGCCGAACAGCTTTGCCCCCGTGGCAAACACCGCCGCGCATTCTGTTTCCTGCGTGAGGTCGCCCACCGCCGGCGCGGCGGTGCCCCCGGCCGCGCCAATCAGCGCGGCGGTCTCCGCCGCGGCCTCGGGCCGAATATCGCAGCACAGCACCGATGCCCCTTCGGCGGCGCATTTGATGGCGGTGGCCCGGCCGATGCCGCCGCCCGCCCCCGTGATGACCGCGCGTTTTCCATTCAGACGCATGAAACGATGGTCCCTTGAAGAATTAACCGAGATCGATCATGCGCTGGAAGCTGAGCGTAAGGCTACTTTTTGTGAACAAAAAGTAGCAAAAAAACTTTGCTACTTTGGGCCTGTGGCGCTGAAACCGCACGGGCCCAAAGTCACGCAAGTTTTTGCGCCGCTTTTTTCAAAAAGCGGCCGCTTGCCTTGATTTTTCTGGACCCACGGGAAAACGCGAAAAGGTGGCGTGATGCAGGACGATCGCCACGGCGATCGGCGCGAGCAGAGCGAGCGGCAGCCAGAGATCTGTGAACAAGCCGGCATCGAGCAGGGCCCAGGGTTTCAGCAGCAGCGCCAAGGCGCGCTGCACCGGCTCGTTCACGAGGTAGAGCGGGTAGGAGATCGCGCCAAGATATCTCAGGGCGCCGGATTCGAGGAAGGCGCCCCAATCCTGCGTCTGGGCGAGCATGATCGCGGCCCAGGCGAAGGGGATCAAAGCCTTTCCCGGCCCTTGCATCAGGCCCAGCAGGCAGGTGCCAAGCAGGCAGAGCGGGAAGGCCACCGCGTCGGTGCCGCGCAGCCAGGCGGCGCTGGCGAGGCCGAGCGCGAACCAGGGGGCGGCATCCGGGAGAAAGGCGCGGCTGAACTCGGCCTGCACCGCCGGCAGGCCGTGATAGGCGGCGCCCAAAGCCAGCATCGCCAACGCCCAGCGCCCCAGCCGGCGCGGGACCAGAATGCCGATCAGGAGATAGAACTGCCATTCGGTGGAGAGGCTCCAGGCCGGGCCGAGCAAGGTGACATAGGCGTAGGGCAGCAGGCTTTGGGGGATCAGGCCGTGCAGGAGCAGAGCATGCGCGGCGAGATGCCAGGGCCAGAGCGGCGGCAGGTGCGGCTCCATGATCTCCCGCCCAGCGGCACCCACCCAGGACATTGTTGCCAGCGGGTTGCCGGCCAGGAGCAGGAGCAGAAAACTGGCGATGAGCGTGTAGAAATAGGCCGGCAGCAGCCGCCGTGCGCGGGCCGCCATGAAGGGAACAAATCGCCCGCCGGACCGTTCCAGAGCGTTGACCATCACCAGCCCGCTCAAGGCGAAGAACAGGTTCACCGCCGCCCCGCCATGGGTGAACGGCGCCGTGGCCCAGGCCGGCAGGGCGGCGAACGGCAGGGCATGGGCGACCATGACATAGACGGCCAGCACGCCGCGCACACCATCCATCCGTCGCAACCGTTTCATAGTCGCAACGTAAGCGTGAATTTATCTCCAAGTCAAAGCCGGCTTTCGACAAAGAAAGTAGCCGCTTTTTGAAAAAAGCGGCGCAAAAACTTTTACTATGCTGGGCCTGAGTCTGGGGCGCCGATAACGCCCATGGCCCAGAGTCAATAAAGTTTTTTTGCTTCTTTTTGTTCACAAAAAGAAGCCTTCCCCTTGTCTTGGCGCGCCTTAGCCTTTCTGGATCACCAGCAGCCAGGAGCCGTCCGCCTGTTCGGTCAATTCCAGCGGGTCGTGGCCCTGATCGGCGGCGGCGCGGGGCACATTGGCGAGCGGATCGGCCCCTTTCAGCCGTACCAGCAGGAGCTGCCCCGTCTCCATCTGATCCAGCGCCAGGCGCGTGCGGACAAATGTCATCGGGCAGGTCTCCGACGTGATGTCGATGGCCTTATGATGAGTAGGTAGGAAAGACGACGACATGCATACCTCTGTTTGGCGGCGGGTTCGCGCCCCGGCAAGGGCCGATGACCCGGGAAGGCTGGACCGGCGATAGAGTTTGGGCCACAAGGCTCAGGATGGATATAAGCATCGAGCGCCTGTGCATAGAGAACGGGCTGAAGATGACAGGCCCGCGCCGGGTGATTGCCCGCGTATTGTCGGAGGCGACCGATCACCCGGACGTTGACGAATTGCACCGTCGCGCCAACCGGATCGATCCGCGCATTTCCCTGGCCACGGTGTACCGCACGGTGCGGCTGTTGGAGGCGAAGGGCATTCTCGCCCGGCGCGACCTCGGCAGCCGGCGCGCACGCTATGAGCCCAGCGGTGAGCGCAACCACTTCCACCTGGTCGATCAGGAGACCGGCTCCGTGCTGGAATTTGCCGCGCCGCAGGCGGAAGTGTACCTCCGGGACATCGCCAGGCAGCAGGGGTTTGACGTGAACGTGATCAAGATTGAACTTTTCGGCCGCCGGATCGCGGAATGACCAATCTCGTCTCCGGCCTGCCCCGTTTCGGGCTGGGCGATGCAGCGCCGGGCTTTGCCGAGCTGCGCGCCGGCAATCTGGGCGTCCGCCTCGCCGCCACCGCCGATGAGCTCGATGCGGCGCAGGCGCTGCGCTACAGCGTGTTCTATCAGGAGATGGGTGCCGAGGCCGATGAGGCGACCATCGCCCGTGAACGCGATGCCGATGCGTTCGACACGGTTGCCGATCACCTGCTGGTGGTGGACCATGATCTCGGCGACGGTGCCGCCGGCGTGGTCGGCACCTATCGGCTGATCCGCCAGGATGCCGCGGCCAAGCTCGGCCGGTTCTATTCGGCCGATGAGTACGATATCTCGGTGTTCGACCAGTTCCCCGGGGTGAAGCTCGAACTCGGCCGAAGCTGCACCGCCGCTTCCTATCGCTCGCGGTCGGTCATGCAGCTGCTCTGGCGCGGCATCGCCGCCTATGTGTTCCATTACGGCGTGGACCTCATGTTCGGCTGCGCCAGCTTGGGTGGCACTGATCCGGATGCGCTGGCCGACGAACTGACCTATCTCGCCACCCACCATCTCGCCCCGGAGGCGATCCGCCCGCGCGCGCTGGAACACCGCTACGTGCCCATGCTGCGCCGCGACCCGGCCGAACTCGATGCCAAGCAGGTCTTGATGCGCCTGCCACCCTTGATCAAAGGCTATTTGCGGCTTGGTGGATTTGTTGGTGACGGTGCCGTCATCGACCGCCAGTTCAACACCACGGACATAGCCGTGGTGGTGCAGACCGATCTGGTGACGGATAAGTATTACCGGCATTATGAGCGCGAAGCGCGCTGAAATTTTTTGACGAAGCCTGCCGCCCAAGCGGCGGCTGGAGGACTGCCATGGCTGAAAACGACGATCATATCCCGGACTCCCTGCTGCCCTACGATGACTGGATGCAGGAAGCGCTGCGCCAGGTAACGGTGAGCGCGCTGCGCCACGTGGTACAGGAGGGTCTGCCGGGAGGGCACCATTTCTACATCACCTTCAAGACCGCCTATCCGGGCGTAAACATCCCCGACCGGCTGCGCGCGCAGTATCCGGAGGAGATGACCATCGTGCTGCAGCACCAGTTCCATAGCCTGGGCGTGAACGAGGCCGGCACGTCCATGTCGGTCGGCCTGTCCTTCGGCGGCGTGCCCGCAAGCCTCACCATCCCGTTCGCGGCGATCACCAATTTCGCTGACCCGGAAGTCCGTTTCGGCCTGCAATTCGAGGTCACGGTGCCCGAGCCGGTCAAGACCGAGGAGCTTCCCGCCCCCGAGGGGGACGACGTGCCCGCCCGCCCGCATGAAGGGCCCGCCGACGTGGTGAGCCTGGACGCCTTCCGCCGCCGCCAGAAGGACTGACGACGCGGACTTAAAAACAACCGACCGAGAGACGATCCATGACCGTGATGACGAAACGCAGCCCCGGCTTTGCCTATGCCCCGATGTTTCCGCTGGAAACCGATGACACGCAGTGGCGTAAACTGGACATTTCCGGCGTTTCGACCATCGAGGTCGAGGGCAAGACGGTGCTGAAGGTCACCGCCGATGCGCTTTCGGAGCTGGCCTTTGCCGCCTTCCACGACATCGCCCATCTGCTGCGCCCGGCGCACCTGGCGCAGCTCGCGAAAATCCTGAAAGACCCGGAAGCCAGCGAAAACGACCGCTACGTGGCGCTGGAATTCCTGAAAAACGCGAACATCTCCGCTGCCGGCGTGCTGCCGATGTGCCAGGATACTGGCACCGCTTTGGTGTTCGGCAAGAAGGGCCAGCGGGTTTGGGTCGAGGGTGACGAGGAGGAGGCGATCTCCTGGGGCGTACATCGCACCTATACCGAGACCAATCTGCGCTACTCGCAGATGGCGCCGCTCAGCATGTTCGAGGAACAGAACACCGGCAACAACCTGCCGGTGCAGTTCGACATCATGGCCGCCCCCGGCGACCACCATGCCGAGGAATTCTCGCTGATGTTCATCGCCAAGGGCGGCGGATCGGCGAACAAGACGTTTCTGTACCAGGAAACCCGCGCGGTGCTCTCGCCCGAGAAGCTGCTCGCCTTCATCGAGGCGAAGACCAAGACGCTCGGCACCTCGGCCTGCCCGCCTTATCATCTGTCGATCGTCATCGGCGGCACCTCGGCCGAGATGACCCTGAAGACCGTGAAGCTGGGTTCGACCAAATATCTGGACCACCTGCCGACCAAGGGCGACCTCACCGGCCACGCCTTCCGCGACGTGGAGATGGAGCAGCGCATCCTGGAGATGACGCAGAACATCGGCATCGGCGCGCAGTTCGGCGGCAAATATTTCTGCCACGACGTGCGGGTGATCCGCCTGCCGCGCCACGGCGCCAGCCTGCCGATCGGCATCGGCGTGTCCTGCTCGGCGGACCGGCAGATCAAGGCCAAGATCACCAAGGATGGCGTGTTCCTTGAACGGCTGGAAACCGATCCCGCGAAATACCTGCCGGAGATCGGCGACGAGCAGCTCGGCGGCGAGGTGGTCGCCATCGACCTGAACCAGCCGATGAAGGACATTCTCGCGCAGCTTTCGCAGCACCCGGTCAAGACCCGCGTGGCGCTCACCGGCACCATCGTGGTGGCGCGCGACATCGCCCATGCCAAGCTGAAGGAACGGCTGGACCGCGGCGAGGGCCTGCCGGACTATATCAAGAACCAT
>DATJHR010000111.1:0-10773 GCA_035493735.1 Acidocella sp.
TCTGCTAACAGATTGCCGCCCGCTGGCAAAGAGGGGGGCGGAAATGCTAGAGGCGGCGGATGACCATTCGCACCCGCTTCGCGCCCTCACCCACCGGCATGCTGCATATCGGCGGCGTCCGCACCGCTCTGTTCAACTACCTTTTCGCCAAGCACATGGGCGGGGAGTTTCTGCTTCGCATCGAGGACACCGACAAAGCCCGCAGCACGCAAAAAGCGGTGCAGGTGATCCTGGACGGTATGGCCTGGGTCGGCCTGACGCCCGATGCGCCGCCGGTGTTCCAATCCACCCGCGAGGCGCGGCATGTGGAGGTGGCCATGCAGATGCTGGCGGCGGGCCGCGCCTATTACTGCTATGCCAGCCCCGAAGAGCTGAAGGAAATGCGCGAAACGGCGCAGGCGGAAGGCCGCCCGCCGCGTTATGACGGGCGCTGGCGCGACCGTGATCCCGCCGAGGCGCCGGCCGGGGTGAAACCCGCAATCCGCCTGAAAGCCCCCCGCGAGGGCGAGACGGTGGTGCATGACCTCGTGCAAGGCACCGTGCGCGTCCAGAACACCGAGCTGGACGACATGATCATTCTGCGCTCCGACGGCACGCCAACCTATCTGCATGCCGTGGTCGTGGACGACCATGACATGGAGATCAGCCATGTCATCCGCGGCGACGACCATCTGACCAATACGTTCCGGCAGGTCCAGATCTACAACGCGATGGGGTGGGAGCCGCCGCATTTCGCGCATATCCCGCTGATCCATGGCGCCGACGGCGCGAAACTCTCCAAACGCCACGGCGCAGTCAGCGTTCTGGAATTCCGCGAGCAAGGATTCCTGCCCGAGGCCCTGTGCAATTACCTGCTGCGCCTCGGCTGGGGGCATGGCGATGCCGAGTTTCTTGTCCGCGAGGAGCAGATTTCCCTGTTCACCCTGGAGGGCGTGGGGCGCGCGGCAAGCCGGATGGATTATGCGAAGCTGACCCATCTGAATGGCCAATGGCTGCGCGGCGCCAATGATTCGCGCCTGACCGGCGACGTGCTGGCACGGCTGGAGGCTTTGGGCATCAGCGCGGATGCCGCGGCGCAAAGGCGCATTCTGACCCTGATGCCGGGGCTGAAGGAGCGCGCGAAGACTTTGGTGGACCTCACCGCTTCCGCCGCCTTCCTGGCGCGCCACGTGCCCCTACCCTTCGAGCCCAAGGCCGAGGCGCTGCTCACGCCGGAGGCCCGCGCCATGCTCGCGCGCCTTGCCCCGGTTCTCGCCACCACGGATTTCTCCGCCGCCGCCATCGATACCGCGTTGCGCGGCTTCGCCGAAACCGAAGGGCTGAAGCTGGGCCAAGTGGCGCAGCCGCTGCGCGCGGCGCTCACCGGCAGCACCATGAGCCCTGGCATCGACGCGACCCTGGCCGCGTTGGGGCCTGAGGAAAGTTTGGCCCGGCTGCAGGCAGTGTTTTAAAAAGGAAGGGCTTCTTTTTTGAAAAAAAGAAGCAAAAAACTTTTTTAAACTGGGCCGTGCCGTTTCGGCGCCCGCGGCCCAAATTCGCAAAAGTTTTTGCGCCGCTTTTTTCAAAAAGCGGCCCTTTCTCTTGATCTCTTAAAAATCCGCCAGCGTGCAGGCGGCGCCGGCGGCGATGGCCTCGCCACAGAATTGGCTCGCCGCCGCGTCATTTTCGAAGCCGGCGACGCGCAGCCGGTAGAAGATGCGCCTGTTGACTGTGACCTCGGTGATTTCCGGCTTGCGGCCGGCGAACAAGGCTGGATCACGTGCGTCGAGATGGTGCCAGACATGTTCCGCCAGTCTCCACGAGTTGAAGGCGCCAAGCTGCACCGCGGCGTCACCGCTTGGCGCCGCGGCCACGGGCGCGACCGGGGCAGCCGTCATGGCTGGGAGTGAAGCTGGCGGCGGGGCCGCCATGGGCTGCTCCATCAGCTCGGAAAACCCGCGCATGGCGCTCCGCACCTGGTCCGGTGGCAGGTCGATGCTCAGCACTTGTTGCGCCTCGGCCCTGCGCCCGGAGGCGAGCAGCGCCGCGGCGTAATCCCCGCGGATTTTCGAGGTTGCGCCTGGGCCTGTCGCCAAAGGCCCCAAATATTGCAGCGCCTCCGGCCCATGGCCCGAGAGGGCCAGCGACAGGCCGAGATTAACCTCCGCCGCGGTCATCGACGGATCAGACATCAGCGCCCGAGAATAAGGCTCGACCGCGCCGGCGAAGTTGCCCTGCAGGTCGCGCGCAATGCCGAGATCGTTCAGCGCGTCGGCATTGTCCGGATCCTCGGCGATCGCCCGGGTGAAGGCCAGTTCCGCCGCGCGCGGATCGGTTTTCAGGAGGCAACGGCCGAGCCCGGTTTCCGCCTGCGTGGCCTTGGGGTCATAGCGCAGCGCCAGCTGGTAGGCTGCCTCCGCCGCCGGGCAGCGCTGCAGCGCGTAATAGGCATCACCTTCATGAATCAGCGCGTCGACATTGTCCGGCGCGCTGGCGAGGATCGACTGCGTCACGGACAGCGCCATATTCGGGTCGCCGCCGGCGATCGCCGCGTCCGCGACATTCAGCGTTTTCGGCCCGATTGGATTGACGGCCTGGGTATAGGGCGATGGTGTCCCGTGGCAGGAGGCGAGCAACATGGCCAGAGCCGGCCACAGGCCCGGCGCCACCACGCGGCGCCTTGGTAAAGCAGTCATGACAGGCAAGCTTTTTCTCTCGTTCGTAACAAATAATCCGCGCCTCACCTCATCGCTGTCCGTGCAGCATCGCCAACACCTGGACGATGGCCGGTCCGGCGACGATCAGAAACACGCAAGGCAGGATGAACAGAATCATCGGAACGGTCATCAGGGTTGGCAGCCGGCCGGCGCGCTCCTCGAACAAGACCAAGGCTTCCTGGCGCAATTCGGCGGAGAGCGTGCGCAGCGCCTGGGTGAGCGGCGTCCCATATTGCAGCGATTGCGCGAGCGTGGTTGCCAGGCGCTTCAGCGTGACAAGCCCGGTGCGGCTACCCAGCGCCTCCATGGCCTGGCGCATATCCGCGCCGATCTGCATCTCACGAGAGGTTTGGGTGAGTTCCATCGCGAGAGCAGGGTTGAGAGTGCCGATCTCCTGGGCCACGCGCGCCAGCCCTGCTTCCAGCGCCAGCCCGGCATCGGCGCAAATCACCAGCATGTCGAGCGCGTCGGGCACGCCTGCGGCCACCTGCGTGAGATGACGCTGGCGGATGTTGTTGGCGAGCATTTCCGGCAACAGCAAACCGACCACGGCGCCCCCGGCCAATTTGACGAAGGTCCAGAATGTGCCAGCACCAAAATGATTCAGCACCACCAGCAGGACCACCGGCATCACCACGGCCAGCAGGATTTTGGCACCGATGAACAGGCCAAGGCCGCGCCCACCGCGGAACCCCGCCGTTTCCAGCGTCGCGGTCATTTCCGCCAAAGTGTTGCGCGACAGCAGGCCGCTGCGGGCGATCAACATGCCAAAGGCGGAAACGAAACGCAGCAGCGACGCGGTTTCCGGCTTGGGCGGGGGCGGCTTGTCGCCCTCGACCACGTACTCGATCCGCCTCGCCAAGCGGCCGGCGCGGGCGAATTCGCTGAACAGGAAAATGCCACTAACCACGACGATCACGAACATCACGACGATGGCGGTGAGGATATAGAGGAGCGGCATCAGCGCTATTTCAGAACGTTGCTGATCATGAACTGAATGATGCCTAAGCCGATGCCCATCAACAGCACCGCGGCACCCAAAATCGCCTCGCCGGAAGCGGTATTGAACAGCATAACGATATATTGCCGCTGCATGACGAAAATCCCGCCGCCGGCGACAAAGGGCAATGCGGCCAGGATCATGGCGCTGGTGCGCGCCTCGGCGGTGAGCGCGTAGCCGCGCGCCTTCAACCCCACCCGCTTGCGGATCACCTCGGCCAGGGTTTCCAGCGTCTGCGTGATGCCGCCGCCGGAGCGCGCCTGCAAGGTCAATGCGGTGGCGAAAAACTGGTATTCCGTCAGCTTGATACGCAGTGCCAATTCGCGCAGAGCCACGTCCAGCGGAATGCCGATGGAAACCTTGTCGGCCAGAATGTCGAACTCGGTCTTGGTCGGCTTCGGCGCATCGCGCGCCACCGTGCGCAGCGCCTCGGCCATCGGAATGCCGACGCGCACACAGCGGACAATGGTGCCAAGCGCATCCGGAAACTGCTCGAGCAGTTTGGCGTTGCGCCGGTTCATGAACCAGCTGAACGCGAATTTTGTCAGCAGGAGCCAGATGACCGGCGTGCCGACATAGAGCAGCGCGTAAAGCAGGATCGGAGAACCGCCCAGCGGGTGCGAGGCGAGCCAATCGATGGTCAGCGCCGCGGCCAAAGCCAGAAGCGGCACCAGCCACCACTTGATCGGATAGGTTTCCGCCTGGCGCAGATCGACGCCGATGAAGGCAGCGGCTTGCTGTTTGATCTGGTCCGCGCGCGTGACGGTGCGCGTCAGCGACAACACCTCCGCGGCGTCGTTCCTCGCCGCCGTGCCGGGCGCGACCGTCTCATTGATCCGGCGCTCCAATTTCTTCAGCCGCTGATGGCCCTGCATCACCGATGCCGTGGCCAGAGCGGCCATGGCGAGCAGGATCAGCACCAGCGCGGCAAGGACGAGAATTTCCTCGGGAATCATGCCGTCTCCTCGAGGGCCGCCATCCAGCTGCGCTCCAACCCGTAATATTGCAGCCGCTCATTGAAGGAGGAGCGGATGCGGCTGACCTGGTAACGGCCGGTCAGGCGGCCGGTGCTGGTCTCGCCGGTCACTTCAAACTTGAAAATATCGTTAAGCAGCTGCGTCTCGCCCTCCATCCCGGCGATCTCGGTCACCTGCGTGACGCGGCGGCCGCCATCGCGCTGACGCTCCACCTGCACGATGAGATTCACCGCCGCCACCACCTGGGTGCGGATCGCGCGCGGGGACAGCCCCATGCTCGACATCTGCACCATGTTTTCGATACGGGCCAGCGCGTCGCGGGTGTTGTTGGCGTGAATTGTCGACATCGAGCCGTCATGGCCTGTGTTCATGGCCTGCAGCATGTCGAACGCCTCGGCGCCGCGCACCTCGCCGATGATGATGCGGTCCGGACGCATACGCAAAGCGTTGCGCACCAGGTCGCGGGCGTTCACCTCGCCCTTGCCCTCCAGGCTCGCGGGGCGAGTTTCCAACCGCACCACGTGCGGCTGCTGCAATTGCAGCTCAGCGGCGTCTTCGACCGTGACGATGCGCTCCGACGGGTCGATGAAGCGGCTCATCGCGTTCATCATCGTTGTCTTGCCCGAGCCGGTGCCGCCCGAGACGATGATGTTCAAGCGGCAGCGCGCGGCGATTTCCAGAATGCGCGCAATCGTGGGGGTGAGCGAGCCGAAGGAAATCAGCTTCTCGAAATCGATCGGCTTTTTCGAAAATTTACGAATGGAGAGCGACGGCCCGTCAATGGCCAGCGGCGGCAGGATGATGTTGACGCGCGAGCCGTCTTTCAGACGTGCGTCGCACATTGGGCTCGCCTCGTCGACGCGGCGGCCGACCGAGGCGGCGATGCGTTGGCAGATATTGGTGAGATGCGTCCAGTCG
The DNA here is from genome assembly GCA_035493735.1 of Acidocella sp. Taxonomy (GTDB): domain Bacteria; phylum Pseudomonadota; class Alphaproteobacteria; order Acetobacterales; family Acetobacteraceae; genus Acidocella. Next base: position 5,592 of record DATJHR010000111.1, read on the forward strand.
CGGAAGCGCACCGACACCTGCACCAGCTTGCCGCCTCGTTCCACAAACACATGGTCAGGCCCGTTGACCATGATGTCGTTGATGCTCTCATCCAGCAACAGCGGCTCCAGCGGGCCCAAGCCTAACATATCGTCCACCAGCTCGGTGGCGAGGCTGCGCTGTTCACGGCCGTTCAGTTGCACACGGCGTTCGGTCGCGAGGTCCGAAATCAGCCGTTCGATCTCGATCAGCAGCCGTTCCGGCGCCAGCGAGGCGACCGCCGTGGCGTCCATGCGCGTGAGGCAAATGGTGCGCAGTTCGGCGATCTCGGGACGGGCGACAATGACCGAGGTGACGGGGCCTGCAGCCTGTTGGTCCGCGACAGCGCGGGCTGAGAGTTCCGGCGCGAGGTAGGGGCCGGCCGGCGTGCCAGGGGCGCGGGCTGGGCTGTCCACCGCCTCGCTACGCCGTCGGCCGAATGGGGGCAGGACCTCCGTCATCCGCTAGGCTCTCTGCGGGCGCAGCATTTTGAAAATGCCGCTCGCCGCTCCCGCTTGCGGGCTGGCGGCGCCCGCTTCGTCGCGGTTGCCGACAAAGCCGATCTCACGCGACAGATCGATGATGGCTTGGCGGAACGCGCCGCGCGCGTTCATTGCCGGCTCCCCAAACGTCGCACTCTCATTGAGCTGCTTCGGCAGGTCGGGGATCACCACATCGACCTTCACCTTCAGCGCGTCCTCGATCTGCTTGCGGGTCAAGCCGCCCGGCCGCCCCTGGCGGTTCAGCACGATGGTGGGGCTTTGCGGCTGCCACGGCCCATTCGGCAGGCCGAGCAGGCGCAGCGTGTCGCGCACGCTGGCAAGCGACGGATCCATGACGATGACGCGGTGATGCGCGAACTCGATCAGCTCACGATTGCAGGGGATCGGCAGAAACGAGACATCGACGATGATGAAATTATAGCGCGCGCGTAGCGCATCGATCAGGCGGCGGGCCGCGCCGGGCGCATAATGCAGCGGTTCGGTGAGCTTCTCTTCCGACGCCAGCACATGCAGACGCTCGCTGACCGGCTGCGCCGCGCGCTCGACAAAAAGCGGGTCGACACGGTCGGGGGTTTCCAGCGCCATGCGCAGGCCGGGCCCGGTTTTCGCCCCCAGCAGCAGTGCGCCGGAGCCCATATGCAAATCAGCTTCCAGGAAAACCGTGTGGCGCTTGGCCGTCACTCCCAGCATCCAGGCGAGGTTGCCGGAAATGGTGGTGGCGCCGACGCCGCCGCGCGCGCCCATGACGGCGATGACGCGGCCGCCGCGGGCGGCGTCCTGGCCGATTGTTTTGCGCGTGACCAACGGCGCGAAATGCCGCGCCACGGCCTCGCGCGTGATCGGCTTGAAAATATATTCCATCACGCCCATCCCGCGGGTGATGTGACGGTAAAAATCCACGTCGTCGTTATCGCCGATCACCAGCACGCGCACGCCGGGCTCCACGACGTCGGACAGCTCCCCCAGCGCATGCAGCGGCTGGTCCTCGCCGGCGATATCGACGATTAGCACTTCCGGCGTCGGCAATTTGGCCATAGCGGTGATGGCCGTGCGCACCGTGCCGCGGCGGATATCCATGCCGTTGGCCACCAGATCGCCGAGCCCGTCCCGCAACACCTGCTCGGTGGCGGGATCGCCGAGAAAGGCCAGAACGGTGAGCCGGTCAGGGCGGCTGATCATGCCGCCATCGGCCAACCCGCCGCGGGTGCTTTGCTCGTTCATCCCTCACCTCCCGTCTTCTGCCGGGGAAAGCGGCTTAATCTCGTGGCCACAATCAGTTCGAGCCATTCATATTGGCTTGCACGGCGATTTGCGCCGGCGTCTCCAAACCGGTTGCCGTGTCGTTTGGCCCAAGCGCCTTATCGAGCGCGGCCGAGGCGGCGACGCCGTTGGCATTCGGGTTGCCCCGGCCGGAGATGAGATCGGAAGGTGCGGCCACCTGCTGCGCGACATCCTCATTCGCAGCACCCGTGGCGACCCAGTTGCCGGGGCGCTGAAACGGGTCGAACGCGCCCTGGCAGCCGGTCAAGGTCAGGAGAATCGCGCAGAACGCAAAAAACGCGGCGCGGCGCACGGCATATTCTCTCATTGCACAATGAACCCTGCATCGCCGGGAATGCGGGTTGAAGCCGTGTCGGTGCCGTTGTTGCGCAGCAGCAGAATGCGCTGCAAGTCGTTGGGCGGCGTCCAGCCATCGTCCGGCGAGGCCAGCGTGGCCGGCTGGTTGACCGGTTTCACCAGATAGGGGGTGACGGTGATGACCATTTCCTGCTGCTCGCGCTGGAAACTGTCGCCCCGAAACAGGGCGCCAAGCACCGGCACCTCACCCACCCATGGCACGGCGTTATCGGTCTGTGTGCTCGTATCCTCAAGCAGGCCGGCGATCGCCATGCCCTGCCCGCTGCCGAGGATGACGGTGGATGAAGCCTGCGTCACGGTCAGCGCCGGCACGATCGTGGTGCTGGTCGTGCCGGTTGAGGTGATAGCCACGCCATTGGCAGTGCTGAGCGTGCTGAGCTGCGGCGCCACCTGCAGGGAGATCCGCCCATCGGAGAATACGGTCGGCGTGAAGGTGAGCAAAATGCCGAAATTCTTGTAGGTGACCGAGACCGCGCCATTGGTCTGGCTAATCGGGACCGGGAACTGCCCGCCGACCTGGAAGCTCGCCTGCGTGCCGCTGAGCGTGGTCAGGGTCGGTTCGGCGAGCACATGGGCGAGATTGTCCGAAGCCAGCGCGTCGATGATCCCCTGGAAGGTACCGCCCGGAAAGGTCACGCCGTAGGTGCCGGGCGTGCTGCCGGAAATGGACGGGGCGCTGGTGCCGGTATTGCCGGTGATGGCGAACTTGCCGATCATGATGCCGGCGGTGGTGGCCTGCCCCCAATCGATCCCCAGCTGGCGCGTGATGGTGCGCGACATCGTCGCGATGCGGACCTTCAGCTCGACCTGGATCGGCTCACGCACCTGCAGCTGGTTGACCACCCTGCCGCTCGGCGAAATCAGCCGCGCCTGATTCATCACATTATTGGCTTGCTCGGGCGTCTGCACCGTGCCGCGCACGATCATGCCGCCGGCCTCGCTCTCGGCCGTTACATCCGCCCCGGGGGCGCTGATCTGGGCCTGTGCCTGCAGCCGGCTGCGGGCGAACGAAGAGGGGGAGACCACGACGGTATATTGCGCGATCGGGGTGCCGGCCGAATCGGTGGCAACGATCGTGGTCTGGCCAAGCCCCTTGCCGAACACAAACATAGTATCCGGGCTGGCGGGCCGCACCTCGACCACATTCGGGTCAGCGGCAAACAGATCGGCCATCGGGCGCGGCAGCGTGACCAGCTTGCCCGCGCCCTCAGCGACATAAATGTTGCGGATAATGGCCGGCGCGACCGGCCGGTTTGGCTCCAGCGGCTGCGCCTGCGCCAAACCGGCGGACAGGCCAAGGCAGGCAGCGGCGAGCAGAAGCGTTGCGTAACGGGAAGGCATTAGAAGCTGTAATCCTGTTCGGCGGGTGACCCCTGAAAGACATGCACAGTGGAGGTCTGCGAGGAGGTCGGCTGCATGTTGGCGAGTGCCGGCGAGACCTGGCCCGCCCAGACGGGCTGAGCCGGTGCCATGTCCTGCGGGGGCAGCTTGCCGGTTTGCGTCTGGGCGGAATGCACGATGAGAGACAGTTTGCCGAGATCGGACGCCACCAGGCAGCGCGCCGCCTGGTCCGGCGTCACTTCCAGCGTCACCGTCTGCGCCGGCGGCTGCGGGGTGGGGCCCGGCGTGGCATCCTTCACCACCTGCTGGCCGGTGGCGATCACGCGCACGTCGCTCAGCACCATCACGGCCGCGATGCTCTTGGCGCCCGGCGCCCCGGGGATCGTCTGCGTCAGCAGCACATCGACATAGTCACCGGGCCAGATCAGCCCGTTGGCGCCGGAAATCGCATCAACCCCGACCGTGACCGCGCGCATGCCCGGCGCCAGCACGGCGGCAAGGAAGCCGTGATCGCCAGGATGGATGACGGCGCTGTCGAGGATCGGCGCCCCGCGGGTGATCGCGGTGCGGACCATCGCGCCGACCAAAGCGGCGCGGTTCGCCGGCGTGTCGAGGCTGGCGCCGACCGGCACGGCATCGGCCGGCACCGTGGCGCCGGCCATGTCCGCCGGCTGCAACAGGCCGCCCGCCTGCAAGGTGGCGGCCGCAACCAGGACCTGTGCCGTGGGCACCGGTGCGGCGGCCTGATGCTTGGAATGGTTGAGGATCGACAGGCCGAAAATCGAGACCACGATCAGCGCGACGATCAGAACCAGGAAAATCCCGAGACGAAAGACCATGTTCTACCTGATGCTGAAAGTGAGAGGCAAAAGCGTCGCAAGCGCGCCGCCGGCAATGGCGCAGGCATAAGGCAGCGGCGCGCGACGGCCGATCCGCCAAGCCTCGGCACGAACGATCCGGCGCAGCAAGCCACCGTGGCGCGAGGCACGCGGCCGGGGCACGCAGAGCCGGAGCAGCAGATAGAGGATCGCCAGCGCCCCGCCGTACAACAGGACACGCAGCACAAAGGCGAGTTCGGGCTGCAAGAGCGGGGGAATCAACAGGGCCGTCGCGGCCCAGAGCTTGACGTCGCCGCCCCCCATCGCACCGCCGAGCCACAGGCCGACCAAAACGATGAAGGTGACCAGCACCACCGCCGCGCCCGCGAGCAGGGAATGGTCGCCCAGGCGCGCGCCACAGCCGAGCCCCAGCAGGCAAAGCGGCAGCCAGTTCGGGACCGTGCGGGCCGCGATGTCATGCAGGGCTGCATAGACCAGAAGCACCGCCGCCAGGGTCATGAAGACCGGCGTCAGCACCTGCCCACCGCACATTGGCCCTGGCTCACCACGTTCGTCTCCAAACTCGGCCACAGAGAATAGTGGCTTGTATTACTTACTATAAATCCGACCGCCATCCAATTCGCAGCCATAGTGCGTCTTTCGACTGAATAGAGCGCGAGAACCTCTTGATGTATCGCGATTCAACTTACGATAGATCGTGTCGCGTGCAACAGCCGGCTTTACCCGACTGACATCGCACTGTGCCCAAAGAGTGCCATGGCTGTCGATGGAACTACAACTTCAGCTAGTTAACATTTAAGTTATCGCCCTAACTTGCCCGGCATCAGATCAAAAATACCTGAC
>DATJHR010000112.1:0-2961 GCA_035493735.1 Acidocella sp.
TCGCGAAATTTGCCCATCAGGGTTTCGGCCGCGTGGGCCAGCGCTTCAAGGCGCGGAAGACCAAGAAAACCGCACGTCCCCTTGATGGTGTGGACGAGCCGGAAAATATTATCCAGGATCTTGGCGTTATTCGGATCCTGCTCAAAACGAACTAATTGATTGTCGACGGTATCGAGGCTTTCGTTCGTTTCCGTCAGGAACTCACGCAACAAATCATCCATGAAACAGCCCAGCCCTGGAGCGGAGGCGCACAGATGCGCCTGCCAAGTCTGCGCAGTCTCAACGGAAAGCGTTTAATAATGGTGAGCAAAAGGTATTTTTGTTTAAGCCAACTTGCGGCATCGCACCCGCGGTCTTAACCGGCCGCAGGCGGGAAAGAGTTCGTTAAGATTTGAACGGCCTTACGAGGTCGCGACCACAACGGCGTCTTCTTCCCTGGACAGGCCGACCTTGAAGCCGCAGGCCTGCGCCAGTAGCGCCGTATAATAAGGCTGCACCGCATGCGCGGTGATGGAAGCCGCATTTTCGAGGTTGAGCTGGTCGGCGATGCTGTGCGGCTCCCGCGCATTCGCTCCGACCGCGCGGATGCGGAATCCCATCGTATCGCCCTCGCCGACCGGATCGATCACCAGTTCGCCGCCGCGCGGGATCGCCTGCTGGGCGATGACCAGCATGTTGAGGAGCAGCTTGACGCGGTTCTTCGCCAGCAGCATGTGCGGCAGATTCCAGGTCAACTTGGTCTTGGCATCCTCCAGATGGCCACGCGCCACCTTCTGCGCGTCGCCGAGGTCGATCTGGGTCCCGGCCGAGCCCGCCGCGCCATAGGCGATGCGGCAGAATTGCAGCCGCGCCGAAGTGCTGACCGCGCTCTTACGGATCAGGTCGAGGGCGAACTCCTTGTCCTCAGCCTTGTTGCTGGAATCCATCACCTCCAGGCCATTGACGATGGCGCCGACAGGATTGATCAGATCGTGGCAGACCCTCGAGGACAGCAACGCGGCCAAATCGAGAGCATCGGGAGCGCCGGAGGTGCCTGACATGCGAATTTTCCTGCTGTGAGTTGGAGTGTGATACAGATTCGCCGCTGCAATTCCCGCAGCCGAATCACGCCGGACCGTGATTTGATACACCGCGAAGCCTGCCGCGGCCACACAGGCCAACCAGGGAACCACGGCAGACAGGAAAGAGATTGTGGCTGAAGGGGTTGCCCTCGCCGGCGAAAATGCCCTCTCCTTGATGGAGCCGCTGACCAAGCTCGCCGTTCAGGCCGGCGCAGCGATCCTGACGGTCAACCGCAGCACCATGGGGCTGAATAAGAAAATCGACGGCTCGGTGGTGAGCGACGCCGATACTCTCGCCGACGCCATCATCTCCGAGGGGCTAACAAAACTCGCGCCAGAGATTCCGGTGCTGTCGGAGGAGCGTACCCATCTGGCGACGCGGCCCTACCGCGACAGCTTCTTCCTGATCGATCCGCTCGACGGCACGCGCGAGTTCGTCAGCGGGACCAACGAATTCACTGTCAACATCGCCCTCGTTACGCGCGGGGAGCCCGTTCTCGGCATTGTCGTGGCTCCCGCGCTCGGCATCATCTGGCGGGGACTTGTCGGCCATGGCGCCGAACGCCTGCTGGCGACCAAGGACGCGACCGTTTACGGCACGCCCCAGCCGATCAGGACGCGGCCTCATCCCGGTCCCTCCGCGCCATGGATCGTCAGCGTCAGCCGTTCGCATGGCGATCCGAATACCGAGGCTTTCATTGCCAGGCGCCCTGGCGCGATCCGGCAAGTTCTCGGCTCCTCGATCAAGTTCTGCCGCGTCGCCGAGGGCGGCGCCGACATTTATCCCCGGCTCTCCCCGACCAGCGAATGGGATGTGGCCGCGGGCCACGCCATTGTCACCGCTGCCGGGGGCCTCGTCATCGATGGCCGCGGCCACCCTTTAAGGTTCGGTGAGAAGCGCGAGGACTTCCTCATCCAGAACTTCATCGCCTGGGGCGATCCACAGGCAGCCCGCGACGCGGCGCAGACGCTGGATCAGTAATCGGCGAGACTCTGGCTCAAAACCGGCCATTTATCGGTCGCCTTGGCAAGACTTGCGGAATCGGCCGTGAAGGCCTCGCGATTCTCGATCCGGCTAAACAGATAAAGACGCTGCCGATAGACGAGCCAGAGCGTCGGCTGCCCGGCGACGATCCGGCCATGCGCGAGGTCGATAGGATCGTATCCGCCGAATTGCGGACCATAGATGTCCGGCGCCGAGAGGAAGATGTCCCTGTCCCGTTCATCGGAGAAACGCCAGATCGCGCCTCCCTGATACGTCTCGATTCCGGCTTTCCCCGCGACAAGGCGGGACTGGATGAAATAGCCCACCGGATCGTAGCCATCGATCGCAAGCCCGGTATGATGGTTCGTCACCACCCGCTCGGTCGAGGCCGCCCGCGCCGCCATAGGTCCCAGAACCGCAAATATGGCCAAAATACCCGCTGCGATCAGGCCTTTTGGGCCCCACCCTTTATTTTCCTGCCGCCATGCCGTCATAGTTGCTGCCGATAAAGTTCGAGTCGCGCGAGTTTAGGACCTGCCTGTCAGCAAGCCGTTAAATTGTCAGGCTGTCGCCTTGCTCGCTTCACAAGCGCCTTCCTGCCTTATGGGGTCTTTTCATGAATTTCGCTCTGCGTTGTGCAGCCCTGCTTTTCGCTGCGGCGATCTCGTTCTCGACGCCCACTTCGGCGCAACAGGCCCAACGCGCCGACTCCTACCGCTCGGATGAACTGGTCAATGCGGGCCACCGCTTCTTCGGCAATGTCTCGCGCGGCCTAGCCTCGGTCATCGAGAAGGCGATCAGCCATTGGGGCCTGCCGAATGGCTATGTGCTCGGCGAGGAAGGCGCGGGCGCGTTCGTCGCCGGCCTGCGCTACGGCGAGGGCACCCTCTATACCAAGAACGCCGGCGATCTGCG
>DATJHR010000113.1:0-5427 GCA_035493735.1 Acidocella sp.
TCTCCTGCGCGCCCGAGGGTGTTTTGCTCGAGCTGACGGCCGGAGAGCCGATCCGCGGGAGCCATCTGCTTGTCGCGGCCGGCCGCCGACCGAACGTGGACGAGCTGCGGCTCGACCTTGCGGGGGTGGTGGCGGACCAGAACGGAATCAACGTCGATGCTTATCGCCGGACCAGCCGTAAGCACATCTTCGCCATCGGTGATTGCCGCGCCGGTCCGCGCTTTACCCATGCTGCGGGCCGTGACGGTGCGCTGGTGACGCGCACGATCGGCTTCGGCTTGCCGGCGCGCGCTCATGACGACACACTGCCCGGCGTGATCTTTACCGATCCGGAACTCGCACAGGTTGGTTTGACAGAGGAGGCCGCCCGCGCCCGCCATGGTCATGTGCGGGTGCTCAGGGCGTTTTTCTCGGAGAACGACCGTGCACTCGTCGACGACGACGCAGACGGCTTCATCAAAGTGATCCGGGCCGGGCCGCGGATCGTGGGCGTGACTCTGGTCGGCGCCAGCGTGGGCGAGTTGGTTCTGCCCTGGACCATGCTCCTTGGCAAAGCTTCGCTCTGGTCGCTTTTCGGTACTGTGGTGCCATATCCCACCCGATCCGAGCTTTCCAAAGCGGTCGCCTTCGCTGCGTACGAGCCGATCGTGTTCAGCCGCAAGGCACGTGCCTGGGCCCAGCTGTTAGCACGGTTGCGCCGGCCTTAGGTCGGCTTTTCGACAAAGGAAGTGGCCGCTTTTTGAAAAAAGCGGCGCAAAAACTTTTACCCATGCTGGGCCTGATGCTGTGTCGCTGATACGCCCATGGCTCAGAGTAAATTGTTCACAAAAAGAAGCCTTAAAAGCTATTACGTTTTTAGCCGATAGCCGGTCCGAAATATCCACCAGATCACGGCGAGGCACGCCGCCATGAAGAGGCTGGTGAAAGCGAGGCTAAGTTCGACCCCGACGTCACCGGTGCCGTAAAAACTCCACCGGAAGCCGCTCACGAGATAGACGACCGGGTTGAAAAGGTTCAGCGTCCGCCAGGGCTGGGGCAACATGTTAATCGAATAGAAGGCGCCGCCCAGGAAGGTGAGCGGTGTCACCACCAAAGCGGGGATGATGGCGAGCTGCTCGAAATTCTGGGCCCACAGGCCGATGATGAAGCCAAACAGGCTGAACGCGACGGCGGTGAGCATCATGAAGGTCACCATCAAGCCAGGGTGTAAAATATGCAGCGGCGTGAAGAAGGTCGCGGTGCCAAGGATGATCAGCGCCAGCAGGATTGATTTGGTGGCAGCCGCGCCGACATAGGCCAGCACGATTTCCATGGCAGAGAGCGGCGCGGAGAGGATCTCATAGACGGTTTTCGTAAAAATCGGGAAATAGATGGCAATGAGGCGTTGCCGATGCTTTGGGTGAGGAGCGTGAGCATGATGAGACCGGGGACAATGAAAGCGCCGTAGCCAACCCCGCCGATATGCTGAATGTGCGCGCCGATCGCGTGGCCGAACACCACGAAATACAGCACAGTGGTAATGACCGGGGTGGCGACGCTCTGCCAGAACGTGCGGCGCATGCGCGCCATCTCCGTGCGGTAAATCGTCCATATGCCGTTGAGGTTCATTCAGGCCGCGCCCACGCGTCGGTCGCCACGAGACTGACAAAAATATCCCCAAGTGAGCTGCGGCTGGTGTCAAGGTCCTTGAAATCGATGCCGAGTTCGCCCAGGCTGCGGAGCAGCGCCGGAATGCCGGTATCCTCGGCATTGGCATCGAATCCGTAAGAGAGCAAACGGCCCTCTTGATCCAACTCGAGATTCCAGGGCGCCAACTCGGCCGGAATGGACGCCAGCGGATGCTGGAGCACAAGGGTAAGTCGGCGCCGGCCAAACTTGCGCATCAGTGCCGCCGTCTCTTCCACCAGCAGAATGTGGCCCTGCGCGATGACCCCGACACGGTCGGCCATCTCCTCCGCTTCTTCGATGTAATGGGTGGTGAGGATGATGGTGACGCCCTTCTCCCGCAAGTTGCGGATCAAGGCCCACATGTCGCGCCGCAGATTGACGTCCACGCCCGCCGTGGGCTCGTCCAGAAACAGGATCTTGGGCTCGTGGCTGAGCGCCTTCGCGATCATCACGCGGCGCTTCATGCCACCGGATAGTTCGATCACGCGACGGTCGCGCTTATCCCACAGCGAAAGATCACGCAGCAGGCGTTCGATATGGGCTGGGTCTGGCGGGCAGCCGAATAGCCCGCGGCTGAAACTCACGGTGTTCCAGACAGTCGCGAAAATGTCGAGCGAGATTTCCTGTGGTACCAGTCCGATCAAGGCGCGCGCGGCGCGGTAATTTTGCACGATGTCGTGCCCATCGACCAGAACCTGCCCCAAACCAAGGCTTACTGTGCCGCAGATGATGCTGATCAGCGTCGTTTTTCCCGCGCCATTGGGGCCAAGCAAGGCAAAAATCTCCTGCCGCTCGATCGCAAGATCAATACCGTCAAGGGCCGTAAGACCGGATTTGTAGGTTTTGCTGAGGCCGGAGACCGAGATGATCGGCGGCGCGCCATGGCTTGGGACGTATTTCATTTTGGATATGTCTCTATCTTAGCCACCCAATTCAATATGCATGATATAGTCTAGAGCCTGCGTTCGGCGATTGTTTTGGAGGTAAGCGATGAAGATCAAGTGGTTTAATAAGCCGCAGGATCACGATTATCCCGCAGCCGCGTCTTATCTGAGTCTGATTTTTGATCCGCAGGTGGCGAAAGACATTGCCAGTGCATTGGAGACCGCCGAGATGACGGAATTTGCGGCGAAGGATATTTTCAGAGCCTCCGGTCTGCCGCTTCTTGGTGTCAATAACAGCCATGTGGACAAAGATCGGACGGCGATCATACTCAATGAGAAACTCTCTCCATTGCTTCTGCATAGAGACAAAGCGAACACCAAACTGGTCATCGCCGATGGTTATCACCGGCTATGCGCGGCCTATTCATTCGATGAGGATGCCATGATACCCTGCAAGATCGTTTGACGAGAGACATATTACAATCGAGGAGCGGCGTGAGGTACTTCTGGAGTCCCAGGAGACCGACAACACGACAAGCTGATCGAGCAGCCTGATTTCATAAGCCGCCGATAAGCCGGCGTTGCAGCGCAACATTCGGCGTATTCGTGCTCATAAATGAGGGATTTACAGTCGTTCACTGTGTCCCAGGCCTGATTATGTCGCGTCGAGTACTTGCCCCGGTCGTGCGAAATCACCATGCTTTTGAATAACTGCCCGTGCCGTCGTCACCGACAATGGGGGGAGGTGTCATGAAACTGACCGGTTGGCTCGCCATCATCCCATTCATCGGCATGTTTGCCGGTCCTATCCTGCACAACAGCGCCACCCCGTTCATTCTTGGAATGCCGTTCATTCTGGGCTGGATTACGATCTGGGTGTTGCTCACCTCGGCGATTATGGCGGTGATTTATTGGCTCGATCCGGTGCGGCGCGCCGACAAGGAGCATGTCCGATGAACATCGCCCTGGTTCTGATCGCGATCGCGACGATGTTCGCCCTGGCGCTTGGCATTGTCGCACGCTCCGGGCATGAGATGAGCCTGGAGCAATGGACAGTCGGCGGCCGCCGCTTCGGCGCGCTGTTGGTCTTCCTGCTGCTCGCCGGCGAAATCTACACCACCTTCACGTTTCTCGGCGCCTCCGGCTATGCGTACGGGCTCGGCGCGCCAGCCTATTACATTCTTGGCTACGGCACCCTTGCGTATGTCATTTCATACTTCATCCTGCCAGAAAATCTGGACCTATGCGCGCAGCCACACGCTGGTCTCGCAGCCAGATTTTTTCGCGCATAAATACAACAGCCCGGCGCTCGGCGTGCTGGTGGCGTTGGTCGGCGTCATCGCGCTGGTGCCCTACCTCGTGCTGCAGTTCACCGGCCTCGGCGTGATTGTCCAGGCGGCGAGTTACGGTGTCGTGCCGAAGACGCTCTCCATCATCATCGGCGCTTTTGTGGTCATGCTCTATGTGATCATCTCCGGCATCCGCGGTTCGGCCTGGACGGCGATCACGAAGGACATCATGGTCATCAGCGTCGCCGCCTTCCTCGGCTTCTATCTGCCGATTCATTACTACGGTGGCATTGGCAATATGTTCGCGGCGGTGAACACCGCGAAGCCGGGCATTCTGTCGTTTGTCGCACACGGGCAGAGCGTTTCTTGGTTTGTTTCCACGACCTTGCTTACAGCGCTTGGCTTCTTCATGTGGCCGCATACCTTCGGCGCCTGCTACAGCGCGCGCAACGCCGCGGTGTTCCGCAAGAACGCCATCGTTCTGCCGCTCTACCAATTGGTGCTGCTGTTCGTGTTCTTTGTCGGTTTCACCGCGACGCTGGTGGTGCCAGGGTTGAAGGGGGCGGCGACCAACATGGCGCTGCTGAAGATCGTCATCGCCGCGTTCCCTCCCTGGATGGTCGGCATTGTCGGTGCGACCGGCGTGCTGACCGCTCTGGTACCGGGTTCGCTGATCATGATGGCTGCGGCCACGCTGTTCTCGCGCAATTTCGTCGCCCCGCTGCGCGGCGGGCAGAGTGATGAGACCACGGCGCGGCTGGCGAAAATTCTGGTGCCGGTCGTCGCCGTGGTCGGCTGCTACTTCGCGATCTCCGGCAGCAGCACGATCGTCGCGCTGTTGTTGATGGGCTATAATTTCGTCACGCAACTTTTTCCGGCGCTGATCGTGAGCCTGCTGCCTCGTAACCCGGCAACCAAGGAAGGTGCGTTTGCCGGCATTCTCGTGGGCGTCGGCACCGTAGTCTTTCTCACGCTCGCGCATGAGACCGTCGGCAAGCTGCTGCCCGGCTTGCCGGATGTGGTGAAGGATTTCAATGTTGGCATCATCGCGATGCTCGTCAACGTGGTGGTGCTTGTGGCGGTGAGCGCAGTGAGCGCGGGACGTCGTCTTCCGCTTGCAAGCCAGAGCACAAAATAGTGGCTGTCACGCCCGAAGTTGGGGTGAAGGTCTAAGACAACCTGGTGGACCTGATTGAGGCCGGACTTCAGGCACCTCGTGGCGGCGCCAGGCCCCCCAATACGGTGGGGATCAACTCGGAGACGGTTGGATGGATCGGGACCGCCCAGCGCAATGCGACGGTCGGCTGGTCAGCATTCATCATGTCGAGAAGGCCATGGATCGCCTCATCGCCGCCGGTGCCGAGGATCGCGGCGCCAAGGATACGGTGGGTTTCGGCATCGGCGATGATCTTCATAAAACCTTTGGTCTCGCTTTTTTCCACGGCCCGCCCGACGCGGGCCATCGGCCGGGTCGACACCAGGATCGGCCGGCCGGTCGCGGCGGCCTGGGTCTCGGTCATCCCGACACGGCCGAGCGGCGGATCGATGTAGAGCGCATAGCCCAGGATGCGGTCGCTGACCTTGCG
>DATJHR010000114.1:0-5834 GCA_035493735.1 Acidocella sp.
CCGAGCTGCAGGCCGATTGGTTCGCTTTCCATCAGGTTGGCGATCAGTTCCATCTCGCGCTGTGCGACCTCGCGCGCGGCATGGCGCAGCCGCTCGCCCACCGTCACCGCCCCGGCGACGCCTTCGGTAAGAAATTTCTGAATCGAGCTGACGGTGAGGATGCCGATGATCGAGGGTTTGCGTGCCGCGTACATGCGCTTGCGCGAAATCATCACATTCAGAAGTTGTTCCGAGGCGGCGCGCGCCGCCGCCCGGTCGGCCCCCATGGCTTCCGCCGCTTCCTCGTAAATCTGCGCCAGTATGTTGTCGTAATGGTCGGAAGAGATCAGGTAGCACATCGGGCCGAAGACCTGCAGGATCTGGTCGGAGGTCTCCTCAATTTGGCGGATGCGCTCCATGTAGCCCACCGGCTTGGAATAATATTCCACGCCGATGCCCAGCAGCGTCAGTGGCGATATTTTGAGAAGCTCCGCGAGACGGTTGACGGTGTCGAGCTTAATGACCTCACCCTTCTCGTACCGATATAGGGCAGCGCGCGAGACACCGAGACGGGCCGAAATCTCCTCGGCCTTGAGGCCGGATTCCATACGGTAAGCCCGTAATTGCTGACCAATCTCATTGAATCGCATTGACATGACTCCCTTGCCACCCGGTTCTGCCGCAGGATCGCTCTCGAGACGCGCCATCTCATAAAATCTTCATGATATCCCTGCTACCAATTTATATACATGAAACGTCCCAAAAAACCAAAAAACATCTGGGGCAGTGAGATTTCTTGTATCGCGTGAAGGCCTTGCCGGTCGGATGCCTCATCGGGCATCACACGTCTATGAAATATGAACGGATCCTGCTGCTGGCCATGGCCGTGGCGCTCGGTATCGGCTGCTTTCTCATCATGCTGCCGTTTTTGCCGGCAATGCTCTGGGCGGGCATCCTGGTCTATTGCCTGTGGCCGCTCTACCTCAAGCTATCACGCTATGTTCCCGCCAGCATCGCGGCCTTCCTGATCACGGTGGTGTTGGCGGCGATCATTCTGGTGCCGCTGGTGCATCTGGCGCTGGTCGTGGCCCGGGAGGCGCGGGACAATCGAGCCTGGGTGCAGGATCTGATGCAGAACGGTCTGCCGCCGGCCCCGCCGATGCTGGCCCGGCTGCCGCTGATCGGCGGCATGCTTACCGATCTCTGGAACAATTCGGCGGATGATTTGGGGGGTGCCGCGAGTTCTTTGCGACCGGTGCTCGGCCCGATAACGCATTCGGGCATTCATTTGCTGTTCAAGCTGACGCACGGGCTGATTGGCATCGTCGTGGCGCTGTTCATCACGTATTTTTTCTTTCTCACCGGTGCCGGGGTCGTTGACCGGATCCGGATGTTGCTGGCCCGGCTGATGGACGCAAACACGGCCGGGCATCTGCTCTCCTTAATCGCCGGGACGGTGCGCGGGGTGGTGTTTGGCATCGTCGGCACGGCGGCGCTGCAGGGCGTGCTGTACGCCATTGGCTTTGAGCTGGTGCACGCGCCCCAGGCCTTGCTGCTGGCCTCCATGGCGGGGCTTGTCTCGATCGTGCCGGCCGGCGCGGTGATCGTCTATGTGCCGCTCTGCCTGTATCTGCTGGCGACGGGGCACCCGCTGCACGCGGTCGTGCTGTTGATCTATTGTTTCGGCGTCGTTGGCGGCGCCGATTCGATCATCCGCCCCTGGCTGATCGCCAGGGGGGCTCAGCTTCCCTACGCGCTCACGCTGCTGGGCGTGCTCGGCGGTGCGATCGCGTTCGGCGCCTTGGGCATTTTTGTCGGACCGGTGCTGCTGGTGCTGGGCCTGGCGGTGGCGGAAGAATTCGCCGGTCAGCCGCGCGGGGCGTGGCGCCAGCCGTGAGGAGGGAATTAGCCAAATCTTAACGATTTGGCGGCACAACAGGCTTATGTCCTCGTCAGCCTGGTTGTTTTCCTCGCTTCCTCCGCCACGCACCGCCAAGCGCCGGGCAGCGGAAATGTCCGGTCGCCATGCCGAGCGTGACGCCGCCGCCTATCTCGCGGCGCAAGGCTTTGCCGTCCTCGCGCAGCGCTTGCGCACAGGGGCCGGGGAGATTGATCTCGTCCTGGCAAACCGGGACACTTTGCTTTTTGTCGAGGTCAAGGCGCGGTCATCGCTGGCGGAGGCGGCTTATGCCGTCTCGCCCCGCCAGCAAGCGCGGTTGCTGGCCGCGGCCGGCGCGGCCATGGCGCAGCACCCCGAATGGGCGCGGCCCTGCACACGCTTCGACGTGGTGTTGTTTGCCGGCGGCGCGTTTCAGCACATCGAGGATGCGGTTCGCTATCAGTAGCTCGCCGCTGGAGGTTGGCGGGTTGGCGTTTTGTTAAGCCGCGCTGGCATCACCACCACCGGCCCCGTTCAAAAAAGTTTTTGCGCCGCTTTTTTCAAAAAGCGGCCACTTACTTACTTTCTTTCTAGCGCCCAAACGCCGCCAGAAGCCGCGCATGGGCACGGGCGCCGCGATGGAAGCAGGCCAGTTCGAACTTTTCGTTCGGCGAGTGGATGCGGTCGTCATCCAGCCCGAAACCGGCCAGCAGCGTTTCCAAGCCAAGGTGGGTTTTGAAGGCTGCCACCACCGGGATCGACCCGCCGGAGCCGGCCAGCGCCGCCGGCTTGCCGAACTCATCCGCCAAAGCCTGCCGCGCCGCCGCCATGAAAGGCGCGCCGAGGTCCATGGCAAAGCCGGGGGCCACGCCGGAACGCTTGAATTCCGCCCGCGCGTCGGGGCGGAGCCGGTCCGTCACGAAACGCTCGAAATTGTCGAGAATTTTTGTCGGGTCCTGCCCCGGGACCAGGCGGAAGGTCAGCTTTGCCGTCGCCTCCGCTGGGATGACGGTTTTTGTGCCGTCGCCCTGGTAGCCGCCATAAATACCGTTAATGTCGGCGGTCGGCCGGGCCCAGAGTTGCGCCAGCGGCGATTGTCCATGCTCGCCGGCGGGATGGCGCAACCCGACCTCGCCCAGGAACGAAGCCGCATCGAAGCCCAACGCGTCCCAGGATTTCCGCACCGCCTCCGGCACCGGCACCACGCCGTCGTAGAAACCCGGGATGCGGATGCGGCCCTGGTCGTCCTGCAGGTCGCCCAGCACACGGGTCAGCGCGTTGATCGGGTTCAGCGCGATGCCGCCATACAGACCGGAATGAAGGTCGCGCGAAGCCGCCTTCACCGTCACCTCGATCCCCGCCAGACCGCGCAGCGAGGTGGTGATCGCCGGGGTCTCGAAATTCCACATATTGGTGTCAGCCACGAGCACGAAATCCGCCGCCAGCGCCTCTTTCTCTCTGGTCAGCAACTCGGCCAGGGAGGGGCTGCCGCATTCCTCCTCGCCCTCAAGCAAAACTGTGAGGCGCACCGGCAGCTTGCCGTTCACCGCGAGATGCGCCCGGCAGGCCTCGAGGAAGCTCACGACCTGGCCTTTATCATCCACCGCGCCGCGACCGACGATGCGCTTGCCCCGCGGCCCGTCGACCAGCTGCGGGTCGAACGGATCGGACTCCCACAAAGCCAGCGGATCGGCCGGTTGCACGTCATAATGGCCATAGAACAGCACATGCGGCGCGTCCGGGCCGGCGCTGTGATGCGTGGCGATCACCCCCGGAAGCCCCGAGGTTTCCGACAGCCGGGCGGTGAACCCCATCTCCGTCAGCGTATCGCGCGCCCATTCGGCGGCCTTGCGGCAATCCCCCGCATGCGCCGGCTGGGTGCTGATGCTGGGAATGCGGAGCAGGCTGAACAGGCGTTCCAGGGAGGCATCGAGATGGTCATCGATATGCTTCAGAATCTGTTCCATGAACCTCATCTGGGCGCAGCCTGCGGGAAAAAGCAATGAGGCTTGATCTGGAGCCGAAACTCGCCGAAGAGGCAGGGATCATGGAACTGACGCTGTTCAACACCCGCACGCTGGGCAAGGAGATTTTCCGCCCGATCGACCCGGCCAATGTGCGGGTCTATCTCTGCGGCCCCACCGTGTATGACCGGGCGCATATCGGCAATGCCCGCAATGTGGTGATGTTCGACATCCTGGTGCGGCTGCTGCGCAAGCTCTATCCGCGCGTGACCTATGTGCGGAACATCACCGACATCGACGACAAGATCAACACGCGCGCCAAGGAGCGCGGTGTCGCCATCGAGGACGTCACCGAAGGGCCGATCCGCTATTACCATGAGGATATGGGCGCGCTGTACGCCTTGCCGCCGGATATCGAGCCGCGTGCGACCGAGCATCTTGGCGAGATCATCGACATCATTCAGCGCCTGATCGCCAACGGCCACGCTTACGAGGCCGAAGGGCACGTGCTGTTCTCGGTCGCCTCGGATGCGGATTACGGCAAATTTTCCGGCCGCAGCCCGGAGGATCTGATCGCCGGGGCGCGCGTCGAAGTCGCGCCGTATAAGCGCGACGCGGGCGATTTCGTGCTGTGGAAACCCTCCTCCGACGATCTGCCGGGCTGGCCCAGCCCCTGGGGCCGCGGCCGTCCAGGATGGCATATCGAATGCTCGGCCATGTCCTGGAAGCATCTGGGCGAGAATTTCGACATTCATGGCGGCGGCGATGACCTGATCTTCCCCCACCATGAGAACGAGATCGCCCAGTCCTGCTGCGCTTTTCCCGGCTCGACCTTCGCCAATGTCTGGGTGCATAACCGCATGCTGCTGGTGAACGGCGAGAAGATGAGCAAGTCGCTCGGCAATTTCCTGTTCCTCCACGACGTGCTGCAGCTCGCCCCGGGCGAGGCCGTGCGGTTCCTGCTGATGCGCTCCCATTACCGCTCGACGCTGGATTTTTCCGAAGCGGGCTTGTTGGAAGCGCGCAAGGAGCTGGACCGGTTTTATCGCGCGATCGGCAAAAATCCCGGCGTCGTCGCGGCACCCACCGTGCCGGAAAGCGTGCTGGCCCCGCTCTGCGACGATCTCAACACGCCCGGCGCGATCGCCGCTCTGCATGCGCTCGCCGATGCGGCGATGGCGGAAAACGCCGAAGCGGCGGCAGGATTGCTTGCCGCCGGGCAGGTCCTCGGCCTGTTCAACGTCTCGCCCGAAGAATGGTTTGGCGCGGGGATCGACCAGTCCGCCATCGATGCGCTCGTGGCCCAGCGCGTGGCCGCGCGCAAGAACAAGGATTTTGCGGAATCCGACCGCCTGCGCGCGGAAATCGCCAAACATGGTGTGATCATCGAGGACGGTCCGGGCGGCACATACACCTTGCGCAAGGCATGAGCATGGGCGGTGCAAACGCATGACCGGGCGGGATGGCGGCGCGGAACTAACGCCCATCGAGCCGTCGCCGGTGGTGATCCTGGTCCGGCCGCAAATGGCGGAGAATATCGGGGCGGTGGCGCGGGCCATGGGCAATGGCGGCCTGTTCCACCTGCGCCTGGTGGCGCCGCGCGACGGCTGGCCGTTGGAGCGCGCCTGGATCACCGGCTCCGGCGCGCATCGTATCCTTGAGAATGCCGAGGTGTTTCCCACCGTCGAGGCGGCGGTGGCGGATCTGCATCGCGTGTTCGCAACCTGCCCGCGGCCGCGCCATATTATCAAGCCGGTGCTGACCGCGCGCGGCGGCGCCGCGGAGACGGTGGCGGTCGGGACGCGCGGCTTGCGCTGCGGCGTGCTGTTCGGCCCGGAGCGCACCGGGCTCGATAATGACGACATCGCCTGCGCTGACAGCCTGATCCGCTACGATCTCAATCCCGGCTTCATGTCGCTGAACCTCGCCCAGGCGGTGATGGTGTTCGGCTATGAATGGTGGCTGGCGCGGCAGGACGAGTTGCCGATGCGCGCCATGCAGACCAACGAAAC
>DATJHR010000115.1:0-25070 GCA_035493735.1 Acidocella sp.
TTTTTTCAAAAAGCGGCTGCTTTCTTCGCTTTACTTCCCCGCCGCCCTTCGGCAGAGGAGCGCCATGCGCACAGCAATCCTACTTTTCCCCGGCATCAACCGCGAGCGCGACATGGCGATCGCGGTCCGCCAGAGCTTTGGCGCCGAACCGAAAATGGTCTGGCACAAGGAAACCGATCTCTCCGGCTTCGATCTCGTTATCATCCCCGGCGGCTTCTCCTTCGGCGACTATCTGCGCTGCGGCGCCATGGCCGCGCAGAGTCCGGTCATGCGCGCGGTGAAAGACCATGCGGCGCGCGGCGGCTATGTGCTCGGCGTGTGCAACGGCTTCCAGATCCTCACCGAGGCCGGGTTGCTGCCGGGCGCGCTGCTGCGCAATGCCTCGCTGCGCTTCCTCTCCATGGACACGATGCTGAAGGTCGAGCGCAACGACACCGCCTTCGCCTCGAAATATGAAGCCGGCGCGATTTTCCGCGCGCCCATGGCTCATGGCGACGGCAACTACAGCGCCGACACCGAGACGCTGGACCGGCTCGAGGGCGAGAACCTTGTGGCTTTCCGCTATGCCGACGGCAACCGCAACGGCGCCGCCCGTGACATTGCTGGCATCTATTCGCCGAATCTGCGCATCCTCGGCCTCATGCCGCATCCCGAGGATCTGGTGGACCCGCTGCTTGGCGGCACCGATGGCAAACCCCTTTTCGATTCACTGGCCGCCGCATGAAAAAAGTTGACGCCGCTCTCGCGAAATCCTTCGGGCTCAATGCCGAGGAATTTGCCAAGGTCCTGGACATCATGGGCCGCACGCCGACGCTTACCGAGCTGGGCATATTCTCGGTCATGTGGTCGGAACATTGCTCCTACAAATCCTCGCGCGTCTGGTTGAAGGAACTGCCGACCAAGGCGCCCTGGGTCATTCACGGTCCGGGCGAAAATGCCGGGGTGATCGATATCGGCGAGGGCATGGCCGCGATCTTCAAGATGGAGTCGCATAACCACCCCAGCTTCATCGAGCCTTATCAGGGCGCGGCCACCGGCGTCGGCGGCATTTTGCGCGACGTGTTCACCATGGGGGCGCGGCCGATCGCCAACCTCAACGCGCTGCGCTTCGGCGACCCGTCGCTGCCGGTCACCAAACGCGTGGTCGATGGTGTGGTGCGCGGCATTGGCGGCTACGGCAACTGCGTGGGCGTGCCCACGGTCGGCGGCGAGGTGAATTTCCACCCCGCCTATAATGGCAACCCGCTGGTCAATGCCATGACCGTCGGCATCGCGGCACAGGATAAGATCTTCCTCTCCGCCGCCGCCGGCGTCGGCAATCCGGTTGTCTATATCGGCAGCAAGACGGGGCGCGACGGCATCCATGGCGCGACCATGGCGAGTACGGAGTTCGACGCCTCTTCCGAAGAAAAACGCCCGACCGTGCAGGTCGGCGACCCGTTCACCGAAAAGCTGCTCATCGAAGCCTGCCTGGAACTGATGCAGACCGACGCGATCGTCGCCATTCAGGATATGGGCGCGGCCGGCCTCACCTCTTCCTCCGTCGAAATGGCAGGCAAAGGCGGTGTGGGTATCGAGCTGGTCCTGGACAGCGTGCCGCAGCGCGAAACCGGCATGACGGCGTACGAGATGATGCTCTCGGAAAGCCAGGAGCGCATGCTGCTGGTGCTCAAGCCCGAGCGCGCCGAAATGGCGCGGGCCATCATCGAGAAATGGGATCTCGACTACGCGATCATCGGCCATATCACCGATACCGGGCGCATCGTCGTCAAACATAAGGGCGTGGTGGAGGCGGATATTCTGCTTGCCCCCCTGGCCGACCAGGCCCCGCTCTATCGCCGCCCCACCGCGCCAACGCCGAAACCGGCGCCGCTCGGCCCAGTGCACAGCGATATGGATCTCGGCGCGGCCTTGTTGAAGCTGATCGCCAGCCCCGATCTGTGCTCGCGGCGCTGGATTTTCGACCAGTATGATTCCACCGTCGGCGGGCAGACCGTGAAACGTCCGGCCCAGGCGGATGCCGCCATCGTCCGGCTGGAGGGCACCAACCGTGCTCTGGCGCTGACCACGGATTGCACCCCGCGCTATTGCGTGGCCGACCCCGAGGCCGGCGGCGCGCAGGCGGTGGTGGAAGCCTGGCGCAACATTTCCGCGACCGGCGCGACCCCCCTGGCCATCACCGACAACATGAATTTCGGCAATCCCGAGAAGCCGGAGATCATGGG
Source organism: Acidocella sp. (assembly GCA_035493735.1). Classification (GTDB taxonomy): domain Bacteria; phylum Pseudomonadota; class Alphaproteobacteria; order Acetobacterales; family Acetobacteraceae; genus Acidocella. The sequence continues at coordinate 2,226 of DATJHR010000115.1, forward strand.
CCAGTTCGCCGCCGCGATCAAAGGCATGGCGGCAGCCTGCACGGCGCTCGACTTCCCGGTCGTGTCCGGCAATGTCTCGCTTTACAACGAGACCGAGGGCACCGGCATTCTTCCGACCCCGGCGATCGGCGCGGTGGGCGTGATCGAGGATGCGGCCAAGGCGGTCGGCCTGGCGCTGAAACCCGGCCATGAGCTCGTTGTCATCGGCGCCAGCAAAGGTGAGCTTGGCCGCTCGCTCTGGCTGCGGGAGATCCTCGGCCAGGAAGCCGGCGCGCCGCCCGCCATCGACCTTGCCGCCGAACGCCGGAACGGCGATTTCGTGCGCGCGCAAATCCTCTCCGGCAAGGTAGGCGCCTGCCACGATGTCTCCGACGGCGGCCTGCTGGTCGCGGTTGCGGAAATGGCCTTGGCCGGCGATACCGGCGTGGCCCTGACCGCGCCGGACACCTCACACGCCTTCTGGTTCGGCGAGGATCAGGCGCGCTATGTGCTGGCGGTGCAGGACGCCCCTGCCCTCCTCGCGGCCGCCGCGGAAGCCGGTATTCCGGCCGCGAAAATCGGCCACGCGGATGGTAGCGGGAAATTGACACATTCCGATACCATCGCCATATCTCTGCCACAGTTGCGCGACGCCCATGAGCGGTTCTTCCCCGCTTGGTTCGCCTTGTAAGGATTCGAAAATGGCGATGACAGCCGGCGAGATTGAAGCCTTAATCAAAGCCGCATTTCCGGATGCGAAAATCACGATCGAAGATCTGGCGGGTGACGACGATCACTTTGCCGCGACCGTGGTGACGGAGGCGTTCCGCGGGGTCTCCCGCGTGCGCCAGCACCAGATGGTCTATGCCGCTCTGCAGGGACGCATGGGCGGAACGTTGCACGCTTTGGCCTTGCAAACCGCAGCTCCCGAATAAGGATCAACTTTATGAACAACCCCGTTTTTTCTGAAATTCAGACGCAGATCGAGGCCAACCCGGTGCTGCTCTTCATGAAGGGCACGCCGATGTTCCCGCAATGCGGCTTCTCCGCCCGGGTCATCCAGATCCTCAAACATGCAAACGTGCCGTTCAAAACGGTGAACGTGCTGGAGGATCAGGAAATCCGCGAAGGCATCAAGGCCTTCAGCAACTGGCCGACCATTCCGCAGCTTTATGTGAAGGGGGAATTCGTCGGCGGCTGCGATATCATCACCGAGATGTACCAGTCGGGCGAGCTGCAGACCCTGCTCACCGAAAAAGGCATCACCCAGGACGCCGCCTGAGCGAAGAAGATTAACCTGGGCTGTGCTGGTTTCACCGCCGCGGCCCAGTTTTTAAAAAGTTTTTGCGCCGCTTTTTCCAAAAAGCGGCCCTTCCTTGATTGAATTCATCCGTTGGGCGCAAACGCACCCGGCCCAGAACAATAACAAACGTCCGTCCCGACAGGCAGGCCGCGCCTGATGCGCTATGTCTTCCTCACCGACGAATTACCGCGCCCCGGCTCCGCCGGCCATCTGGCGACCAATCATGCGATCATTTCCTGGCTGCAGGGGCTGGGCCATCAGGTCACCGTGCTGCTGCTCGGCGCGCGGCTGGCCTGGCCCGTGGAACGTTACGACGTTGCACCGGTGGCCGGCCCGCAAATCGCCGCCTGGGCTGGCCATGTGGTGCCACGCTCCGCCGGCGCTCTCGCCGGTATTTTGCTTCGCGCCGGGCTGCGCGCCTTGCCAGCGCCGGCCGCCAACCGAATCCGTCGCCGGCGCCATCAGGCAGACGCGGTGCTTGGCCGTTTCTGTACCGAGGCGGAGGCAGGCTGGGCGGCGCGCTATATCGCGCGCGAAAAACCCGACGCCTTGCTGATCGACACGCTATTCCGCGCCGCCCCTCTGGCCGCCCCGGAACTACGCGGCATCAACAGCGTGATCATCGCGCATGACGTGTTCCACCGCCGCCACCAGGCGCTGACCAGCGCCGGCTACCGCGTGCAGCCGCGGCATCTATCCCGTGCCGACGAAGCCTCCTGGCTCGGGGGGGCGCGCCGCATCGCCGCCAGCCAGCCCGAGGAGGCCTCGCTGTTGCAAAAGCTTTGCCCGGCGCAGCACGTGTTCGCAGCGCCGATGCCCGCTCTGCCCTGTCCGCCCCCGGAAGGCTGGCGGCGCAAACCGGGCAGGCTGGTCTTCATCGGCAGCGCCGCGTTGCCGAATCTGGACGGGCTGCGTTGGTTTTTTGCCGAAATCTGGCCACGCTTAGGCAAAAATATCCGCCTCGACCTGATCGGCGATTGCGGGGCGGCGCTGGGCAGCGTTCCCCCCGGCGTCGTGCGCCATGGACGGGTCCGGGACCTGCGCCCGCTGCTCTACAATGCCAGCCTCGCGATCTCGCCTTTGCGGGTCGGCTCCGGGCTGAAGGTCAAGCTGCTCGAATATGCAAGGCATGGGCTCGTCACGGTCGCGACCCAATGCAGCCTGGAAGGCTTCATGCCGGACGAAGCCGCGCCCTTCATCGCCGCCTCGTCCCCAGAGACGTTTGCCGCCGCTATCCTCCGGCAACTGGCCGCGCCGCGACGGCCCGACGCGTCCATTAATTACGTGACACGCCATTACGGCATCGAGACCAGTTTCAGCGCCCTGCGCGCGGCGCTGGGAGCTTAGGCCGACAAAGAAAGTGGCCCGGAGAAAGCGGCGCAAAAACTTTTACCATGCTGGGCCTGATTCTGTGTCGCCGACAACGCCCACGGCCCAGAGTCATAAAGTTTTTTTGCTTCTTTTTGTTCACAAAAAGAAGCCTTCCCCTGGCTTTGGCCTATATGAGCTTAGGTCTGTATTAGCTTAGACCTGTATTAAGAGAACATTTAGACGGTTTTCCGGCTCTGTTAACTTCCCAGGGCGAGACTTTGTCTCATGCCCCATTCACCTCCCATCCACTCCGCCGGCTCCGCCATCTTGCCGGCCCCGAACATCCAACCGGTTCCGCCCCGCACGGCACGGCGGCGCAGCGTGCGGCACGATGCCGCGGAACGCCGCCTGCTCACGCGCCGTCTCCGCCAAGCCCTCGCCGCCGGCGACTTGCTGCTTCACTACCAGCCGAGGGTGGCTCTGGTCTCGGGGCGGGTTCGTGGCGCGGAGGCGTTGGTCCGGCTGCGGCACCACCGGCTCGGCCTGCTCTCCCCTTTGGACTTCATGCCCGGCGCCGAACAGGGCTGCATCATTCCCGAAATCGGCGACTGGCTCCTGGATGAGGCTTGCGCCGAGGCGGCGGCTTGGCCGGAACCCGCCTGTGTCGCCGTCCCGCTGGCGCAGCGGCAGGTGCAACACCGCAAGTTCATCCAGCATTTTCTGGAACGGCTTGGCCGTACCGGCATCGCCACCGAGCGGCTGGAATGCACATTGACCGAAACGATGGTGACCGACCCCAACCCCAATATGGAATTCAGCCTGAAAGCCCTGCAGGGCCTCGGCGTGCGCCTGACACTCGCCAATTTCAGCGCCGCTGACGCCAGCCTGCCGGCGCTTCGTCGGCTGCGGCTCACGACACTCAGGCTCGACCGCTCCCTCACCCAGAGCCTCGATAACGGCCCGGCCAGCCACGCCATCGTCCGGGATACGATCAAGGCCGGGCACGATCTCGGCTGCTCGGTGCTGGCCGATGGCGTCGACACGAAACGGCAATTCAGCCAGTTGTTGAAGCTGGGCTGCGACGAAGGCCAGGGCAATTATTTCAGCCCGCCGCTTGGCGCGGCGCAAATCACCGCCCAGTTCACGCAAAGCTGAAGGTGCCGGCCTCAAGCTTGAGGGCGGCCGCGTGACGGCGCGATGATGCGAGGCCATCCCTTCATGTGATCGTTATTCAGCCGTTTAAATCCGGTGCCTTGCTGCGCGCCAGCTGGCTTTTTGCGAGCCATCTCATGCGCTTAGCCAAAGCTGGTGTCCCGCGCACCGCTGCGCGGATCGCCGATGCTACGCTTTGCTACAAAAATCAGCAGCACGTTTGCCCCGCGTAATCGCAGGAAAATGCGAGGTTTTGCCGCTTTGTCCACCCGACGTCCCGAATGGCGGCTTTCTATCGAGCACGGCTTTCGGCATAAAGCTGGCGCATGAACGCAACTTCCGACCCCGCCGAACTGGCCATCCTCAATCTGCTTGCCGCCCGTGGTGACAAATCGATCTGCCCCACCGAGGCGGCCCGCGCCCTTGCCGGCCACCCTGAGGGCGATAAATGGCGTGGCAGCCTGTCGCCCGTGCGGTTGGCCGCGTTCCGTCTCGCCAAAGCCGGCCGGATCGAAATTCTGCGGAAGGGCAAGCCGGTGCCGCCGGAAGAGGCGCGTGGAGTGATTCGGCTGCGTTTGGCGAAAATGGACTGATCCATGCAGTTTGCCGTCGGGCTGCTCGGCTTTCCTGCTCCGCTTTGCATCACCATCGGTCATTCCGCTCACAGCGCGCTGATCGCGCTGTCCTTTCATGCCGCCTCCGATCCTGTCGCCAGGACCTCCACGCTCGACGCCCATTCGATTCACGAGCATGACGGTCTCCGGGTGAAGTTCACCCCGCTCAAACCCATCGCCACAGCCCTGCAACAAAAGGTTTCCGATTGATGCGCCGCTCGATGACCAATTTCTTCACCGGCTTGCGGGAAGGCTGGGCCATTGCCCGTCCTTATTTTTCATCGGAGGAACGCTTCTTCGCGATCGGCCTGCTGGCGGCGATTATCACGCTGAATCTCCTGATGGTCGCGTTCAACGTGGTGCTGACCTACTGGAACCGCGATTTTTTCAACGCCATCCAGGCTTATGACGTTAAGTCCGTAATCCGCCTGATCTACCTCTATGACCGCGCGCCGGGATCTTCCTTCGTGATGCCGGGCTTCGTCGAAATCGTCGGCGTTTACATTCTCATTGCCGTCTATGCGTTTTACCTCAACCAGATGCTGCAAATCCGCTGGCGGCAATGGCTGACCGGGCATTTTGTGAAGAACTGGCTGGCCGACCGCGCCTATTACCATATCAGCCTGAGCCCTGGCGCCAGCAGCGTCGTCGATAACCCCGACCAGCGCATCTCCGATGACCTGAACGCCTTCACGAACAGCACCCTGACTCTCGGCCTGGATTTCATCTCCAACGTGGTCACGCTGCTCAGCTTCTTCTTCGTGCTCTACGCCATTTCCGGGTCGATCAAACTCTTCGGTGTGACGATCCATGGCTACATGGTCTATGTCGCCATCCTCTATTCCGCGTTCGGGACGTTCCTGACGCATCTGATCGGGCGCAAGCTGGTGCCGCTCACCTTCAACCAGCAACGGGTCGAAGCGAATTTCCGCTACGGCCTAATCCGCGTGCGGGAGAATCCGGAAGCCGTTGCTTTGTATGGCGGCGAAAATGACGAGGAGATCACGCTGCGCGAACGGTTCCAGGCGGTGCGCGAGAATTTCTGGGCGATCATGCGCCGGACCAAAGCCCTGAACTTCTTCACCATCGGCTTCAGCCAGGTCGCCAATATTTTTCCGCTGCTGGTCGCCTTGCCACGCTATTTCTCGCACCAGATCGCTCTCGGCGGCCTGTCGCAAATCCCCATGGTCTTCGGTCAGGTGCAGGGGGCTTTTTCCTGGTTCGTCACCTCCTACCAGAGCCTCGTGACCTGGCGCGCCACCGTCTCCCGTTTGCATGGCTTCCAGGAAGCCGTGGCCGCGGCGCGGCTCGCCGCCGCCAACGGGCCGCGCCGCGGCCAACCCGGCGACGCCCTCACGTTCAACAACCTGACGCTCTCCCTGCCGGACGGGCGGCGCCTGCTCGACAATGCCAGCCTGTCGCTGCCACCGGGCCAGCCGGTGATCCTGACCGGCCCCTCCGGAATCGGCAAATCCACCTTGTTCCGCGCCATTGCCGGCATCTGGCCCTTCGGCCACGGTGAGATCACGCCACCCACAGGCACCGTGCTGTTCCTGCCGCAACGCCCCTACTTCCCGCTCGGCAACCTCAAGCGCAGCGTCGTTTATCCCGGCCAAGAGCAGGATTTCTCCGATGACGTGGTGCGCGCGGCGCTGGAAGCGGTCGAGTTGGGTGGGCTCACGTCCCGGCTGAAGGACACGGATAATTGGGGACAGATTCTCTCCGGCGGCGAGCAGCAGCGCCTGGCGCTCGCCCGGGCATTGCTCATCAAACCCGACTGGCTGTTCCTCGACGAGGCGACCTCAGCGCTGGACGCACCGCTAACCGCGCGCATTCAGGCGGTGCTGGCGGCAAATCTGCCGGATACCACCATCGTCTCGATCACACATCGTGATCTGGCCGCAGCGCCCCAGCGGCATCTGGCGCTCGCCGGCGGCGCACTGGCGCCGGTCGGCACGCCGGTCGCCTAAGGCAGGAAACAAGCAAGAAAGAAGCCGCTTTTTGAAAAAAGCGGCGCAAAAACTTTTTTGAAACTGGGCCTGTGGCGCTGGAGCCATCACGGCCCAGTTTAAAAAAGTTTTTTTGCTACTTTTTGTTCACAAAAAGTAGCGCTTCCTTCCTCAGATAATGAATCCCCCGCCCAGGATCCGTGAGCCCTCGTAAAACACCGCCGCCTGGCCGGGGGCGGCGATAGCGGGTTCGTCCAAGGTAACGAGGGCGCCGGCGCCGTCACGAATGATCGAGGCCGGGTGCAGGCCATCCCTCGCGCGCAACTTTGCGGTGGCGCGTAAGCCCCCGGCCGGAGGATCGATCAGCCAGTTCACGTCGCGCAGCCTGACTTCGCGGCCCGCAGCCCCCCGCGGCCCGACGACGATGCGCCGCGTGCCGGGCTCGATGCGCTTGACCGCAATCGGCTCGCCGGCCCGCTGCGCGGCATTGCCGAGCCCCTTGGCCTGGCCCACCGTATAGCGGGCAATGCCCTGATGCATGCCCAGCACCGCGCCATCCTCGGTGACGATCTCACCCGCCTCCAGCGCCTCGGGGCGGAATTTTTCGACGATGCCGGCATAGCTGCCGCTCGGCACAAAGCAGATGTCCTGGCTGTCCGGCTTTTCCGCCACCACCAGTCCCATCTCCGCGGCCAGCGCCCGCACCTCGGCCTTCGAGACCATGTCCCCCAGCGGAAAGCGGCAAAATTCCAGCTGCTCCCGCGTGGTGGCGAACAAGAACCAGCTCTGGTCGCGCGCGGGATCGGCCGCCTGGTGCATTTCCGCGCCATCCGGCCCCTCGACGCGGCGGACATAATGCCCTGTCGCCATGGCCTCGGCGCCGAGATCGCGGGCCATACCGAGCAGATCGCCGAATTTCAGATGCTGGTTGCAGGCAATGCAGGGCACCGGGGTCTCGCCGCTGGCATAGCTGTCGGCAAAAGTGGACATCACGCTGCCGCGGAAGCGCGCTTCGGCGTCAATCACATAATGGGCGATCCCCAACCGGTCCGCGACACGTTTCGCGTCGTGGATGTCCTGGCCCGCACAGCACGCGCCCTTGCGGCCGACGGCGGCGCCGTGGTCGTAGAGTTGCAGCGTAACGCCGATCACCTCATGTCCGGCGCGCGCCATCAGCCCGGCCACCACCGAGCTGTCGACACCGCCAGACATGGCAACAACCACGCGCATGGAAATCAGCCGGCGGCGTTGCGCGTCGCGGCGGGCAGCCGCACCACGAGCCCGTCCAGCTCCTCCGACATCACGATCTGGCAGCCCAGACGTGACGTCTTTTCCAGCCCGAAGGCCAAGTCCAGCATGTCTTCCTCATCCTCGGTCGGCTTGGCGAGCTTGGCGAACCAATCCGCATCGACAATCACATGGCAGGTCGAACAGGCCAGCGAGCCTTCGCACGCGCCTTCAATGTCCACGCCATGCTTATGCGCCACTTCCAGGACGGAGAGTCCGACCGGCGCCTCAACTTCGCGCTTCTGACCGTTACGTTCGATGAAAGTCATTTTTGGCATTCTGCAACCCTTAAGGAATCCCCTGTGGGTTAATCGCATCGCTGGCGGCGGCGCAAGGGCGCCGCGCGGCCCTGCTTATGTTTTTCCCACACAGCGCGCGTGCATCTTCTCATAGGCCGCACAGAAGGCGGGCACCGCTTCGTCCGTCACGTTCCAGGGCAGCGACACGCGGATCGCCTGCCCCGCCAGCGCGCCAGCCCCCATGGCTTCCAGCACATGGCTCGCCGCCACCTTGCCGGAGGAACAGGCCGAACCGGCGGAGACGGCGATCCCCGCCATGTCCAGCGCGATCAGTTGCGTTTCCGCCCGCACGCCGGGCAAAGCCAGGCAGGTGGTGTTGGGCAGACGCGGCGCCCCGGCCCCCAGCGCCACCCCGCCCAAACGGATGCAAAACGCTTCGATCTCATCGCGACAGGTGGCGATTTTTGCGCCCTCGTAAGGGGCGCCCAAAGCCGCCGCCAGGCCGGCGATGGCTGGCAGCGCCGGGGTTCCGCCACGCCGCCCCTGTTCCTGGCCGCCCCCCGGCAGCAACGGTGCCACGGCCCGGCCGGCGCTCACGATCAGCGCCCCCGCGCCCATCGGTGCGCCGAATTTATGGCCGGACACGGAAATGCTGGCGGCCCCGAGGCCGAACCAGTCGCGATTGTCCCGCCCGACCGCCTGCACCGCATCCACATGCAGCAACGCCCCGTGCACGGCGCAGATGCGCCCGATTGCGGCGATGTCATGCAAAACCCCGGTTTCGTTGTTCGCCGCCATCAGGCAGACCAGAGCCCCAGTTTTTTGCGCCACCAACAAAGCTTCCAGCGCCGCCAGATCCGCTTGGCCGTTGCCGTCCACGGGGACGATCATGGCATCCGACGCGGCGGCGCGGATCGCGTCATGCTCGGTGGCGCCCCGCAACACGGTTCTTCCCGCGCCCAGCGCATGGACAGCCAGCGCGTTCGCCTCGGTAGCGCCGGAGCAGAAGATCACGTCCTTGGTGGCGGCCCCGAAAAACCGCGCCACGGTCTCGCGCGCATCCTCGAGCACGCGGCGGGCTGCGCGGCCCGCGGCATGGATGGAGGAGGGGTTGCCGAGCCCCATCGCCGCCATAGCCGCCTGCCCCGCTTCGGGCCGCAGCGGCTCCGTCGCGTTGGCATCCAGATAAAGCATCGGCTTAGACGATGCGGTCGCGCGCCAGGCTGGCGATCCGGTTTTCCAGATCCGTCAACTCACCGCGCAGCAACTCGACCTCGTGCAGAAGCGGGTCGAGGCAGGGATCAGAGGGCGTACCATAGGCCTCGAAACGCGGCTTCTTCTCCGGGCGATCCACCGGACGGGCGGGAATGCCGACCACCGTGGTGTCGGCCGGCACCGGGGCAATGACCACCGCATTGGCACCGATTCGCGCCCCGTCGCCGATATGGATGGCCCCCAGCACCTTCGCGCCGGCGCCGATGATCACGTTGTTACCGACGGTCGGGTGACGCTTGCCATGCTGGGTGCTGGTGCCGCCCAAAGTGACCTGATGGTAAATGTAGACATCGTCGCCCAGTTCGGCGGTCTCGCCGATCACAACACCGAGACCGTGATCGATGATCAGCCGCCGGCCAAGTTTGGCCGCGGGATGGATCTCAATTCCTGTGAAAAACCGGCCCAAATGCGAGATAAAACGCCCAAGCGTATACCAGCCGTGCTTCCAGAGCCGGCTGGACAGGCCGTGAAACATCACCGCGTGCAGGCCCGGATAGCACAGAACGACCTCCAAGTCCGAGCGCGCCGCGGGATCGCGCTCGCGGTACGCCCGCACCGTCTCCGCGAAAAACATAAGGGCCATGCGACATTTCCGTGGATAATCAAACCATAGCGGTCTATATTAGCAGATCTGAGGGGAAACCCAAGGTTAACCCACCCCGTAACATCTCCCAGGCCGCGAGGAGCAATTAGGTATCCGATCCCCTTTGGTCAACATTCGATCAGCCCCTAATGCTCTGTGTCTCCTGTATAGCAGAGGCGTCCTACGCCAGCCATCCGAGAAGCACGGTTAGATGAAAGACGAGTTAGAGAATGCCTGAAGTCATGTTCGCCGGGCCGGAAGGCCGGCTCGAAGGTCGCTATCACCATGCCAAGGAGCGGGGCGCGCCGCTGGCTCTGGTCTTGCATCCGCATCCGCTTCATGGCGGCACCATGAATAACCGCATCACCTACTCCATGTACCAGGTGTTCCAGCGCCTGGGCTTTTCCGTCATGCGCTTCAATTTCCGCGGCGTCGGCCGCAGCCAGAGCAAGTTTGACGGCGGCATGGGCGAGATCAACGATGCCGCGGCGGCGCTGGACTGGATGCAGGCACTCAACCCCGGCCATGGCGGGCTGTGGATCGCCGGCTATTCCTTCGGCGCCTTTGTCGGCATGCAACTGCTGATGCGCCGCCCGGAAGTGTCCGGCTGGGTGTCCGTCGCGCCGCCCGCCGCGCATTATGATTTTGGCTTCCTCGCCCCCTGCCCGTGCGGGGGCCTGATGATCCATGGCGATGCCGACGAGCTGGTGCCGGAAAATTCCGTGCGGAAACTGGTCGACAAGCTCAATTTGCAAAAAGGCGTGGCCATCGACTACCGGATTTTCGAGGGCGCGGACCATGTATTCGCCAACCACGCGGAGAAAATCGCCGAGGCTGTGGAGGGCTATGTGAGCGAGTCCCTGGCCCGCAAGCAGATGGCGCTCGCGGCGGACTGATTTCGGTGCCGCCCGGCGGCATCCTGACGATTGATCTGGGCCGTGGCGGTGTTGCTGCCTCAGGCCCAGTTCGCTTTTTACAGCCGCTTTTTGCAAAAGCGGCCTCTTTCAAGCTCGGCTGAACTGTTTCAAGCTCAATTGAAACTGTAGCCGATGCCGAAATTGGCGCCGAACTGCGTGGTCGTGCTGAACGGCTCATAAACATCATAACTGTAGCCAAAACTCTCCGGGGGCGTGCCGGAATAGTTGAAATGCTGCCAGTAGGCCGTGGCGAACACGTGGAACCGCCCGAACACGGCATGATCCAGCCCGAGTTCGACCCGCTCCTCCGGCGTCACCCCGAAGCCGCCGCTCCAATTATTGCCGTTGTCGGTGATGCCCCCGCCGGCAAGACCGAGCAGTTCGCCTGTGCCTGAGGCCACAAACCCGAAGCCGATCGGCACGTCGAGCTTGTAGCCAAGCCCGAACAGGCCAGAATGATAGGATTCATCCGCACCGGGCCCGGCGGCGCTGCTGATATTGCGGTTCCAGGCCTGATAGCCGGCGGCCAGGAAGGGGATGGATTCCATCCCGCCAATCATCGGAAAGCCAAGGCCAAGCCGCGCCTCAACCCGGTTGAACACGGCATGGTCGGTGGCGCTGGCTGGGGCGCCCGAGAACAGATAATGCCCGGAATAGCCACTATTTCCGGCATCAAAATTATAGATCAGGGCGCTGTAGATATCGACGCTGGAGGTGTCGCCCGAACGGGCGGGGAGCAAAGCGCTGACGCTGACGCCAAAGCCGGGGATCGCCCCGCTCTCGTCATCGCCCGGAACGACATGCTCATGATATTGCGTGTGCATCACGCCGACGCTGAGACGGACGCTGGTCTCCGCCGCGCTCACCGCCGGGCTGGCCCCCTGAGCTGGCTGTACCGCAAGACATGCCCCCAGCGACAATCCCACGGATAAGGCCTTAAAGCGCATCCCTGCCTCTATAATCCCTGCTTTCGAGTGAATGCCGCGGCTTTGACGTTGACTAACGCGCCTTCACATCTACTTTTCTTCATCTAGCAGAAAGATATTTTGAAAAGATAGCGGACTCACCTTTAGGTTGTGGTGATTTCTGAAACGCGGCAACGGATGTGTCGTTTTGATCACAAGCGCTGCCGCAAGCTTCATGGCCTTGGGAGAATGGCGCTGACCTGCGATACCCTTCTCGGCCGATCGTCAGCTGGCGAGCAACTCTTTTGCCGCACTGTCGTTCAGCGCCGTCGCCAGGGAGGTACCGTCCAACTCATGGGCGATGGCATCGCGAACCCGGCGCATCACCCGGCGGATCTCACAGCTTTGCTCGTCCTTGCAGTCATCGCAGCGGCGGTAATAATTCACGCTGACGCAGGAGAGCGGCGCCAACGGCCCGTCCATGATTCGCACCACCTGACCGAACGTGATGAGATCCGGCGGCTTGGCGAGCGCGTAACCGCCGCCACGCCCGCGCCGGCTGCGCACCAGCCCGTTGCGGTTCAGCTCAAGGAGAATCGCCTCAAGAAATTTCTTCGGCAAATTCTGCCGCTCGGCGATTTCACTGACCAGCAGCAGCTCGTCGCTATTTTCCCTGGCCAGAACCAGAAGCGCCTGCAGCGCGTACTTGCATTTTTGCGACAGCACCCTTCTCGTCTTTCTTGCGAACCAAGATCCCCGGCTTGCCTGCGAAGATCTTCACCGCTTGTATAACACGCTTTGCCGATAGGACATATAACGTCCGGAATACTTTCCCCGCACTTTTCAGAAGCGGCCAGGTTCCGAACCAAGGTCATCGCGCTCTAACTTATTTATCTAGAGGCGGATTCAGATTTTAGAGCGGATCGCTGCGCGATTCGCTCTAAAATCATCCGGCTCTAGGCTGCGTGCCACCGCTTCGGCCACTTTGATCCCGTCCACCCCGGCGGAGAGAATGCCGCCGGCATAGCCGGCGCCCTCCCCAGCCGGATACAGACCGCGCGTGTTCAGCGAGCAGAAATCCTTGCCCCTGGTGATCCGCACCGGCGCGGACGTCCGGCTTTCCACACCGGTCAACACCGCATCGGCGCGGGAAAAGCCTTTGATCTGCTGCTCAAAGGCGGGCAGCGCCTCACGGATCGCGGCGATCGCATAATCCGGCAGGCAAGCGGAAAGATCGGTCAGGGTCACGCCCGGACGGTAGGAGGGGAACACCTCGCCAAACTGTTTCGAAGGCCGCCCCGCCAGAAAGTCGCCCACCAATTGCCCCGGCGCGGCATAGGTGCCGCCGCCCGCCTGGAACGCCGCACTCTCCCAGCGCCGCTGGAACTCCACGCCCGCCAGCACGCCCCCCGGATAATCCGCCGGGGAAATCCCGACGACGATGCCGGCATTGGCGTTGCGCTCGTTGCGGGAATATTGGCTCATGCCGTTGGTGACCACGCGGCCCGGCTCAGAGGTCGCGGCCACCACCGTGCCGCCCGGGCACATGCAGAAGCTATAAACCGAGCGGCCATTCCTGGCGTGATGCACCAGCTTGTAATCCGCCGCCCCCAAGATCGGGTGGCCGGCGAAGGTGCCGAAACGGTGCCGGTCGATCATCGATTGCGGATGCTCGATTCGGAAGCCCAGGGAAAACGGCTTCGGCTCCATATACACGCCGCGCCGGTGCAAACACGCGAACGTGTCGCGGGAGCTGTGACCGATCGCCAGCACCACATGGTCGGTCTCGATCCGCTCGCCCGACTCCAGCACCACGGCGCGCACCTGGCCGGCCTCGATGTCGAGATCCGTCACCTTGGTCTCGAACCGGTACTCGCCGCCGAGCGCCTCGATCTTCGCGCGCATGGATTCGACCATGCTGACCAGCCGGAACGTGCCGATATGCGGCTTGGCGACATAGAGGATTTCCTCCGGCGCTCCGGCCTCGACGAATTCCGTCAGCACTTTCCGACCAAGATGGCGCGGGTCTTTGATCTGCGAATAGAGCTTGCCGTCTGAGAACGTCCCCGCCCCGCCCTCGCCGAACTGTACGTTCGATTCGGGGTTCAGTTCGCCGCGCCGCCACAGGCCCCACGTGTCCTTGGTGCGGCTGCGCACGACCTTGCCACGCTCCAGAATCAGCGGCGCGAAGCCCATCTGCGCCAGGATCAAGGCCGCGAAAATCCCGCACGGCCCGGTGCCGATCACCACTGGGCGCTTGGCCGGCGGCCGCTTGGCCCTGGCGACGAATTGATAGTCGAACTCCGGCGTGGGCTCGCCGTTCTGCACCGCCACGGCCAGTTCTGCGTCGATCGTGTAGATGAGCTTGATATCGCTCTTGCGCCGCGCATCCCAAGCCCGGCGGAAAACGCTGTAGCCGAGCAGATCCGCGGGCTGAACGCCAAAGCCTGCGCAGATGGCCGCACGCAACGCCGCTTCATCATGACTGATCGGCAGGCGCAGCTCCGTCAGCCGGCGCTTAAACCTCACTTCAAACGCCTCCCCAGGGCTTTGCAACCGGAAACGACGATGTTAAGCGTCATGATCATAACGTTTGAGTAATTATTAACGAAAACCATTGTTAGCATAGCACCGGACCACCTTCGCCCCATCTATAACGAGGGAACGTTGCCGCCAATGTCGCCCAGGCTGATCATCGATATGCGCTGTCTGCAGGGCCATCATCATGCCGACCGCAGTATAGGCCACCATGCAATCGGCCACCATGCGAGCTGCATCATCTGCCGCGCGCCATCGCCGTTCATCGGCTTGGTCGATCCTGATCTACCGGATCTGCCGCCGCATATCGCCGATCTGGCGGAAAGCCTCTCCCCGCACGCCAATATTGCGAATATCGCTCCCGGCACAGTGCTGCTCAACCCTTCCCCGTTGGGCCTGCCGGAGCAAAGCTATCTGGCCCCGCTCTTGTGCCATCCAAACCTGACCAAGGCGGCTCTGCTCCATGATTTCATCCCCTTCGACCACCAGGAGAGCTATCTCACGGCGCCTGCCGCGCGGCTCAAATATTTTTCCGCCATGACCTGGCTGCGGCATTACGATCTGTTTTTCCCGGTTTCCGCCGCGACCGACCAGCGCCTGAAGACGCTCTACGGCGCAGTCGATTCGCACGTGACCGGCGTCGCCCTGCCTTACTGGATGCACCGCATCACGCCGCAGGAGCCTCGGCATATCCTCATGGTCGGCAACGACGAGCCGCGCCGGAACCCCGAGTCTCTGCTGCGCGCCTGCGCCGGCAGCGCGGTCTTGCGCAAGCTTCGCGTTGTGATCACCGGCGCCTATTCCGCCGCCGCCCAAGCGCGGCTGCGAGACCTGTTTCCGGCAACGTTTCCGGGCCGGGTCACGGAAATCGAGATGCGCGCCTTCTATGCCACGGCACACTGCGTGGTCACACCGTCGCCGGCCGCCGGATTCTCGCTTCCCGTCATCGAGGCGGCCGCGGCGCAAACCCCCGCCGTGGTGTCCGACATCCCCGCGCATCGCGCACTCATCATAGACCCCGCCTTGCGCTTCGCCCCCGACGATACCGACCGGCTGGCGACCATTCTCGAACGGCTGGTTCAAGACAAATCCTACCGCGCGTCGGTCGTTGCACAGCAGTGGCCTGTTTGGCAGCCATTTTCTGCCGCTGCCGTGGCGGCCAAGGTCTGGTCAATGTTGAAGCCTGCCCGACCGGCGCTGCACCACGAAACGAAGCCGCGCCTCAATCCACCATGCCCCACGACGGCCACATCGCCGTTGGCTAAATCGGGCCTCGAAATTCTGGAGATTTGAGGAAGAAGGCGGCCGGTTTTTCGGTCAAAAGCAGCGCAAAAATGTTTTAATCCGGGCCTGTGTGGCTGTCATGAAATCCCTCGTAAACGTTAGAGGATGATTGATCCAAAGCAATCATCCTCTAACGCAGCCCGGGATTCTCATCCAGGAAACTCGTGCCGCCCGATTCGCCCGCTGGCGGTGTTCTGACTCAGCGCGATGGCCAGCAGCGCCGCCTCCATCTGCCGGATGACCGGTCCGACATCCTCGCGCAGCATGGTTTCGCGGCGCAACGCCGCGACTTCGGCCCGCAACCCAGCCAGCTCTTCCATGATTTCCGCTTGCATAGATCTCTGCCTCCGGCGGCGCAAAAACTTAATCATGCAGGCGCCCCGGCTGGCGCAAACAGTCCGGTCCCGGCGCACTGCGCCACCCATCCGAACCGATTCGCTTGCAGACGCTCCGTCGAACTGTCGGCATAACGCGCCGTCCCCCAAATTTTTGGTGCCATACAAAAACATGACATGGTTTGAGGACATGCCGCAATACGACTCTTGCAACGATCGAAGAGCTCAACGTGATCTCGCCCGCTTCGCTAAGATCGAGCAGCCGCCGATGGCACAGATGCTCGCAGTCTAAAGAGGGGGACTGACCGAGCCCTCCGTTGGCAGGCCCATTGCGCCCGAACCTTAGCCCGAGACGCGCACCAGCACGTGCTGCTTCTTGCCCGCCGAGAGTTTCATCTGCGCCGCCGGGGCCAGAATCTGTCCCTCATCGGTGATCACCACATCGTTCAGCCGGCCGCCGCCGCCGCGGATCAAGCGCCGCGCCTCGCCATTGCTGGCGGCGAGTCCGGCGCGCACGAACAGCGCGAAAGCCGGCAGCCCGGCGCCGAACTCCGCCGCCGGAATCTCCACGGTCGGCAATCCGTCCGCCGTGCCGCCTTCCGCAAAAATCTTTCGCGCCGTCGCCGCCGCCTCTTCCGCCGCCGCCCGGCCATGGGCGAGGCTGGTCGCTTCGGTGGCAAGAATGATTTTCGCCGCGTTAATCTCGGCGCCGCCGAGTCCCTCTAACCGCGCGATCTCGTCCAGCGGCAGATCGGTGAACAGCCGCATGAAGCGGCCGACATCGGCATCCTCGGTGTTCCGCCAGAACTGCCAGTAATGATAGGGGCTGAGTTTTTCCGCGCTCAGCCACACCGCGCCAGCGGCGGATTTGCCCATTTTGGCGCCGGACGCGGTGGTGATCAGAGGCGTGGTCAAGCCGAACACGGTCTTCTGGTCGGTGCGGCGCACCAGATCGATACCGGAGACGATGTTGCCCCATTGGTCGGACCCGCCCAACTGCAGCACGACGCCATAACGGCGGTTGAGTTCGCGGAAATCGTAGCTCTGCAGGATCGAGTAATTGAATTCCAGGAAGGTGAGCCCCTGCTCGCGGTCCAGGCGCGATTTCACGGAGTCGAAGGACAGCATCCGGTTGACCGAGAAATGCGGTCCGACTTCACGCAGCATCTCGATGTAGCTGAGCCGGTCCAGCCAGTCGGCATTATTGACCAGCAGGGCCTCCTGCGGGCCGTCGCCGAAGGCGATGAAGGCCTCGAGATTCTTCACGATGCCCTGGAGGTTGGTGGCGATCTGCGCATCGGTCAGCAGCTGGCGCGCCTCCTCGCGAAAGGACGGATCGCCAATGCGGGTGGTACCGCCGCCGACCACGGCCACCGGCTTGTGCCCGTGCCTCTGGAACAGGCGCAGCAGCATGATCGGGATCATATGGCCGACATGCAGGCTGTCGGCGGTCAGGTCGAACCCGGCATAGCCGGCGATCCGCCCTTGGGCGCACGCCTCATCCAGCGCCGCCTCATCGGTGCACTGAAACACAAATCCCCGGGCCTTCGCCTCGACCAAAAACTCACTTTTTGCCATCTGCCGCTCCTACGAGCGCGCGGGGTAGCACAGAGACTGCCCAAGGCAAAAGCGGAACCGGTTCTTCGTCCCGCCCCTTCACCGCGCGCGCGGATCCGCGTAGCACAGGCCGCATGCTGCCCCAACCGCTTCGCGCCATCGGCCTGATGTCCGGCACCTCGCTGGACGGGGTTGATGCCGCCTGGGTCGAGACCGACGGCGACACCATCACCCGTTTCGGCCCGGCCGCCACGCTGCACTATCAGGATGATTTCCGCGCCGAGCTGCGGGAGTTGCTCAACCTCGCACCAGGCCTCAGTCCTGACGCGCCCCGGTTACACGAACTGGAACGGCGGCTGACCATGGACCATGCCATCGCCGCCGGGCTACTCGGCCTGAGTGCGGATGTGATCGGCTTTCACGGCCAGACCATTCTGCACGCCCCGGAACGGCACCGCACCTGGCAGATCGGCGACGGCAAGTTACTGGCGAAAATCTGCCGCACGCCGGTGGTGTACGACTTTCGTTCCGCCGATGTCGCGGCCGGCGGCCAGGGCGCGCCCCTGGCCCCGCTGTTCCACGCCGCCTTGGCGGAAAAGCTCGAAAAACCGCTGCTGGTGGTGAATATCGGCGGCGTCGCCAATATCACCTATCTGGGCGAAGGGGGGCAGATCTTCGCCTGCGATAGCGGGCCGGGTAACGGGCCGCTCGACGACCTCGCGCAGAAATATCTGGGGACGCCTTATGACAAGGACGGCGCCCTCGCCGCCTCGGGCCGGGTTGATGAGGCGCGGCTGAACCGGCTGCTCGCCCATCCCTATTTCGCGCTTCCGGCCCCGAAATCGCTGGACCGGCTCACCTTCTCCCAGCTGATCGCAGGCGCGACCGAAGACTTGGCGCCGGAAGATGCCGCGGCCACCCTCGCCGCCTTTTGCACCGCCGCCATTGCCCGCGTGCCCCTGCCGGCGCCGCCGCGCCGCGTGCTGGTCTGCGGCGGCGGACGCAAGAACAAGGTGCTCATGGCGGGGCTCGCCGCCCGGTTCTCGGCGCCGGTTGAGACGGTGGAAGCGGTCGGCTGGGATGGCGACGCGCTGGAGGCGCAATGCTTCGCCTATCTGGCAGTGCGCTCGCTGCGCGGCCTGCCACTGTCCCTGCCCGGCACCACCGGCGTTGCGGCGCCAACCTGCGGTGGCGTGCTGGCGACGATTTCGTAAAGCCGCCAGCCCGGGCGGTGTTTATGAGGATGTTTCGGCCTATATCCTGGGCATGAGCAAGAACGACGCGTACGGAAAATCGCTCCGCCATGTGCAGATCGAGCTGGTCAAGCTGCAACGCCATGTGATCGCCCGGGGGCGCAAAGTGCTTGTCATCCTCGAAGGGCGCGACAGCGCCGGCAAGGACGGCACGATCAAGCGCATCACGGAACATTTGTCACCGCGCGACATCCGCACCGTCGCCCTGCCGAAACCATCGGACATCGAGGCCACCCAATGGTATTTTCAGCGTTACACGCAGCATTTGCCGGCGGCGGGGGAAATCGTGCTGTTCAACCGCTCCTGGTACAACCGGGCGGGGGTTGAGCATGTCATGGGGTTTTGCACGACGCATCAATATCATGAGTTTCTGCGTGCCGCGCCGGTGTTTGAAGCCATGCTGGCCGAGGCCGGCATCACCCTGATCAAATATTATCTCGACATCAGCCGCACCGAACAGAAGCAGCGCCTGCAAGAGCGGCGTGAGGACCCGCTGAAACAGTGGAAAATCAGCCCGATCGACGATCAGGCGCTCAAGCATTTCGACGATTACACCAAGGCACGCAACGCCATGCTGCTGGCCACCGACAGCGCCGCCGCACCCTGGATCGTGGTGCGCGCTGACGACAAGAAAGCCGCGCGGCTGGCGATCATGGCCGACCTGATCACGCGGGTGGACTATGAAGACGCCATACCGCATGAGACGTTCGGCGACATTCTATGCCGCTTTGATGAAATCTGCCTAACCAACGGGATGCTCGCCTCGTGAACGCATTGCTCGACAAGATCAATTTCAACGCCGATGGGCTGGTGACCGCCGTCGCGCAGCAGCACGATACCGGCGAGGTGCTGATGCTGGCCTGGATGAATGCGGACTCCATCCAGGAGACGCTGCGCACCGGCCAGGTCTGCTATTTCTCCCGGTCGCGGCAGAAACTCTGGCGCAAGGGTGAATCCTCCGGCCAGGTGCAAAAACTGGTCGAGATGCGGCTGGACTGCGACGGCGACGCACTGCTGCTGCTGGTCGACCAAAAAGGCGTCGCCTGCCATACCGGACGGCGGAGCTGCTTCTACACCGCCTGGCGCGACGGCGCCCTGGTGGAGATTTCCGCGCCCCTGGTCGCGCCGGAAGTGCTGTACAAGGGCTGACCGGTAGGAAGAAAGTGGCCGCTTTTTGAAAAAAGCGGCGCAAAAACTTTTTCGACTTTGGGCCGGTGGCGGTGAAACCAACGCGGCCCAAGTTTAAAAAAGTTTTTTGCTTCTTTTTTTCAAAAAAGAAGCCCTTCCTTCCCCCCCGCCCACGCTATTGCCCGATCGGCAAAACTCCGCAAAAAACAAATCAACAAAAATGTGGGGGAGTCCGGCCATGTCTTCAGCTTGCTCCGGTTTTCGGCCATTCCGCGCGTGGCTTGCCATGGCCGCCCTGTTGCTTTTGCTCGGCGGGGGCGGACTTGCCGCCCTCTCCAGCCCCGCCGCCCGGGCCGATGGCAATGCGAATTACCCGCAAGCGAGCCTGACCGCCCCGGCCGATCCCGCCGCCCTGATTGCGCGCGGCAAATACCTCACGCTCGCGGCGGATTGCATGCCGTGCCATACGGGCCCGAACCGCGCGCCCTTCTCCGGCGGACTGGTGCTCAACACGCCGTTCGGCGGCCTGACCTCGCCGAACATCACCCCGGACAAGGCGACCGGCATCGGCAACTGGACCGACAAACAGTTCTGGAACGCGGTGCATGACGGCATCGCCCCCGGCCACAGCTATCTTGTGTTTCCGCGATATCTGTACCCGGCGATGCCGTTCACGTCCTATACGAAGCTGTCTTATGCCGACGTGATGGCCATCAAGGCCTATCTGTTCTCGCTGCCGCCGGTATCCGCGCCCCGAGCGGCAAATGCCCTGAATTTTCCCTTCAACCAGCGCCCGGCGATGCTCGGCTGGCGGCTGCTGTTCTTCCGCCCCGGCCCGATGCACATGAAGCCCGGCTGGGACGAGGCGATGAAGAACGGCGCCTATCTGACCGAGGCTCTGGGCCATTGCCAGGAATGCCACACGCCGCGCAACCTCATGGGCGCGATGATCACCGACCGCGCCTTTGCGGGCTCGCCCATCGACGCTTTCTATGCGCCGAACATCTCCTCGGACAAAACCTACGGGGTCGGCGGCTGGCCGAAAGTCGATCTCGTCGCCTATCTGCATCATGACGGCAACATGACCAAAGGTTCCGCTTATGGGCCGATGCAGGAGGTGGTGCTGGAATCGCTGAGCCAGATTCCCGCGTCGGACGTGGCGGACATGGCGGATTATCTTCAGACCCAGACCAAGCCGCAGGCACCGCCGCCCGCCCAGGCGATGCACGATCTCGCGAACTCGCGGGCCCTGGGCAAGCAAGTCTATGCATCCAACTGCGCCTCATGCCATGGAGCGACCGGCGGCGGCATCAGCCCGTTCATTCCCAACCTCGCCGGCAATTCTTCGGTGATCGCTGCCATGCCCTATAACGTGCTCGGCGCGGTACTGAACGGCATCGGCCCGTGGCGGGCCGGTGGCCCGCCAATGCCGTCTTTCGCCGGCAGCCTCTCCGATGCCGAAATCGCCGGCGTCGCCAATTACGTGCGCACTTCCTGGGGCAACAAGGGTGTACCCAACGCCACCCCGCAGGATGTGATGAACCTGCGCGCGGTCGCCGCCGTGCCGATGAATGCGGACATGATGGCCGATGAAATGGGCTGCCCGCGCGTCAGCAGCTCAGGTGCTGCCGGCACCGTCGCCGATCCCGGCAACGGGCTGCTGGGCATCTTCGAGGGCACGACTCCGGACACACTGCCGAACAGGGCGCGTGAATTGATTGCCGCCCTGCGCAGTGCCAATCCCAAGATCAGCCGCACCGACATCACCAACACGCTGGTGGCGGCCTACTGCCCGGTGATCGCCCACGAGACGGGGATGAGCATGTCTGATAGACACCAGGCGCTGGAAAATTTCATCGCCAACGCCCAACCATTGATTGATACGCCCCTTGCCCCGTCCCATTGAAAACGACCCGCCGGTAAC
This sequence comes from Acidocella sp., assembly GCA_035493735.1. Taxonomy (GTDB): domain Bacteria; phylum Pseudomonadota; class Alphaproteobacteria; order Acetobacterales; family Acetobacteraceae; genus Acidocella. The sequence continues at coordinate 23,759 of DATJHR010000115.1, forward strand.
GGTCCGGGCCGTCACCGGCCAAGATATTCTGCCCCTCCTGCCCGACCTCGCGCGGCTGCGCATCACCGTGTTCCGCGAATGGCCCTATATCTATGACGGGAACGTCACTTACGAGGAGGCGTACCTCCAGACCTACGTGAAAGCGGAAGGGGCCGCGATCATCGTCGCCGAGGCGGCCGAGAAAATTGTCGGCGCGGCGACCTGCCTGCCGATGCTGGCGACGACACCGAACATCCAAAAGCCCTTCAGCACGCAGGGCTGGGACTTGTCGAAGCTCTTTTATTTCGGCGAGAGCGTGCTGCTGAAACCCTATCGCGGCCGCGGCATTGGAGTGAAATTTTTTGCCGCCCGCGAGGCCCAGGCGGGCGGATTCGAGACGACGACATTCTGCGCGGTGGAGCGCCCGGCGGCGCATCCCCTGCGCGACCCTGATTATACACCGCTGGACGGTTTCTGGACGCATCGCGGCTACACCAAACGCCCTGAGCTTGCCTGCCGCATGACATGGCGCGATCGGGATGCCACCGAGGACACCGAAAAGACATTGGTTTTCTGGACCAGATCGCTTACGCGGTAGGCTTATGAAACTGGCCTTTGCTCCGTTCGGCGTCTCCCCGCCGCCGCATTTTGACGCCTTCGTCACCCGCATCGACCGTCTGGCCGCGCAGTCGGCTTTGGCCGGCGCCGAGCTTCTGGCTCTGCCGGAATATTTTTCCATGGTTTTGGCGGGCGCCCGCATCAAGGCACCCGATATTGCCGCCGAACTGGCCGACGTGGTGGACCAGGCGGAAGCTTTGGTGCAGGCGCTGGTGACCATTGCCAGCCGGCACAAGATTTTCCTCCTTGGCGGCACTGTGCCGATGCGCGTGGGCACGGAAATCCATAACCGCGCCCCCTTCATCGGCCCGAGCGGCCAACTCGAATTCCAGGACAAGCAGGCGATGACACGCTTCGAGGCGGAGCGCTGGGGCGTGCGCGGCGGCACCGGGCCGAAAATCTTCGACACGAAGTTCGGGCGCATCGGCGTGTCGATCTGCTACGATGCGGAATTTCCGCTGCATGTGCGCGCGCAGGTGAAGGCCGGCGCGAAACTGATCCTGGTGCCGAGCTGCACCGATAGCCTCGCGGGGTTCAACCGTGTGCGCTTCTGCGCCCGCGCCCGCGCCATCGAAAATCAGTGCTACGTCGCGGTGATTCCCTTGGTCGGCAAGGCCGCATGGTCCGGTGCGATCGACGAAAATCGCGGTCATGCGGCCTTGTTTACGCCTTGCGACCATTTTTTCCCGCCCGACGGCGTGCAGGCGGCCGGCGA
>DATJHR010000116.1:0-7445 GCA_035493735.1 Acidocella sp.
GGTGGGCTCGTCCATCAGCAACAGCCGCGACCCCCAGATCAGGCCGCGTGCCACCGCGACAGCCTGGCGCTGGCCGCCGGATAAGGCGCGGCAGTGCGTACGGATCGAACCCACGCGGATGGCGGTGCGGGCCAGTTCCTCGCTGGCGCGGGCCTGCATGCGGCGCTTGTCGAGCAGGCCGAAGCGACCGAGCAGCCCAGGGCGCAGCACCTCGCGGCCGAGGAAAATATTGGCCCAGATAGCGAGATCGGTGGCGAGCGCGAGATCCTGGTAGACCGCCTCAATACCGGCGCTGCGCGCGTCGAGGGCCGAGGCGAAAGTCACCTCTCGGCCTGCCAGCTGGATCTTTCCTGAGGAAGGCCGAATAGCACCGGCGATGATGTTGATCAGGGTCGATTTTCCGGCGCCATTGTCGCCGACCAGGCCCACGACCTCGCCCCTCCCAATATCGATCGACACATTCTGCAGGGCGGTGATGTGGCCATAGGACTTCGAGACGTTTTGAAGCTGGAGCACAGGCACTTCGGCTGCGGACTCGATGATCGTTTCCGACATTCGGCATCCTCCTCCTGCGCCCCGTTTGATGCGGGACCTTATTTTTATGTCAGAACAGATGCTATACCATAGGACCGGCCTGTCAATTGCGAGCACCATGACGCGGCGTCACTTTCGTTGGCTTCCCTGACCTCTTTGGTTACCCGGCTGGACATTGATAACGATGATGCCCGCCCACAAAGAGGCCAACCAAGCCACCACCGTTTGATTCTCTTACGGAATATTTATCCAGCATGAGAATTTGACTTCCTCAAATCCATTGCCGGCGATACAATCGTTCGGATCGGAGACGCTGGGCACGCTTTATAGGAGAAATTGGTCGAATGGCTGAACTCCTCTCTCTTGTCGTACCATTCTACAATGAGGAAGCAACAGTCCAGCATTTCGCGAATGCCATTCTCCCAGCGCTTCACGCAGTCCCCGACACAAGCTGGGAAATCATCTGCGTTGATGACGGCAGCACAGACGGAACACTGCTCAAATTGGTTAGCTTGGCGCAGGTGGATGCCCGCTTCCGTGTGCTCGAGTTCTCGCGCAATTTCGGAAAGGAGGCGGCGCTGACGGCGGGCATCGATGCGGCCCGCGGGGTGGCGGTGATTCCCATCGATGCCGATTTGCAAGACCCCCCGGGGCTGATCGTCGACATGGTCGCCGCTTGGCGTGAAGGCGCCGAAGTGGTGCTGGCCCGCCGCACGGACCGGTCCACGGATGGCGTCCTGAAGTGCAAGACCGCCGCCTGGTTCTACCAGCTGCATAACCGGCTTTCGAAAACCAAAATACCCGAGAATGTTGGCGATTTCCGGCTCATGGACCGCGTCGTGGTAAACGCCCTGAAGCAGCTGCCCGAACGCCAGCGTTTCATGAAGGGGATGTTCGCCTGGGTCGGGTTCCGCACGGTTATGCTGGATTACGCCCGCGCTCCCCGCGCAGGAGGGAAGAGCAAGTTCTCCGGTTTTATGCTGTGGAATTTCGCGCTTGAAGGCTTCACCAGCTTCTCGACCTTACCGCTGAAGGTATGGACCTACCTTGGCGCGGCAAGTGCCTTTGCCACCTTTCTCTACGCATTCTATATCATGGTCCGCACGGTCGTAGCTGGTGATCCGGTGCCCGGCTATGCCTCGCTCTTTGTCGCCGTTCTGTTCTTTGGCAGCGTGCAACTCATCAGCGTCGGGCTGCTCGGCGAATATATCGGGCGGATTTATATGGAGACGAAGCAGCGCCCCTCATATCTCATCCGCAAGAGCTATGGCGGCGAACCGCCACGCTCCACCTTTTACCAGAGCCCCCCATCGAGACTGCAGCCCGCCGAAGCCCCGCCTGAGTAACAGCATCTGTTTTGCGCCTTCACCCCGCCGCAGCCGCGCGCCAGTGCTGGGTCCGCGGCATTGGCCGCGGTCGCTGTTTCAGCCGCACCCGCGCAAGGCTCTTCATCATTTAAACATAACAGTCGTATTGACCTCGTAATATTTTTTGAAAAATCGCTGGTACTCCTGCGTAAAATTGGACGGTGACTTTGCGGTTGGTAAAGGGCGAATTTGGTAAGGGAGGGCATCGAGCGACAGGCCGGTATCGAACACGGCGGTCGCATTCATCTGCGCGACACGATAAGCATTCAGAATTTTTACTGAATTCTCGTAGTATTGCGCTGACCCCTTAACCGCGTGAACTGCTGCACCAGAGATAAATAGCATCATCAAAAAGTTCCGCGCCATATCGGCAGAAACATTTCCCTCCCAGCACCACACAGCCGGAATTGTCATCGCGGGTATCGCAAAAAACCCAACGATCAAAACAAAGCCTCCCCACGGATATGAATTAAGGCTAAAATAATTGGTTCCTGTTTCCAATGACACCAGGCTTGTCGTAACCATCGTTGAGAACAGAACAATGAACACAAAACTCATCCAGCGTATTAAAGAGCGCTGCAAGATCGGCGCAATCCCGCTGACCACCGTTGGATCAGCTTGCATCAATTGCCGATAAAAAGGTCGACAGACAAGGATCAGGAGCGGCACAAGACCCCCTGCAGCCAACACCCCACAATACAGTTTGGCATCGTGTGACAGTAAGTTGTTGGCAAAAACGAACTCCACAATTTGCTTCGTCGGAGATAACTTCTCAATGGCCGCAGGTCTTTGCGCAAAAATGGCGGTCACACACAACGCGGCGACGCAATAGCCCGCCAGAAAATCGGACAAAATGAAAGCTTGACTGCGCCAGACCTTGTGGCCAACCCCAAGGTAGTTCAACAACCAGGCAAAGACGATCGCACCGAGTATGATCGCGCTATAGGCCTCCAATGAAAACGCGGCCACGAAGGCCAGCGTCATGAGCCAAGGCAGTGGCACGCCAGGCTGCGCTTGCACGGAGAAGCCAGGCATCAGCTTGAACAATTCCGCCAGGACGACAAAACTTAAAAATGCCGGAATCTGGTAGCAGACCATTTGCACTTCATTGGTCCAGGGCAGAATTGTTAACACCAGAAACGCCACAAAAACGCTCGACAGAACACCTCCACCGCGTTTTTGCGTTCCCACCCCTAACGAGAGTTCTTGCGTGAATATCTGATCGACCAAATACCGGTAAACGAAACAGAGAAAAATCGCAAAAATGGTGGCGTTAAAGATTTTGAACACAAAAAAGAAATCTGCGCCAAAAAGCGATTTCGCGGGGAAATAAACCAGGTCGAACATACGAGCCAGCAAGTTGCGCCCGTACATATCCACCACCCGGTTCGGAATCCAATCAGGTCTCAACCTCGGAAAGAATAGAGAAGCTCCGTAATAACTGCCGCCCCAAAAAGTATTGACGTCATCGCCGGTCAAGTAGGCCTTATTGTAGGTAACGAACCACGAGACGAAGAAGATCACAATATAACCGCTCAACCTGCCCGGAATCTCGTGCGCCTGCCCCCTTTGATCCGGATCCGACAGTTCCGCCAACCAGGCTTTTTTGGTCAAAAACATAAAATGTTTCCCGAAAAAGGTACAACAGATTTAAACGGAATATCGGCGCGGAATATCATACTGGCGACAGGGCGCACCACTAAAAAGCCGCGGATATTTTGTGCTGTCCGTTACGATCTCGCAATTTTGATAAAAAGGATCATCTTGGTGCCGACTCTAGCGCTGAAATCTTAACGCCGAATGTCGCCAACGCTGCATCTCGCGCTGCCCTGCCGTCAAGCTTCGCATAGATGTGGCGTCGCGCGATTGCGGCGCGTTTAGCTTGGTGCACAACGTTTGACCTCAATTGGAGACCCGCACGGCCATTCAAAAAAGCCTGCATATAAAACACTTTTGCCCGATTTGAGCACGATATGACTTTTTCTGTAGAATAATCTTATTATTTTGACTTGACGATAATTTGTAGCCATGTCTATGGTTTTACATCTCGTTAACAGGGACAAGACTTCCCGGGTCGAGACTTCCGCTGCCTTAACCAGGGAGGAAGGCGCTTGCGGTACAATCAGGACACGGTCCGCGATCTGATTGATCACTGGGCTGACGCACAACCGGACCGGTTCTTTCTCATTCACCCCGAAACCGGGGACGCTCTGAGCTTCAAGGGCTTACAAAAGCAGGCACGCGATCTGTGCGGGCGGTTTCATCGCATAGGCTTAACGCATGAGGATAAAATTGCCTTCTTGATGGATAACGGGCTGTTCACCGCGCAGTTGCTCCTGGCGACAATGTATGGCGGGTTTGTCACGGTTCCCCTTAATGCGCGCGCCGGGGCAACCCAATTATCGTACAGTCTAGAACATTGTGACGCGAACCTCGTATTTGTAGGTGCGCCGTACCACGGGTTGATCAAGGACGTTCTGGTTCATGTCCGCAGGCCGGTTGAGGTCGTTTTCGCCGACAGTGATACTGGCCTGGTAGAAAGCGAGGTCTCCGCCACAACAATGGCTCTGCCCCCGCTCAGCGCGGACGATGCGGCTCTGTTGATGTACACCTCGGGCAGCACTGGGCGGCCAAAGGGAGCCATGCATACGCACCGCTCCATCTTGGCGCGCGCACGGAATTCGGTGCAACAGCAGCGCCTGACGGCAGCGGATCGCTCGCTCCTTCTTCTTCCGCTCTATCACTCAAACGCTGAATCTGTGACCTTGACTCCGGCGCTCCTGAGCGGCGGTTCCATCGTCATGGCGCAAGGATTTGTCATCGGAAAATTTTGGAATTGGCTGATTGACCACCAGTGCACCTGGTCGGCCATGGTGCCAACCATGGTCTCGCAGCTTCTGGATTGGAAGGACGACAGGGCGGAACGTGAGAGCGAAGTCCGGCATATTCGCTTCTTGCGCAGCTCTTCTGGCGGGCTTTCACCGTCTTTGCATCGGGCGTTCATCAACAAATTCAAGGTGCCGTTGCTGCAGGGGATGGGGGCCGCTGAAGCAGGAAACGTTATCTTGAACCCCCCGCCGCCTGGCAAGAACAAGATCGGGTCATTGGGCTTGGTCACCGGCTTTGAAACGAGGTTCGTCGACCGGGAGGGTATCGACCTGGCCGCAGGCGAGACAGGCGAGATGCTGCTCCGCGGCGACGGGATGATGCAGGGCTATTACAAGGATCCTGCCGCCACGCAAGCAGCGCTCGACTCTGAAGGCTGGTTTCATACCGGCGACCTCGCCTATCGGGACGAGGAAGGTTACGTGTTCATGATCGGCCGCTCGAAGGAGCTGATCATCAAAGGCGGCGTGAACATCGCGCCCAAACAGATCGACGAAATTCTGGAAAGCCATGCCGCCGTTCTGGAGGCCGCTGCGGTCGGGGTTCCTGACCGCCATGTCGGCGAGGACGTGGTGGCGTTCGCGGTCTTGCGGGACGGGATGGACTGCGACGAGCGCGAACTGCTGCGTTTTTGCGAGCGTCATCTGGGCTATTTCAAGACCCCGACGCGCATTCATTTCGTACCGGATTTGCCGAAGGGGCCGTCGGGAAAAGTGCAGCGACTGCGCTTGGCGGAAACTGCGGCCAAACTGGCCGCGGCCACCGCACAGCCGGTCATGCACGAGATGGGCGATGGTGCCGGCGATTCCCTGCCATTTGAACAGATCATCACCGAGATCTGGATGGACCTTCTCGCGCAGCCGCACATCGAGGCTGATGCAAATTTTTTTGCGCTGGGCGGGCAATCCTTGCACGCCATTCAATGTCTCTCGCGCATCCGCGAAAGGACGCCGGTCCTTCTCTCACTTTCGGACTTCTTCGAAAATGCGACGGTCACGCAACTGGCAGCGCTGGTGCGCCGCCGGTTGCAGGGGTCGATGACGCCAGAAGACACCTGCGGCTTGAACGTCCGTGGCGATTGGCAGCCTATCCCCCTAAGGAACGCAAACCAGCCCTGCCCCTTAAGTCCCGCCCAGGAACGCATCTGGTTCATGGCTCAATTCAATAACAAAGAACCGGTTTACAATGAGGCCGAAGCCGTTCGCTTGAAGGGGCCCGTGGATCTCCCGGCGCTGGAGCGGGCGTTCAACGCCATTGTCCAACGACACGAGCCCCTGCGCTCGACAATTGAGGTTAAAGATGGAAGGCCAGCAGCGATCATTCATGAGTCCTGGCCGTTAAGATTCACAAAAATCCGCCTCCGGCACCTGGCTTCCAGCGCCCGCGAAGCCGAGCTGGCAAAGTTGCTGATCACCGAACCTCGTCTTCCCTTCCGGCTGGAAGCAGAACCAGCCGTACGCGTGACGGTCGTCGAGATCGATGAGGAAGACCACGCCTTCATTCTTATGGTGCACCATCTCTTTTGCGACCGCGCCTCGTTTGGCATTCTCTGGCGCGAACTCGCCATGCTCTACGGCGCCTCCTTACGCGGGCAAGCTTCCGCGCTCGCGCCTTTGTCCATCCAATATGGCGACTACGCCGCGTGGCTGCGGCACCCGGCCCAGCAAGCGCGTGTTGAGGAGGATCTCGCGTTTTGGCGAGAGAAGCTGCGCGGCGCGCCGGCATTGCTTGACCAGCCCACAGATCGGCTCCGACCCGCTGTCATGTCGTTTCGCGGCAACAAGAAGCCGTTCGAGTTCGACTCTATGCTGGCAAAAGATCTGAGACAGCTCTGCCGGCAGCAGCAGACCAGCCTATTTACGGTGTTCGCGGCGGCCCTGAGTGCGATGATGCATCGTTATACGGGCCAGGAAGATATCTTGATCGGCATTCCGATCGCCGACCGCGAGCGGCCCGAGCTGCAGCCCCTGATCGGCTGCCTGATTGATACCCATGTTCTACGGACGGACCTCAGCGGCAACCCCACCTTCCGGGAATTGATGGCCCGCGTGCAGGAAGGTTTGATCAGCCTTTATGCACACCGGTCCGCGCCGTTCGATCAGGTCGTGGCCACGGTCCAGCCGGAACGAAACCCAAGCCATTCGCCGATGTTTCAGGTCGCCTTGAACTGGCGCGATCACGACAGCCGCGCTGAGTTCATTGGACTTCCTGGGCTCGCTTGCGAACCGCTTCAAACGCAACCCAAAATCGCCAAGCTCGACCTGACTTTGGTTTTGATCGACAACGGGGACAAACTCCACCTGGAAATTGAATACAGCTCTGATTTGTTTGACGACGACCGGATCGAGCGGCTGGTCGGCCATCTGCGGACGCTCCTGGAAGGTGCCGCGGCGAACGCGGAACAGAGACTGGCCGCGCTTCCCCTGCTGACGAAGGGCGAACGGCAACAACTGCTTTTTGACGGGGGAATCCGCCAGGCCGATGGAGCCGTCTATGCTTAACATCAGAGACAACGCGAAAGGAGCGCCGATGCCCTTCGATCCGATTTACCAGCGTGTCAGCCACGTCATCCCGCCCGTTGAATGGGCCGGCATGGAGGCGGATGTGCACGCCATCCAGGAACTCAAGCGCGCCCGCCGCGCCGTGATTCTCGCCCAC
>DATJHR010000117.1:0-2052 GCA_035493735.1 Acidocella sp.
GAGTCGACCTTGAACGGCTCCGGTGCATGATGATGAGCGTGTGCTCCGCCTTCTGCGGGAACGGCGCCCGTCGTGTCGAACTGGACGGTCGCCCGACCCAGCGGCGGCAGGTGCGCGTGCAACTCGTCTTTCAGGGCGACCGCGATCCGATTCGCTTCGGCGACGGTCAGCCCATCGTCGACCGCGACGGTCAGTTCGGCGTTGAGCTTGTGGCCGAGCCAGCGAGCCTTGACTTCGACCAGCCGGCCGATGCCGGGCACGTGCTCGGCTGCATGACGGATCTCTTCGACAACATCGGGGCTGACGCCATCCAGGCTTCGCGTGATGACCGCCTTAGCCGATTGCCAAACGATGCCGAAAATGGCGATCGTGATCAGCAGCCCGATGATCGGATCGGCCAGGGGGAAGCCTGCCCATACGCCGGCAGCGCCCAGCACCACGGCCAAGCTCGTCAGCCCATCCGTGCGGGCGTGATAGCCATCCGCGATCAGCGCGGCGCTGTTCATGGCACGGCCGACACGAATGCGGAATACGGCGACGGCCTCGTTACCGATGAAGCCGATCAGGCCTGCGACAGCGACGGCCGCGAGCTGGGTGATCGGTTGAGGATGGATCAGCCGGCTGATCGCCTCGTATCCGGCGACGATGGCGCTGAACAGGATGATGAGGACAACGAGCATTCCGGCCAGATCCTCGACTCGCCCGAGGCCGTAGTTGAAGGTCGCGGTTGGTTTGCGGCGGACGAGCACGAAGGCGATCCACAGCGGGATGGCGGTCGTGGCGTCACCGATGTTGTGGATGGTGTCCGCCAGCAGCGCCACGCTGCCGGAAGTGACGACCACGACCAACTGCAGGACCGCCGTAATGCCCAGGATGATGAAAGACCATTTGATGGCCCAAATGCCGCGCTCGGATGAGGACAGGCTCGGGTCGATCACGCCATGCGTATGACCATGACCGCCAGCGCCGCCGTGCGAGTGGCCGCTATTGCCGTGTGAATGGCCGAAACTCCCGTCCTGGCCGGCGAAGCCGAGCCATTCCTTGACCGTCGCAAACATGGCCGATCTCAAAGGTACTTGGACAGGGACTTGAACTCTCGCAACGCCTGCCCAGCGCTCAGGCCGCCCTCGCCAACCGCGTCGCCGATGCAATGCTCCATGTGATCCTGGATCAGCGTGCGCTTGGCGTTGTGAATGACGCTCTCGACCGCCTGAAGTTGTTGCGCCAGATCGAGACAGGACCTGCCTTCGTCGAACATGGAGAGGAGTGAACCGAGTTGGCCCTGCGCCTGCTTCAAGCGCTTGATGATGTCGGGATGCGAAGTGTGCTTCATGGGGACACCCTACCCCCTAGGGGGTAGGGTGTCAAAGCGCGCCTGCCCCTCCGCTCCCGCCATTGCCGCGAATGAGCGCTACGGCGTGGCGCTGTGGATAACCGATCGCGCCGCAGTCTCATTATGGGCATTGGCCCGCCAATTCGGGCGTCGGTTCCTCAAGCAATAGCCGAAGCCATTGCCCTTAATAGGTGCTTCGCGCGCACTCATGCAGAATCGTCCGCATTATGATTTCGACTACTTATCTGAAGCACGAGAGCAAGCCCGCATTCTTCGTTTGGCCACCCTCACGCCTCTCCATAAACGGTGAGTCTGGCAAAAACGGTGAAAACGGTCGTAAACGGCGGGGCGCGGCTCTACCGGAACGGCGGCTCGTCGAAGCCCCGGAGCTTGCGCGAGTGCAGCGAGCCCAGCTCGCCGCGGAGCAGGTCGATCGCCTCGAGGCCGATGCGCAGGTGCTCGCTCACCGCGCGCTCGTAGAAGCGCGTGGCGGCGCCGGGCAGCTTGATCTCGCCGTGCAGCGGCTTGTCGGAGACGCACAGCAGGGTGCCGTAGGGCACGCGCAGGCGATAGCCCTGCGTCGCCAGCGCGGCGCTCTCCATGTCGACGGCGATGCAGCGGCCGAGGCTGATGCGGCGGCGCTCCTGGCTGTAGCGCAGTTCCCAGTTGCGATCGTCGTAGCTCACCACCGTGCCGGTGCGCAGCCGCCGCTTCAGCGC
>DATJHR010000118.1:0-3350 GCA_035493735.1 Acidocella sp.
GCCTGCTCCACCGCGTCGAGCACGGTGCGGCCGCCCGGATGCACCGCCCACAGTTCGACATTGTTGGCCCCGCCCAGGATTGCGTCACGCGAGCCCGCCAGCGCCGTGCGGATGGCGCCCGGCACGGCGCCGGACAGCACCATGTCGAAGCCCTGCTGGCGGATATGCCAGCGGATCAGTTCGCCGGTATCGGGCACCAGCGCGGCATGGAAAGACTCCATCGCCACGCCTCTGGGCTCGGCGGAAATCAGCGCCGCGGCACAGCCATCGGCAAACAGCAGGAAGGAAAGAATCTCCTCCATGTCGGCGGTCTCGTGCAGATGCAGGGTGCAAAGTTCGAGATTGACCGCCAGAACCCGCGCGCCGGGTTCGGAGCGCACGATGTGCCGCGCCAGTTTCAGGGCATTGATCGCCGCATAGCAGCCCATGAAGCCGACCATGGTGCGCTCCACCGACGGCGACAGGCCGCAGCGCTCCACCAACGCCAGGTCAAGACCCGGCGCGGAAAATCCCGTGCAACTGGTGACGATGACATGGGTGATGCGCGAGCGATCCTCGCCGTCCAGCAGTTTCTCCACCGCCTCCACCGCAAGGCTGGGCGCACAGGCCTCGAACTTCTTCATGCGCGCCGCCGTGTCGGGAAAGTCGCCCAGGCGATAAAAACCTTCCGTATCCACGGCGCCGCCCCCCAGAGGCTTCAGAAAGGAATAGCGATGGGTGATGCCGCTGCGATCGGCCATGCGGTTGAATAGAGCGACGCCGCGCCTGTCGTCCTTCAGCATCAACTGGCCGAAGCGGAGAAATGCGTCATGCACATCATGAGGGGGATTGGCTGTCGCAATGCGGTTGATGAAGGCGTCAGGCATGTCAGCTACATCTCTTCAGCTACATCTCTTGGGGGATTGGCCGCGCGGCCGGACGGCTAAAAAAAAGGCGGGCGGGATGCGCGAGGGGCTGGGGTTAATTCCCGCCCGCCTTAGTGCAGCAGACACCAAGGGATAGGTGGCTGCTGTTCGTTCTGTTGGGTCACAACCAGGCTGTAGGCGTGTCATTTCGGTGCTGAGCTGCATCCGTTCACCGATGACATGTTGACCCGTCAGTTGCTTCAAGGCTTAGACGCGGTTGCCGATTGGTTTATTCCCGCCCCGATTGGAATCGTTTGCAAAAAGGGCGCGGGGCGAATCGCTACCGCCCCCGGAGCCCGGCGGGTCGCCCATTCCTGCCGGCCAGCTTTGCCGGATTCGCGCGCCTTTACAGGGGCTTCGAAACAGGTTCGGCTGGGACGGCCCGAAGGCACGGAATAAAATTGCTCCGCCGAACGTCTAGGGGCCAGCGGGGGACTGAAACAGGTTAAAGTCCCCCAGACCGGCAATCTCGCAAATGCAGTGGGCGCAATCCCGAAACTTCCAACACGACGAAGCAAATCCGCTTCACCAGCCAGGGCTGACTGTCCCCCGCCATGAACTCGTCTTTTGTCCGGCCGCCGCCATGACCCGCGCACCCGGCTTCGCCGACGCCCTGGTGGCGCAGCTTCCCGGCTTGCGGCGCTACGCTATGGCGCTGGTGGGCAATGCGGCGCTGGCGGACGATCTGGTGCAGGACTGCATCGAGCGGGCGCTGGGCCAGGAAGCCCAGCTGCGTGAAGCCGAGCGGCTCGCCGGGTGGCTGCGGCGCATCCTGTATCACCTCTATATCGACGAGATACGGCGCAACCGGAGGCGCGGCCGGGAGCAGGATATTAACGAGCTGGCGGATAACCTGGAATTGAGCGCGCCGGCGCCGGACAACAGCGCGATGAAGGAGTTCGTTCAGGCCGTCAATCGTCTCAGCGCCGAGCACCGGCAGATTCTCCTGCTGGTGAGCGTGGAAGAATTGAGTTATCGCGAAATCGCCGACGAGCTGGAGATTCCCCTGGGGACTGTGATGTCGCGGCTGGCCAGGGCCCGCGAACGGCTGCGTGAACTGATGCAATCGAGAACGGCGGAGATCATCCCCCTGCCCGAGCGGAAGAGAAGCCCGTGAGCGACCCGCGCCTCATCAACGACGAAGACCTGCACGCCTATATCGACGGCGCGCTGAGCGAGGATCGTGCCCTTGTGGTGCGCCAGGCGCTGGCCGAAAATGCCGCGCTGGCCGAGCGCGTTGCGCTTTTTGAGGCCGACAAGGCCATGTTCAAGAGTGTTTACGGGCCGCTGGCGGACCGTCCGCTGCCTGCCGAATGGACCTTGCGCGCGCGCCGGCGGACGCGCCCGCGCATGAGCCTGGGGCTGGCCGGCGCCATCGCCGCCACGCTCCTGGTGGTGGCGGGCAGCCCGCTGGTCTGGCAGTACGCCGCGGTTCTGAAGGGCGCAGACGTGGTTGATGTGGCGCTGGACGCGCGCGAGGGCACCGCGCCGAAGGCGGAGCTTATCGCGACCGACGGCAGCCCCAAGGTTGAGCGCTACGATACCGCGCTTCGCCAGGCCACGGACTCGAATGTGCGCGTTCCCGACCTGAGCCGGATGGGCTACAGGCTTGCCGGCCTGCACCTCTATGACAAGGCGGCCGAGATTCTCTATCGGGGACCGCAGAACCAGCTGTACACGCTTTACGTGCGCCGGTCGGACGGCACCGCCCGCTTCGACCAGTTCGCGCGCCGCGGCCTTCGCGTCTGCATCTGGCAGGATGACCAGATCACCACGGTCATGGCGGGAGATGTTTCCGCCGCGGCCATGCAGCGGCTGGCGACGCTCAGCTATACCGGCCTCACGTCCTGAACAATGCGCGCTCGGCGCTCAGCGCACGGAGCGGGCCGACAAGGATTCCGGCGTGAACAGCGTGGCGGGGTGCGGCGCGGTCACCTTGTAAGCGGATGGCTCGCCATTGAAGGCGAAGCCGAACGCATAACCCCCCAGCTGCAGGTCATAGACGAACTGGCTGCCCACGATAATGGCCGGCACGTCGGGCATCAGGTACATGGTCGCCTGCCCGAATTTCCACAACCGTCCCGCCTCGTCCCAGGAATCGCTGTAGACGGCCATCCAGCTGTCCTCATCCAGGTACAGGCGGCGGTGCGCGACGATGTCGTGCGCGCCGGATGCAAGCGTGCCGTCAACAACCCATACCCGGTGCAACTCATAACGCAGGTCATCGGGGTTGGCATGGGTCCGGCCCAGTATCTCGCTCACCGGGCGGCCGTAGAGACGGTTGTTGTTGTAGGGGACGTACATCTCCTTCTTGCCGACGAGCTTGAAGTTGTAGCGGTCCAGTCCGCCGAAAAAGACGTAATATTCATCCAGGCTGACAAAACCGGCCGCATCGGCGTCCGGCACGTCATAGGAAATCCCCGGCGCCTTGCGCACCCGGTGTTC
>DATJHR010000119.1:0-69840 GCA_035493735.1 Acidocella sp.
CTGCCGCTTCAATGCTCATGCGGGGGCGTTTATCGCGGACCGGGGGCGCAATCAAAGAGAAGCAGCTTCTTTTTGTGAACAAGGCTGTTGGAAAGAAAGTGGCCGCTTTTTGAAAAAAGCGGCGCAAAAACTTTTGCGATGCTGGGCCATGGGCTGGGTCAGCGACAACGCCCATGGCCCAGCATAACAAAGTTTTTTTGCTTCTTTTTGTTCACAAAAAGAAGTCTTTCCTTCGCTTGCGCCTGCGCCGCTTTTTTCAAAAAGCGGCCACTTCAACATCAGACGTCATTAATTCCGGCTCGCTTGGCCTGCCAGCGCCAGGCATCGCGGCACATATCCTCCACGCCCAGCTGCGCCTTCCAGCCGAAAACCCGTGCCGCCATCTCCGGGTTGGCATAATTGCTCGCCACGTCACCGGCGCGGCGTGGCGCGATGTTCAGCGGTATTTTCCGGCCGTTCGCGCGCTCGAAGGCATGGACCAGGTCCAGAACCGAAATGCCGGTCCCGGTGCCGAGATTGACCGTAAGGGCGACGTCATTGGCGCAGATATGCTCCAAGGCCAAAGCGTGCGCCTGGGCGAGGTCCATCACATGAATATAGTCGCGCACCCCGGTGCCGTCCGGTGTGTCGTAATCATTGCCGAACACGTTGAGATGCGGCCGTTCGCCGGTTGCCACCTGGGTCACGTAGGGCATCAAGTTATTCGGCACGCCGCGCGGCGTCTCGCCGATCATGGCCGAAGGGTGCGCGCCCACCGGGTTGAAATAGCGCAGATTCGCCGCCGCCAGCAGCTTACCGGTGCGCGCCAGGTCGCGGATCAGGTCCTCCATCACCAGCTTGGTGCGGCCATAGATGTTCTGGACACGGGTCGGCGCGTCCTCGGAGACCGGCGAGGAGTCGGGCTGGCCGTACACGGTGGCCGAGGAGGAGAACACGATGCGCCGCGTGCCGCATTCCTGCATGGCCTGCAGCAGCCGGATCGTGCCGGTGATGTTCGCGTCGTAATAAAGCAGCGGGTCGGCCTCGCTTTCGCCCACGGCCTTCAACGCCGCGAAATGGATCACCGCTTCGACCGGGTGCGTGCGCAGCGCCGCCGTCACGGCCGGCACGTCGCGGATATCCGCCTCGATGACCGGAAACGTTTTGCCCGTGAGGCGGCGCAGCCGTTCCGGCACGTCGCGCTCGCAATTGCTGAAATTATCCAAAAGCACGACCTCGTGCCCGCGCTCGGACAGCACGACGGCCGTATGAGACGCAATGTAGCCGGTTCCCCCCGTCAGCAGCACGCGTGTCATGTTTGTTTCGCTTCTCCCTGAGCTATTCTATTTCCTGAGCGATGGCCGTCAGACGCGGGTGATCGACCATTTCACATGCTGTGGCCCGTCCTGATGCCCGGTCAGCACCACTTGTTCGGCGCGACGCGGCTCGTTCTGGCCGAAATAGACGCTCTCCTCGATGGAGATCGGCGCGCCTAACGCGCGCAGCCGGAATCCCTGGCCGCCGAGCGTGCGCAACAGCACCGTCTCGTTGTCCTGTTGCAGGCTGGCTGTCACGTTCGGATGCAGATGGAAGCGAATGGTGAAGGGCTGTGGCTGCGCCGCCTCGATGAGGTCTTCGCCCTGCAACTCGTCACCCGCCTCGAACAAGCCGAGCCGGCGATGATGAATGGCGCCGAAGAGCTGCCCCCAGCCGTCATGGTTGGCCTCGATCCATTGCGCCCCGCCGGCATCCACCCGCTCGGCCCGCACCTGCGTCGGGCGGCGGCCAAGTCCGGCCTCGCGCAGTTCGGCAGAGGAGACATCGGCGATCGTCAAGGTCGAATGCGCGGCGGTGCTGCGCAGCGCGTCACGCCACTCGCCGCCGTTGGCCGGGGCTGCGCCACAATTCACGATCAGCCGTTCCTTGCCGATGGAAAATTCGAACGACAGCGTGCCCGCATGGGCCAGACGATCCTGGCCCGGCGGCGGCGGTGCGCCTGCGTCCATGAGCAGCAGGGCTTTGCCGGTGCTGAGACGGTACAGGCCGCTCTCGCCCAGATAGGCGATGGTGCCGCGCGAGCGCCCGGCCTGGGCCAGCACCAGGTCGATCAGGCTGCCCAGATCTTCCTTGCTGCTGTTGAATAAAGCGAGCCCGCCATCGCCATGGCGCAAGGCCCGCATTGCGCAGGCGACGGTCTCGATCGCGCCGACCAGGGCGGCCGGCGGTTCGGTGTTGCCCGCCTGCAGCAAAGCGCGGATTTCCGTGAGATCCTGCAACGCCGCCAGATGCGCCGCCGGGCTGCGCTCGACATGGCACCCGTCGGCCAGGATCTGCCGGTCGAGCTCGGGGATGAGGAATTTCAGCACCCGGGGCAGATGGCCGACATGATCGGGCATGGCCACGCTCGCCGCGGCGAGCCCTTTCAGCGCCGTCAGCGCCCGTCCGTCCAGCACCTCGGCGGGCAGGGAGGCCGAAAGGCTGCGCGCATCCATCACCAGCCGGCTCATCAGCCGCTGGCGGAAATCGTCATCCGCCGAGGCCGCGAAAAAGTCGTAATGGCCGAGCCAGGCGGCCAGGCGCGCGCCGCACACATCCGGTGCCGTGGCGATGGCATCCGGGGCCTCGGTGTCCATGAAGGCTGACACATAAGCGCGGGCGCGGGAACGCGCCGCATCGGTGCCCAACGCACGCAGGTCGCGCAGCCAGGTGAAACCATGGGCATGGGCGCGCATCACCGGCGTGGCGTTGCTCGCTTGGAACACCGTGCGGTGGAGGCTCAGCACCGCACCGCAATGTTCCAGCTCCGCCTTGACCAGCCGGGCGCCGCGGCTGGGATCGCCCGGCCAGGGGTCGCGCACGGCGATGGCCGGGGCATCCGGGGCATTTCGCGGGCGCAGATTTTGCAGCCGCGCGAGCAAGCCGCGGGCGCTGCGGCCGAAACTCTCGGTCTGGTTCATCCCGGGCCATCCGCCACATCCGGGCGGCGGTTAGGCCGCGCGGCCCGCAGGGCGGTGATCGCCTTGGCATAGTCTTGAGTGCCGTAAATGGCGGTGCCGGCGACCAGGCAGTCCGCGCCCATCTCCAGCACCTGGGGCGCTGTCGCCGGCGTGATCCCGCCATCGATCTGCAGCACGATATCGCGGCCGGTCTGCTCGATCACCCGCCGCAGGGCTGCGATCTTGCTGAGTTGCGAGGCGATGAAGGCTTGCCCTCCGAAGCCGGGATTCACGGTCATCACCATGATGATGTCGACGAGATCCAGCACATGCACGATCGCCTCGACCGGGGTGGCCGGGTTCAGCACCACGCCGGCTTTTTTGCCGAGCGAACGGATCAGCTGCAGCGTGCGGTGCAGGTGCGGGCCGGCTTCCGGATGCACGCTGATATGGTCCGCCCCGGCCTCGGCGAAGGCGGCGATATACGGATCGGCCGGCGCGATCATCAGATGCACGTCGAGCGGCATGGTGGTGTGCTTGCGCAGGGCTTTGACCACCAGCGGGCCGAAGGTGATGTTGGGCACGAAATGCCCATCCATGACGTCGAGATGCAGCCAGTCGGCGCCGGCTTGCTGGACGGCCGCGGTTTCCTCGCCGAGTCGGGCAAAATCGGCGGCCAGGAGGCTGGGGGCGATCAGAAGTCGAGTCGGGCGTGCGTTCATGGCGTGAATTGTACCCAGGCCGACACGGTTTTCACAAGCGCTCACCGATACGTTTCCGCTACGTTTCCGCCGGGCCTGGCTCAGTCGGCGGCTTCGTTCGTCAGGCCGTTGAACCGCAGCAGCACGATATCGAGACCGATCTGCTGCACGGCGCTGGGCGGGCCGAGGGAAGCGATCCGGGTCAGGAACTGCGCCCGGTCCTCGTGATCTGCCTGGCCGATCCGCCCGTGGATGGCCCAGACGCGATGCCCCGCGGCCAGGGCGGCGGCGGCTTGCTGCACGTCCTTGGTCCAGACCGTTTTCGGCAGATGCGCGCCTTGACGCCGCAGATAGAGGTTCATCATGTGCACCGCGCCGGGATCATCCACCAGCAGCAGGTCGCCGGGCTGGAGATCGGTGTTCAGATCCGCTGCGGCGAGGTCCCAGCGCGGCTTGGTCTCGTCATGGTAATAAGGGTGCAGATTGAGCGCGGCGAGCAGGCCGATCACCGCCACCACGGGCATCTGCAGCCGGCGCGGCACCAGGGTGATGCCAAGCCCCGCGCAAATGAAAAAGGGCGCCGCACTCCACAGCGTATAGCGCGGCATCCAGACCGGGCTGACGGTGGAAATCGCCAGCAGGCTGAGCGGCAAGACGAGAATGGCCGCGCCGATCACCACCAAAGTGCCGCGCTGCCGGCGCAGCGCATAGGCCCCGCCGGCGGCCAGAAGCAGCACCAGCCAGCCCAGCCCCGGGATGCCGGTGGCGAATACCCGCACCGCGATCAGGCTGGTCGTGTGCATGAAATAGGTCCCGGCCAGCGTCCACCAGATGCGCGCGGCGCTCAACGGCGGCACCCAGTCCAGCCCGCCCATCGCCCCGCGCTGGCCGAAAAACTTCAGCGCCAGGAACCAGGGCATGCACAACAGTACGATGATGAGCTGCGCCCACAGCCAGTGGCGCCAGAAAGCGCGCGCCCGGCTGGTGCTGCGCCAGGCAATGGCGATCCCCGCGAGGTTTGCCGCGACGAACCAGAAAATCGAATCGCCGAGCACGTTGAGCGCGGCGATGGTGCCGAGCACATAGGCCGCCCAGGCGCCGGGCCGGCCACCTGAGGCGCGCAGAGGCCGCGCTGCCCCTTCCGGGTCCTGGGCGAGCAGCACCAGCCCCCAGAGGGCGACGAGGATGGTGCAGATCAGCAGCGTGTAAGAGCGGGCCTCCTGGCCGTATTGTACCTGCGCGGGCGAGAACACCATCAGCAGCCCGGCGGTCAGGCCCGCCAGCGTGCCACCCAGCGCCCGCGCCACGCCAAAGGCCAGCGCGCAGGAGAGGGCCCCGAACAGGACCGCCGGCATGCGCACCCAAAGCTCGTCATGCCCGAAATGCAGTGCCCAGGAGGTGAGGATGAAATAAGACGGGAACTGGTGGAAAAAGACCGAATTCTCGACCATCTGCCAAAGCGGCAGGCGGGCGCGGTGGATGGTGGTGACCTCGTCCATCCAGAACGGCTTGGCCGCCACGTCATGAAGCCGCGTGGCGAAGCCGAGCAGGAACAAGCCGATGAAGCACAGGGCGCTCACGCGCGCGGCACGGGGCTGATCTTTGTTTTGGCCTGGTTGCGAAGTCGTCAAGATTTTCAGTCCTCGGCCGGGGTCTGCCCAAGCAGGCGGCCCGGTGATGTCACCCAGCCGGTGCTGTCACTTGGGGAGCGAAGCGGCGATAATCAAGCACCATTTGCGGGTGCAGACACAAGTGCAAGCCCCCGCATAGCGCGAGTCGTGCTCTAGGCCCGCACCAGCCGGGCGATGAAAAAACCGTCCATGCCGCCGCGCTCGGGCCATAGGCCCGGATGCGTGCGCACATCGCCGTGTGCCGTCACCGCTTCGGGGAGTTCCGGCAGGTGGAGCGGATCGCGCTTGAGGCCGAGCCGGGCGCAGGCGGCATCGATCCGCGTCGCCCCTTCCTCCGGCTGCAGCGAGCACACGGCATAGATCAGCCTGCCGCCCGGGGCGAGCATTTCAGCGCTCGCATCCAGCAGGGCATCCTGCGCCTTGGTCAGCATTTGCACGTCGCGCGGCTTGCGCAGATGCAGCAGGTCCGGATGGCGGCGGATCGTGCCGGTGGCGCTGCACGGCGCATCCAGCAAAATCGCCGCGAATTTTTTCTCCGGCCGCCAGGTCGCGGCGTCGGTGAGGACCGTTTCGGCGCTCAAGCCCAGCCGGGCGAGGTTGGCCTTCAGCGTGCCCATGCGGGCCGGGTCACGTTCCACCACCGTGACGATGCCGCCCGCGGCGGCCAGCTGCGCCGTTTTGCCGCCGGGGGCGGCGCAAAGGTCAAGTACGTGCTCACCAGGCTGCACCGCGAGCATACGGGCGGGCAGGGCGGCCGCCGCGTCCTGCACCCAGATATCCCCTTCGCCGAAACCCGGAAGTTCGGTCACGGCCGTGCCCGCGGGGAAGCGCACGGAGCCGGTCGGGAGGGTTTCGCCCGCGAGCGCAAAACCGGGTTTGGTCGAAATATCGAGCGGGGCCTCGTGCGCGTGCGCGGTGGCGATCGCCCGCGCCTCGCGCCCCCAGCTCGCCCAGGCCCAGCCGGGCGTGTCGAGGCGCGGCATGTCCAGCCCGTCCAGCGCCGCGGGGCCGGAAGCGGCCACCTTGCGCAGCACGGCATTGATCAGCCCGGCGAAGGGGGCAAGCTGGCGGGTCCGCGCCAAGTCCACGGCGGTGGCCACAGCGGCGTGTGCCGGTGCATCGAGAAAGATGGCGGCCGCCGCGCCGAGCCAGAGGATATGCCGCACTGGCACCGGTGGTTCGCGGCGCAGGTGCGCCGCCAGAACTTCATCCAGCGTGCCGGTATGGCGCAGCACCGAAGCCGCCAGCCGGTGCGCCGCCGCCTTGTCCCGTGGCGCCATGGCCGGCAGCGCGTCGAGTGCCACGTCAAGCGACGTATTCTTGGTCAGCACCGCCTGCAGCAACGCAAAAGCGGCTTCTCGCGTGGGATCTCGCATAAATTTTATTCTCGGAGGCATGGTGGAGCTGAGGGGAATCGAACCCCTGACCTCGTCATTGCGAACGACGCGCTCTACCAACTGAGCTACAGCCCCGGAACCCATGAAGCGGACAGGGTCCATCGTGGTGGGCGATCTCGCGCATTTGCCGGGCGAAGTCAACAGGCAAGGCGAAAACATTGCCACGGGCGCCCCCCCTGGCTACTCATGCGCCGGCAAAACACGAGGCAATTTATGCTCTTCGCAATTTTTTGGCTGCTCAGTGAATTAATCCATTTGATGGTCCTGGCCATCATCGCCGCCGCGGTGTTGAGCATCCTGCTCAGCTTCGGTGTGGTAAACGCTCGCAGCCGCTTCATTTATTCCCTGATGGATTTTCTCACCCGGGTGACCGACCCGGTGCTTAATCCGATTCGCAGCTTCCTGCCGCTGTTCGGTAATGTGGATCTGTCGCCGCTGGTGGCGATTCTGCTCCTGCAAGCGCTGCAATTCGTACTGTCGGATGTTTACGGCCGCCTGGTCATGGCCGGGTTGGGATTCTGATCACGCTCCCGTGGCGCCAGCGCAGCGCGGTCTAAAGCCGCTTCGCCCAGCGTTCCTATGGTGCCATAAAGTCGCTCGCGTAAAAAAAGCAGGATGGGAGCATGATTGATGTAAGGCAATCATGCTCTATGTGTGCGGCGTGTTTGGAAAGGGTGGGATTTGCGTCTTTTTGTTGTGACCCTCAGTCGGCTGATTGTCATGATCGTCGACACGGCCCGCAGGTTCGCCTGGCCAGCCGTGATCGCGCTTGTGGCGCTGGCGGTCGCGGGCCTGGCGTATTCGACGCAATATCTGCGGATGGATTCCGACACCGACGACCTGTTTGCCAGCTCGCTGCCCTGGCGGCAGGCGCAGATCCAGGAAAGCCAGAATTTTCCGCAATTCGACAATCTGATCGTCGCGGTGGTGCGGGCCAAGACGCCGGAAGAGGCGCGCGAGACCGCGGCGGCGCTGAATGCGGCGCTAAACCAGGACAAAGCGAATTTTATCGGGTCGCAATACCCGGCGGGATTGGCGTTCTACGCCCGTGAAGGGCTGTTGCTGTTGCCTGCGGACCAGCTGGTCAAATTGCTGACCTCCATCGTCGCGGCGCAGCCCTTCCTTGGCCAGCTGGCGGCCGACCCGTCCGCGCGCGGCCTGTTCACCGGCCTTGGCCTGATTGCGCAGGGGGTCTCCACCGGGGCCGACCTGACGCCTTATCAGGCCGCCCTGGAGGGCGTGCGAAAAAATCTCGCCGCCGCCGCTGCCGGCCATCCGGAGCCGCTTTCCTGGCAAAGTCTGATTACGGGCGGGGTCGGCGGGCAAGACGTCGAATTCGTGTTGGCGCATCCCAAGCTCAATAAGGGCACGCTGCAGCCGGGCGGGGTCGCCACGGCGACTTTGGCGCGGATCGCGAAAAGCCTGCCGGATGTGCAAGCCGGCCGCGCCACGGTCAATTATACCGGCCAGGTCCCTCTGGCCGATGAGCAGTTCGCCTCGCTCACCCAGGGGCTGGTGGTGGGCGGTATCATCAGCGTGCTGCTGATCGCGCTGTGGTTGTTCCTGGCGCTGCGCTCCTGGCGGCTGATTTTGCCGATCCTGGCGACCTTGCTGCTCGGCCTGGCGTTGACGATCAGCTTCGCCGCCGTGTTCATCGGCGTCATCAACCTGATCTCGGTTGCCTTCGCGATCCTGTTCATCGGCCTGGCGGTGGATTTCGCCATCCAGTTCTGTGTGCGTCTGCGTGACGTGCGGCATGGTCTGACCGATCTGGGGCGGGCGATTCCAGAGACCGCGCGTCAGGCCGGCGGCCAGATCGCGTTGGCCGCCACCGCCACGGCCTGCGGCTTTTTCGCCTTCGCGCCGACGCCCTTCGTCGGGGTCGCCGAGCTCGGGGTTATCGCCGGGGCGGGCATGTTCATCGCGCTGTTCTGCACCGTCACCTTCCTGCCGGCGCTGCTTTGGCTGTTCCGTCCCCGTGGCGAGTCGCTGCCGGTGGTGCTGCCGTTCGGCGCGCCGATGGACCGCGCGCTGCAGCGCGGGCGCCGCCCGGTTCTGCTGGCGTTTGCGGTGCTGGCGCTGGCCGGGGCGGCCAGCGCGGCGACGATGAGTTTTGACGCCAACCCGCTCGACACCAAGGACCCGAACAGCGAGAGCATGCGCACGCTGCAAAAGCTGATCTCCAATCCCGCGACCAACCCGTTTTACGCGCAAGCCCTGGCGCCGAACCTGGCGGCGGCCAGGGCGCTGCAGGCGCGATTCGCGAAGCTGCCTGAAGCCGCGGGGACGATGTCGGGCGGCACCTTCGTGCCGGAGGGGCAGGCGCAGAAGCTGGCGATGCTGGCGCAGGCGAAAACCATTCTGGCGCCGACCCTCCTGGCCGCGGATTCCGCGCCGCCGGCGGTCACCGCGGCATCGATCCGCGCGGCGATGGCCAAGGCCCATGATGCCATCATGCAGGTGGCGGGGAAGTTGCCGAAAGGCTCGCCGCTGCTCGGCATCGCCGCCGTGCTGGCGCAATTGCAGACCGCCAGCGACACCAAGGTGATGGCCATGAATGCCGCCATCACCCGTTTCCTCCCCGACGAATTGCAGCGCCTCAGCACCAGCCTGGCGGCGCAGCCGATCACGGTGGCGAGCCTGCCTCGGCAAGTCGCCGCGGACTGGTTCCTGGCAGACGGGCGGGTACGGGTGGAGGTCTTTCCCACGCAAGAGGCGCAGAGCACCGCGGGGCTGCACCGCTTCGTCAAGGCGGTGCTGGAGGTGGCGCCAGATGCCGGTGGGCCGGCGGTCTCCACCGTCGCCACGGCCGACACCATCCTCTATTCGTTCCGCGAGGCGGCAGTATTGGCGTTCCTCGCCATCGCGGTGATCCTGGTGGCGGTGTTCCGCAATCTGCGTGACACGCTGCTGGTGCTGGCGACGCTGGCGCTCTCGACGCTGCTCACGGCCTTGTTTGCGAAGCTATGGGGCTTGTCGATCAACTACGCGAATATCATCGCCCTGCCGCTGCTGCTCGGCGTCGGCGTCTCGTTCAACGTGTATTTCGTCATGAATTTCCGCGCCGGCATGCGCAAATTCCTCTCCTCCGCCACGGCGCACGCGGTGCTCTTCTCGGCCCTGACCACGAGCACGGCGTTCGGCTCACTTGCCGCCTCGCATGACCGAGGCACCGCAAGCATGGGAATTCTACTTCTGCTCAGCCTGGTGGCCGTGTTGATTTCGACGTTCGTATTTCTCCCGGCCATGCTCTACACGCTGAGCGCCGAGGCTGATCGCCGCGCCGCCATGCCGGAGCGTGATGCTCGAGAAGCGTAGCCTCAGCCTCTCCGGCCATCGCACCAGTATCGCGCTGGAACCGGAATTCTGGGCGGCGCTGGCGGTTCTGGCGGAAGGGGAAGGGGTGACATTGGCAGCCCTGGTGACCCGGATCGATGCCGGCCGCGCGCCGGAGCAGAAACTCGCCTCTGCGCTCAGGGTGTTTGCCTTGAACGCAAGGAAGTAAGGAAGTAGCCGCTTTTTGGAAAAAGCGGCGCAAATACTTTTTTGACGCTGGGCCGGTGCCGGCGAAACCAGCACGGCCCAGATTAACAAAGTTTTTTTGCTACTTTTTGTTCACAAAAAGTAGCCTTTCTTTTTTCTCGCTTATCCGCGCAACACGCCGCCGGTCTTTTTCGCGACCTCGGCAACGATTTTCACGGAAATCGCCTCCAGCTCCGCCTCGGAGAAGCTCTTTTCCGTCGGCTGCAGCGTCACCGCGATGGCGAGCGAAACCTGGCCTTCGGGCACGCCCTTGCCCTGGTAGCGGTCGAACAGCGCCACGTTGGTGATAACGTTGCGTTCCGCCCCTTTGGCGGCGCGCAGCAGCGCTTCCACCGGGGCATCTGCGGGCAGCAGGAACGCGAAGTCACGGCGTAGGGGTTGGAAGGCGGGTAGCACGGGGGCGGCTTTGCGGCGGCGCTTCGGCTCCGCCACCGTGTCCAGGAACACCTCGAAAGCCACGCTGCCGAGCGGCAGGTCGAGTTTCTGGCAGAGGCCGGGATGCAGCGTGCCGAACGAGGCCAGCACGGTCTTCGGCCCCTGGCGCAGCGTGCCGCTTTGGCCAGGGTGATAGAAGGAGGCGCCTCCCGGAGTTGTTGTCACCGCATCCAGCGGCACGCCGATGGCGGCCAGCACGGCCAGCGCGTCGGCCTTGGCGTCCATCGCGTCGTAGGGGCGGGAGGGGGCGAGCGCGGAGAGCGGCGTGTTGCCGACTCGCACGCCGGCGGCGACCAGCGTTTGCGACGTATCGGCTGTGTAGGCCGGGCCGACCTCGAACAGGCTGACATCGCCGAAACCACGCGCGACGTTGCGGGCGGCGGCCAGCGCCAGGGGCGCCACCGGCGTGTTGCGCATCTGGTCCAGGTCGGCGGCGATCGGGTTGGCCAGGCGCAGCGTCTCCGGCGTATCGCCGAACAAAGCGGCGGTCTCACGGTCGAGGAAGCTGAATGTCACGCATTCCAACAGCCCGCGCGTCGCCAGAACCCGGCGCGCAAGCGCCGTGCGCGTCTGCTTCGGTGTCAGCATCGGCGCCGGAATGACGGCGTCGACCGGCAGCGAGACCGGGGCGATGGCATCCATGCCGTTCAGCCGCAGCACCTCTTCGATCAGGTCCACTTCCGGCTCAATCTGCGCCGCACCCTCGGCGGCTTTGGTGGCGCCGGGGAGGTCGGCCTGGTCCAGCGCCGGCGGCTGGGCGATGTCGTTGCGCCAGCTCGGCACACGCACCCGCACCTGCTGCGCATCGCGCGCCAGCACGCCAAAGCCGAGCCGCTGCAGCGCGCCCACCGCCTCGTCAGCCCCGATCTCGGAGCCGCCAAAGCTTTTGATCCGGAAGAAGCGCAGGCTGGCCTCGCGCGTCCATTCCGGCCGGGCGCCGGCCTCGGACACAGCGCTGGCCTCGCCGCCGCAGAGCGCCAGGATCATCGAGGTGGCGGCGTCCAGCGCCGCGGGCAGAAGCTGGGAATCGATGCCGCGTTCAAAGCGCTGCCGGGCGTCGGAGAAGATGCCGTGGCGCTGGCCGGTCTGGGCGATGCGCACATGGTCGAACAGGGCGCATTCGATGAACACGTTGGTGGTGCCCGCATCGCAGCCCGTGGCCTCGCCGCCGACAATGCCGGCCAGGGACTGCACGCCGTTGGCATCGGCGATCACGCAGTCTTCCGCGCCGACGCGCACCGGCTTGCCGTGCAGGCCCACGAACTCTTCGTCCGCGCCCCGGCGCAGGGTCAGCACGCCGCCGGCTACCTTGTCCGCGTCGAACACGTGCAGGGGGCGGCCGAGATCGATGGTGAAGAAATTGGTGATGTCGGCCAGGACATTGATCGGCCGCAACCCAATCGAAGTCAGGCGGGCTTTCAGCCAGTCAGGGCTTTCGCCATTTTTCACGTTACGCACGGTGCGGCCCAGCACCCAAGGGCAGGCTTCCGGAAACGCGTTGCGCCATTGGATGGTGCTGGCGCCGGAGGCGGTGACCGTGCCGGGGACAAAGTCGACCAGCGTGCCGAGCCCGGCGGCCGCCAGGTCACGCGCCACGCCACGCACCGACAGCGCGTCGCCGCGATTGGGGGTGACGCTGATCTCGATCACCGGATCGTCCAGCCCGGCCCATTTCGCGTAGGGCGTGCCGACCGGCGCGTCGGCCGGGAGTTCGATGATGCCGTCATGATCCTCGCCGAGTCCGAGCTCGCGCGTGGAGACCAGCATGCCCTCGGATTTGACGCCGCGGATTTCGCCCACTTTCAGGGTGATGCCGCTGCCCGGCACGTAGGCGCCGGGCGGGGCGAACACCGCTTTTAGCCCGGTGCGCGCGTTCGGCGCCCCGCACACCACGGAAAGCTCGCCGCCGCCGGCATTCACGCGGCAGGCGCGCAGCCGGTCGGCATTCGGGTGTTGAACCGCCTCGATCACCTCGGCGATGACGAACGGAGCCAGACTCTCGGCCCGGTTCTCCACGCTCTCCACCTCCAGCCCGATGGCGGACAGGGTGGTGACGATCTGCTCGAGCGTGGCCTCGGTTTGCAGCCAGGTTTTCAGCCAGGAAAGAGAGAATTTCATCGCGGTTAGAAACCTTCGTGCAGCATGGCGGGGGCGAGGGCGGAGAAGCCGTAATGGCGCAGCCAGCGCACATCACTCTCATAGAACAGGCGCAGATCGGCGATGCCGTGCTTGAGCATGGTGATGCGCTCGATGCCGACGCCGAAGGCGAAGCCCTGATATTCACGCGGATCGATGCCGCAATTGGCCAGCACGTTGGGATGGACCATGCCGGAGCCGAGAATCTCCAGCCAGTCGCCGCCTTTGCCGATCTCGCCGGTCTTGCGGTTCCAGCCGATATCCACCTCCATCGAGGGTTCGGTGAACGGGAAATAGCTGGCGCGGAAACGCACCGGCAGATCGGGCGCATCGAAAAAGGCGCGCAGGAAATCGATCAGGCAGCCCTTCAGATGGCCGAGCGTGATGTCTTTGCCGATCACCAGCCCTTCGGTCTGGTGGAACATCGGTGAATGCGTGGCGTCGTGGTCGGCGCGGAAGGTGCGGCCAGGCACAATGATGCGGATCGGCGGTTGCGCCGCGAGCATGGTGCGCACTTGCACGGGCGAGGTGTGGGTGCGCAGCACCGGCGGGCGGCTGCCCGGGGCGGCGCGGAGATAAAACGTATCCATCATCGCCCGCGCCGGATGATGCGCGGCAATGTTCAGGGCCGAGAAGTTGTTCCAGTCATTTTCAATGTCCGGCCCTTCCTTGATCGAGAACCCCATGGCACCGAAGATCGCCGCGATTTCCTCCATGGTGCGGCTGATCGGGTGGATCGCGCCGGCCACGTCGGGGCGCGGCGGCTGGGTGACATCGATTCGTTCCGCTGCCAGCCTGGCATTCAGCGCTGCCTCATCCAGCACCGCTTTACGCGTGTTCAGCGCCTCGGTGATTTGTCCCTTGATCTCATTGACTTCGGCACCGGCTTGCCGGCGCACGTCCGGCGGCATGCCGCCCAGCGATTTCAGCGCGGCTGTGACGCTGCCATTCTTGCCGAGCAAAGCGACGCGCAGCGCCTCCAGCTCTTGCGCATCCGCCTGGCCGATCCGGTCCAGATCGTTCAGCAGTGAAAGCTTCATGTCCTCGGTCAGCATGGCATCACCTAATCTCGGTCTCCGAAGCACCGCTGGACGTGCGCCGCGAAGATGGAATTCGATTAAAAATTAGATCGTTAAGGAACGATCCTTCAACCCGCATGCCGACCGTTTGCGTTGGGCGGCGGAATGCGTCGGGGAGGGCAGACATTTTCAGTGAGCAAATGTCAAGCGCCGCAGCGCAGGCCGGGGCCGCGCGACGGCTGGCGAAGTGTTACTAAATCTCAACAGCGGGATATAAACCGTTAAATCCCCCTAAACATCTCGACATTTCGCCCCGTGTCGTGCTTGACCCTTCTGTGCCGGGCAGAGTATGGCCGGCGAGGAAGCGTAATCATAGTGGTTTCGCAACTAAGTTAACTGACTAAGTTGACCTCACCATCACGGACAGGGATCGGTTTTACTATGAAATTCAAAGCATTGGGCGCTTTCGCCGGCCTTGCCCTGCTGGCAGCGTGCTCCACCACCCCGACGACGAGCACCACTGCCACGGGCGCTGGTATGGCAAGCACCGGCGCGGCGCCGGGCGGCGAGCAGGATCTGGTGGCGAACGTCGGCGATCGCGTGTTCTACGCGTTCAACCGGTCCACCCTGAGCAACGACGCGGATGCCACCCTCAGCCGTCAGGCCGCCTGGCTTAAGAAGTACCCGAACGTGAACGTTCTGGTCGCCGGCAACGCCGACGAACGCGGCACCGAGACCTACAACCTGGCGCTCGGCCAGCGTCGTGCCAACCAGGCGCGTGACTACCTGGTTGCCCAGGGCGTCTCCCCCTCGCGCATCCAGACGGTCTCCTACGGCAAGGACTGCCCGGTTGCCGCCGGCAATGACGAAGCGGCCTACCAGCAGAACCGTAACGCGATCACCTCGGTGCAGGGCTTCAACCCGCAGAACTGCCACTAACATTTCCCGCACGCCGGCTTGATCGGCGTGTCGTCGTCCAGGCCGGCGGTACCTCGGGAACGAGGTGCCGCCGGTTTTGTTTTTGCCCGTCAAAGGGATATAACCGGTTTTATGTCGTCCAAGCACCCGGAACCTTGCATGCGCCCCCATTTTTTCGCCGTTGCCGCGTTCGCTGCCCTGCTGCCCTTCGCCGCTCATGCTCAGCCGATCGTGCAGAGCCAGGAGGGCATCGCGTTGGAAAACCAGATTCTGCAATTGCAGCAGCAGGTGCAGCAGTTGCAGCAGTCGCCGAATAACGGCGGCAATGGCGGGTCGGTCCTGGGCGGGGGGCAGGAGGCACCGCCGCCGTCCTCATCCGGCGCGGCGCCCGAGGGCGGCATGGTCGCCTCGTTGCTGAACCAGGTGTCCCAGCTGCAAATGCAGGTGCAGAGCCTGCACGGCGAGGTCGATACCCTGCAGAATCAGGTCAACACCCAGCATGCCCAGACCGAACAGGAAATCGGGGATCTGAAATTCCAGATGACGAATGGCCAGGGCGGCCAGGGGCAAGCGGGCCAGGGACCGGCACCCGGCCAGGCCCCGCCACGCGGCCCGGCGCAGGAAGCGGCCATGCAGGCGCCGCGGGCGGCGAACAACCCGCCGCCGAGCCCGGCCGCCCCGGCCTCGCCGCGCGCTTTGCTGCGCACGGCGCAGCACGATTACGACCAGCATGACTTTGCCGGGGCCGAAGCTGCGTCCCGTGCCATCCTCGGCCATGCCGGCTCCAGCCCTGAAGCCTATCGCGCGCAGTTCCTGCTGGCCCAGTCGCTGGCGGCGCAAAACCGGCCGCAAGAGGCAGCGATCGCGTATGACAAGACGTACAATCTCAACCGTGCGGGTGCGGAAGCGCCGGCCTCGCTGCTCGGCCTCGCCCGCGCGTTGGCAGCGATCCATCAGAACGAGGCAGCCTGTCAGACATTGGCTTCGCTGAACAGCCAGTTCCCCACGCTTCCCCAGGGCATGGACGCGCGGGTTAATGCCGTGCGGCATCTGGCGCGGTGTTCCTGACCTGTAACGTCTCAAACCTGCCGTACCGGGGATGAGCCGGTGACGGCTCTGCCGGACGCTTTCGCGACGGCGATGGCCCGGCTGGGCCCCTTTACCGCCGGGCCGCGTCTGGCCGTGGCGGTGTCCGGCGGCGCGGACAGTACCGCTCTGGCGCTACTTGCCCAGGATTGGGCGGCGGCGCGGGGCGGCGACATTCTGGCGCTGATCGTCGATCACGGCCTGCGGCCGACTTCGGCCATGGAGGCGGCGCTGACCGCTTCGCGCCTGCAAGGTTGCGGCATTGCCAGCCGGGTTCTGACCATTTCCGATCTGCACGGGCCAGGCTTGCAGGAGCGGGCCCGGACGGCGCGTTATGAAATTCTTGGGCGCGCCGCGCATGCGGCCGGACGGCCGCATCTCCTGCTCGGCCATCATGCCGCCGATCAGGCAGAGACCGTGGCGATGCGGGCCGCGCGCGGCACCGGCGGCGCTGAAGGCATGCCCGCCTGGTCCGCCCGCCACGATGTGATTTTGCTTCGGCCGCTGCTCGGCGTCATGCCGGACGCGTTGCGGGGCTATTTGCGCGCGCGCGGGATGGAATGGGTCGAGGACCCCTCCAACCTCTCGCGCCGTTTCGAGCGCGTCCGTTTTCGCCAGGACGGGGTCGCGCCGGCCGCTACCGCAGCCGTGGTGGCGGCGCGGCGGGCGCAGGAGACGGAGGCGGCCGCGTTTCTCGCCGAGGCTGCGACATTCTGGGGACAGGGATTTGCCCGGCTCGATGCGCCGGCCACGCCGCCCTTGGCGCTCGCCGCCCTGCTGCGGAGCATCGGCGGCGCAACGCACAAGCCGCGCCAGGCGGCGGTGGCGGCCCTGGCGAAAAAGCTGCGCCCGGCGACGCTGGGCGGCGTGCGCATTCTGGCGGCGGGCCGGTTAGGTTCCGGTTGGCTGCTATGCCGCGAGCCCGCCGCCTGCGCGCCGCCCACGGAGGCTCGCGCAAGCGTGATCTGGGACCACCGTTTCCGGCTGGACATGCAGCCCCCGCCGGGCAGCTGGGTTGGTGCACTCGGGGCGGATGCCGCGCAGTTTCGCAAATTCAACGGCTTGCCAACGATTGTGTTGCAGACCATGCCGTGCTTGCGTGGGCCCGGTGAAGCGGCGCTGATGTTTCCGGTCCAGGCGCAATTTTTGCCACCTGCTCCTGTTACATCCCTCCCATTCTTTGGCTGAAGGCAATTTATTTGTACTGTGCTGGGAATTCAGTGCAGAGTGCTTACATCATGATCAATTCAAAGCCGCAAACCTGTGGTGGCGTCTGTATGAAAGAATTGGATAGAGGCTAGATGAATAATCTTGGTCGAAATATTGCCCTCTGGGTTGTGGTCGCGCTGTTCCTGGTCGTCCTGTTCAACGTCTTTCAACCGTCCACCACCACGCCCAACGCCACGCCGGTCGCTTATTCCAGCTTCCTGGATGAGGTGAAGAACGGCCAGGTGCAGGATGTCACGATTGCCGGCCATGACATCACCGGCACCACGAAGGACGGCAAGAACTTCGAGACCTATACGCCGAACGATCCGTCCCTGGTCAGTCAGCTCGTGGCCGCGAACGTGCATGTCGAGGCTCGGCCGGAAGGGGATACGATGAATCCCTTCCTTAAGGTGCTGATCTCCTGGGCGCCGATGCTGCTGCTGATTGGGGTGTGGATCTTCTTCATGCGGCAGATGCAGTCCGGTGGCGGCCGCGCCATGGGCTTCGGCAAGTCCCGCGCCCGCCTGCTGACCGAGAAACAAGGCCGCATCACCTTCGAGGATGTCGCCGGCATCGATGAGGCCAAGGGCGAATTGCAGGAGATTGTGGAATTCTTGCGCGACCCGCAGAAATTCCAACGCCTGGGTGGCAAAATTCCGAAAGGCTGCCTGCTGGTCGGCCCGCCCGGCACCGGTAAGACGCTGCTGGCCCGCGCCATCGCGGGTGAGGCGAACGTGCCGTTCTTCACCATCTCCGGCTCGGATTTTGTGGAAATGTTCGTGGGCGTCGGCGCCTCCCGTGTGCGCGACATGTTCGAGCAGGGCAAGAAGAATGCGCCGTGCATCATTTTCATCGATGAAATCGACGCGGTCGGCCGTCATCGCGGCGCCGGCCTCGGCGGCGGCAATGACGAGCGCGAGCAGACCCTGAACCAGATGCTGGTCGAGATGGACGGGTTCGAAAGCAATGAGGGCGTGATCCTCATCGCCGCCACCAACCGTCCCGATGTGCTTGATCCGGCCTTGCTGCGTCCCGGTCGCTTCGATCGTCAGGTCGTGGTGCCGAACCCGGATGTGATGGGCCGTGAGAAAATCCTCAAAGTGCACATGCGTAAAGTGCCTTTGGCCTCCGACGTGGATCCGAAGACCATCGCGCGCGGCACCCCCGGCTTCTCCGGCGCCGACCTTGCCAACCTGGTCAACGAGGCGGCGCTGCATGCGGCCCGCATCGGCAAGCGCGTGGTTGCCATGGCCGAGTTCGAACACGCCAAGGACAAGGTGATGATGGGCGCCGAACGCCGCTCCATGGTCATGTCCGACGATGAGAAGCGCATGACCGCGTATCATGAGGGCGGCCACGCGATCTGCTCGATCACCTTGCCGGAATGCGATCCGGTGCACAAAGCCACCATCATCCCGCGCGGCCGTGCGCTGGGCATGGTGATGTCGCTGCCTGAGGGTGATCGTTATTCCACCAGCAAGGCCAAGCTGCTGCAGCAGCTGATCATGGCCATGGGCGGCCGTGCCGCGGAAGAGATCGTCTTCGGTCCGGACAAGGTTTCCAACGGTGCGTCCGGTGACATCAAGATGGCGACCGACACCACCCGCCGCATGATCACCGAATGGGGCATGTCAGAAAAACTCGGCATGATTTCGTACGGCGATAACGGCCAGGAGGTGTTCCTCGGCCACTCCGTGACGCAGAACAAGAACGTGTCCGAAGCCACAGCCCGCGAGATCGACAACGAGATCAAGGCCGTGATCGACCACGCTTATGCCGAGGCCAAGCGCATCCTCACCGAACGCCGGGAGGATCTGGAGGCGCTGGCCAATGGCCTGCTGGAATATGAGACGCTCTCGGGCGATGAGATCCAGCAGGTGCTGCGCGGCGAAAAGATCGTCCGCAAGGTGGTCGACGAGCCCGCTGCCGACAGGAGCCGCGCTTCGGTGCCGACTTCCGCGCCGCGTCCGGACCTGCCGGGCGGACTGGGACCGGTGCCGGCTTAAAGGCGCAAGGAAGGCAAGGGGCTCCGCCCCTTGACCCCGCCGGGGCCGGGAGGCCCCGGACCCCAGAACTTAAAACGGCGCCTGTTGGCGCCGTTTTGCTTGAGCGCCAATGGGCCAAAGGACAAAAAGTTTTTGCGCCGCTTTTTTCAAAAAGCGGCCACTTCCTCCTTTACGTCAGGCCGTGGGAAACGCCTGATTACGGACCTCTTCGGCGTAGCCGGAAATCGCCTTCTGGATCAGCTTCGCGCCCTCCAGATAGGCCTTGGCGAAGGCCGGAACATGGTCCTGGTTCAGGCCCAGCACGTCATGTAGCACCAGCACCTGGCCGTCCGTGCCGGGTCCGGCGCCGATGCCGATGGTCGGCACGGCGAGGCGCTGCGTGATGTCGCTGGCGAGCGGCGAGGGGATGGCCTCCATCAGCACGATGCGCGCGCCGGCCTCGGCGAAAGCGACTGCGTCCTGCAGTAGCCGCGCCGCCGCCTCCGGCGTCTTGCCCTGGCGCTTGAAGCCGCCGAACTGCCGTACATGCTGCGGCGTCAGCCCGATATGGGCGCAGACCGGCACCGCCCGCGCCGAGAGATAGGCCACGGTCTCGACCATGGCCTCGCCGCCTTCCAGCTTCACGATGTCGGCGCCGGCCTTCATCAGCCGCGCGGCGCTGGCCAGCGCCTGGGCCGGGCTTTGCTCGTAGCTGCCGAACGGCAGGTCGGCCATCAACAGCGCCTTTTGCACGCCCTTGGCGACGATCTTGGTGTGGTATTCCATCTGTTCCAGGCTGACGCGCAGCGTGTCGGCGTCGCCGGCCACCACCATGCCAAGCGAATCGCCGACCAGAATCGCATCGATCCCCGCCGCGTCTGCCATCCGCGCGAACGGATAGTCATAGGCAGTGATCATGGTCATCTTGCGACCATCGCGTTTGGCTTTGTCCCAAACGCCAAGGTTCTTACTCATGAATTTACTCCATCCCATAATAGCTGCAGGGCATATAAGGTGCTGGCGGCGCGGATGGCCTGGCGATCGCCGGGGAACAGCTTGTGGTGGGTGAAAACCTGCCCATCCGCGGCGGCCAGCCCGAACCAGACCGTACCGACCGGCTTTTCCGGGCTGCCGCCATCCGGCCCGGCGACGCCGGTGACCGAAACCGCCGCATCCACCCCGGCTCGTTGCTTGGCGCCTTGGGCCATGTGCCGCGCCACTTCCTCCGACACCGCCCCAACGGAAGCGATCAGCGCCGCCGGCACGCCCAGCAGCTCGCTTTTCGCTTCGTTGGAATAGGTGACGAAGCCACGGTCGAACGCCGCGGATGAGCCGGGCACCGAGGTAATGGCCGCGGCGACCATGCCGCCCGTGCAGCTTTCCGCGGCCGCCAAGGTCAGCCCCTTCGTGCGGCAGTGCTGCACCAGCTTGGCCGCGAGGGTCTCGGCGCTCATAGCGGCCACACCAAGCGGATCAGGAGCAAAAGAATCGCCGCGGCGATTCCGGCCAGCCAGTCATCGCCCATGACGCCCCAGACATCGTGGCGGCCGTCCACCCAGCCGATCGGGCCGGGCTTGGAGATGTCGAAAAAGCGGAAAGCGATGAAGGCCAGAACCAGTCCAGCGGGCGAGACATGCGGCAGCGCCAGCAGCGCGATCATCTGCCCGGCGATTTCATCGATGACGATCCAGCCCGGATCGGCCTGTCCTTCATTGAGCGCAGCAATCGACCATAGGCCGGCCATGCTGGCCACGAGAATGCCGGCCACCAGAAACAGGTGGCCCGCAGTGAGGAGGGTGGCGCCGATGAGCAAGCCGACCACGGACCCCGCCGTGCCCGGCGCGGCTGGTGCATAGCCGGCGCAAAAACCGCTCGCGAGCAAGCGCGGAATTGTCATTTCTGCATCCAGCGCGTCAGCGGGTCGTCCGTCGAGCCATGCAGCAGGGCCTGGTAGACGACAATGCTCTCGACCACGCGCTGCACGTAATTGCGGGTCTCGGCGAAGGGAATTTCCTCGATCCAGTCGATGATATCGGCGCCGCCGGCACGACTGCCAAGCTCGGGGTCGCCGTTGGTGGCTAGCCAATGGGCGACATTGGTGGGGCCGGCATTATAGGCGGCGATGGCGAGCGGCAGGCACTCGCCGAAATCATTGATCAGCCCATCGAAATAGGCGCTGCCGATTCGCATGTTCTCCTGCGGATCGAAAAGATTGCCGCGATACGGGATGCCGTCGTGGTGGGCGGTGTGCCGCGCCGTGGCCGGCATCAGTTGCATCAGCCCGACCGCGCCAGCGCCGGAGACCACATTCGGATTAAAGCTGCTTTCCTGGCGCATGATGCCGTAAATGACGGCCGAGGGCAGGTCTGCCGGCGGGTCGACAGGCATCGGCCAGCCTTGCCGCACCAGCATTTGCCCGGCGACGCCGGCGGTTCGCGCGATCGATACGGCGCTCGAGGGCAGGCCAAGCCCCAGCGCCAGCCGGGCCGCCAGCTCCCGGGTCCGATCATCCGCAGCGACCACGCCGATCCGGTTGAGAAAGATTTGCGCATCCCGCGGGTCGTTCATCTGCATCAGCAGCACTGCGGCGCGCGGCAGCTCCATCATGGCGAAATCCAGCACCTGCCGCGCCGTGAAGGATGGCTCGCCGGCGTGAAGAATCCGCGCTGCGAGCTGTTGCGGCGTGTCGCCAAGCGCCAGGGCGGCGAGCTGTCCGTAATAGGTATCGGGATACTGCGCGGCCCGGGCGTAATCGGCCTGCGCCGTGGCGCCGGTCTCGCTGCGCCCCAGCCAATACCAGGCGCGCGCCTGGGTGATCACGGCGGTGGAGGAGCTTGCGAGGTCCGTGAACCAGGTCGCTGCTTCCTGAGGCTCATGCAGGAAGCGCAGGAGTAAAAAACCGGCGAGAAAATCACGGTCGGCGATTTGTTCACGCGCCTGCGCCCCGGCAATCGGCGGGTCCACGGCAATCACCACCTTATAGGCATCCTTGGCATCGCCGGCGGCGAGCAGGTCGCGGGCCAGCGCGTTCTGCGCGGGCCAGAACATCAGCCGCTGGCCGGCATCGGCCGCGGCGGCGGCCGCCTTGCCCTGCGATGCCCACAGCTGGGCGGCGGCCTGGTCTTGCCCCGCCTCGTGCAGCGCTTCGACCTGCTGCAGGAACGCTGGTTTCACTTCCGGAACTTGCCGCGGGACAATCCCTTCCGCCTGTTGTTCGCGCAGAGCCAGCAGCCCCTGTTCCGGCCAGTCCGGATTCTGCGCGATGAAGGCCCGGATCTCATCCGCCGTGCCGCCGCCTGGATCGAGCAGGCGGAAGAAAGTTACCAGCTTTTGTGTCAGCGGATCGCCGGTGGCCGCCGCCAGGGCGGAGGCGGCGTTGAAATTCCCGGCATACACATCGGTCATGATTTGCGGGGACGCAGGACCCTGCGCCCAGGCCAGGGCGGGCAGAGCAGCGAACAGCAGGACGCCAAGAATTTTCATAAGTGCCGTTCTAGCAGGCCCTGGGTTGCAGGCCATCCCCCGCAGGATTACGTGGTGTTGTACGCGCGCAGGGCCGGGAGGGCCGGTGCCTGTCATGGGGAAAAGCAATGTTTCACGGATCTCTGACCGCTTTGGTGACGCCGATGCATGCCGACGGGCGCATTGATGAAGACGCTTTGGCGCGTCTGATCGACTGGCAAATCGCCGAGGGCACGCAGGGACTCGTTCCGGTCGGCACGACCGGCGAATCGCCGACCCTGTCGCACGAGGAACATGAGCGCGTGGTCGAGCTGACCATCGCCAAGGCGAAGGGCAGGGTGCCGGTGATTGCCGGTGCCGGTTCCAACTCCACGGCCGAGGCGATCAGCCTGGCGGCGCACGCGCAGAAGGCCGGTGCCGACGCCGTGCTGGTTGTCACGCCCTATTACAACAAGCCGACCCAGGAAGGCCTGTACCGTCATTTCAAGGCGATCATCGATGCTACCGACATTCCGGTGATCATTTACAACATTCCTGGCCGTTCGGTGGTCGATATGTCGGTTGAGACCATGGCGCGGCTGGCGCAGGAGAAGAACATCGTCGGCGTGAAGGACGCGACTGCGAACCTGACCCGGCCGCTGCACACCACCCGCGCCTGCGGGGCCACCTTCAACCAGCTTTCCGGTGAGGATCATACGGCCCTTAGTTTCCTCGCCGCCGGCGGGCATGGCTGCATCTCCGTCACCGCCAATATCGCGCCGCGGCTCTGCGCCGAGATGCATGCGGCCTGGGCCAAAGGTGAAATCGCCCAAGCGATGGCGATCCAGCAGCGTCTGGTGCCGGTGCACGATGCGATGTTCGTCGAGACCAATCCCGGCCCGGTGAAATACGCGGCCTCGCTGCTCGGCTTCGGCACCGCCACCAGCCGTCTGCCGGTGGCCCCGGTCAGCGCCGCCACCGCCGAGAAGGTGCGCGCGGCGATGAGGGAAGCAGGATTGCTGAATTGACCGGTAGTGCCAAGTCCAAGTCGGGTTACATCTCGCACGGCATCGCCTCGCAGAACCGCAAGGCGCGGTTCGACTATAAGATTCTCTCCACGGTCGAGGCCGGCATCGTACTGAGGGGCGTAGAGGTGAAATCGCTGCGCCTCGGCCGCGCCACGCTCACCGAGGCCTGGGCCGGCGAGCGCGACGGCGAGCTTTATCTCTTCAACGCCTATATTCCGGAATACCAGAACGGTGTGCTGTCGCGCTTCGATGTGCGCGGCGCCCGCAAGCTGCTGGTCAAGAAGAAGGAACGGGGCCAGTTGCTCGGCGCGGTCGCCCGCGAGGGCGCGACGCTGGTGCCGCTCGACATCCATTTCAATGAGCGCGGTCTGGCGAAAGTTACGCTCGGCATCGCCGAAGGTAAGCAGAAGCACGACAAGCGGCAGGCGGTCGCGGCGCGGGATTGGCAGCGGGATAAGGCTAGGCTGCTGCGTAACAGGTAAAAAAGAAAGTGGCCGCTTTTTGAAAAAAGCGGCGCAAAAACTTTTTCGACGCTGGGCCTGAGGCGCTGAAACCAGCACGGCCCAAGTTTAAAAAAGTTTTTTGCTTCTTTTTTTCAAAAAAGAAGTGCTTTCTTTCTTAAGCGGCTGTGCCGATAAAATCCCTGATCTCACCAACAACTTCTTCGAACATGTCCTGGGTGAGTCGGCGCGTGCTCGTGTTGTAACGCGAGACATGATAGCTGTTGAACAGCCGCACGCCGCCTGTTTCATGCATGGCGCCATGGGCGAATTTATGTGCCGCGGCACGTGCGCCCAGCGCGCGCAGGCTCATCAGATGCGCGACGGTGCCCAAGGTGAGGATGGCGCGCAGGCGCGGCATGGCCGCGATTTCCGCTTTGAGGAACGCGTTGCAGCTTTTATTTTCCGCCGGCGTCGGCAGATTCTGCGGCGGCACGCAGCGCACCGCATTGGTGACGCGGCAGTTGTGCAAGCGCAGCCCGTCATCTGGCCGCTCCTGATAATCGCCGGTGGCGAAGCCGAATTTGATCAGCGTGTGATAGAGCAGCAGGCCGGCATAATCGCCGGTGAAGGGACGGCCGGTGCGGTTGGCACCGCGCACGCCGGGCGCCAGGCCGACGATCAGAAGTTCCGCGTCCAGCGCGCCGAAACTCGGTACCGGCGCATTATGCCAGGCCGGTTCCTTGGCCCGATTTTCCGTGCGGTAGAGGACCAGACGCGGGCATAAGCCGCAATCCCGGCCCGGATTTGTCAGCGCCGCAGGCGCGGCGACATGGCTTGTGATTTCTGGCATTTCAGAGCTGCTGCGACCGCGATCAGCCGTCGGTTTCACTGCGGCTCATGCGGCCGCGTGGCTCGCTGGTGCGCCGGCTGAATTCCGGGGCGATGTCGGCCAGATCAAGAAACTGGTCGGCCTGGCGCCGCAATTCATCGGCGATCATCGGCGGGCTTGTCCTGATCGTGGAGACGACCGACACGCGCACACCTTTGCGTTGCACCGCCTCGACCAGACGGCGAAAATCGGAATCGCCGGAGAACAGGATCACATGGTCGAGGCGCGGCGCCAGCTCCAGCATGTCGATCGCCAGCTCGATATCCATGTTTCCCTTGATCCGTCTCCGTCCTTGCGCATCGGTGAACTCCTTGGCCGGCTTGGTCACCAGGCTGTAGCCATTATAGGCCAGCCAGTCCGTCAACGGTTTCAGCGGGGAATATTCCTCGGTTTCCAGCAGCGCCGAATAATAATAGGCGCGGATCAAATTCAGGTTCACGCCGAAGTAATCGAGGAGCTTGCGATAATCGATGTCGAAGCCGAGGCTTCTCGTCGCCGCATAGAGATTTGCCCCGTCGATGAACAACGCGGTCCGTTCTTGCGCGGCGAATCTCATAACACTGCTCTTTTCACTCAAAAGTCCTCTGTAAATTTTCATATATACATCTCTGCAAAATGTTAGATAAGAGCCGCTTACGTATCTTGAAAAGGTTTTGGCGTGCGGGGGCTTGTGCAATGATTTTGGTGGCGCTGGGCGCAAATTTGCCCGGTTTGAATGGCGCTTTGCCGATTGAGACATGTCGCGCCGCCGCCGCGGACGTTCGCGAAATTCCCGGTTTGAGTTTCGTTGCCGCGTCCTCCTGGTACCGCTCGCCGTCAATTCCGCGTTCGGAGCAGCCGGATTATTGCAACGGGGTCGTGCGCCTGGAGGGCGATGCCGATCCGGCCTGGCTGCTCACGCAGCTGCAAGCGATTGAAAACAAATACGGCCGGCAGAGGTCGGTGCCGAATGCGGCGCGCACCCTCGATCTCGATATCATCGACCTCAACGGCCTGGTGCGCGGCAGCCCTGATCCGATCCTACCGCATCCGCGCGCGCATCTGCGCGCCTTCGTGCTGCGGCCGATCGGGGATGTGGCGCCGGATTGGCGGCATCCGCAGTCCGGGAGCAGCATTAGCGCGCTGCTCGCCGCGTTGCCGGGGCAAGAGATCTCCCTTTGGGCACAAAACAGCGATTGAACCGCGTCGAAACCGGGGCAAAAGGCTGATCAGCCTGCCAAAAATGGCTTCAGGCTTGCATCGCGGCGGCGCGCTTGGTAGATCACGCGTTCAATTCTCTGCCTGGAGCGTATCGGATGGCCCGCGTCACCGTTGAAGACTGCGTTTTGAAAGTGCCGAACCGGTTTGAACTGGTTCTGCTGGCGGCCCAGCGTGCCCGCAATATCAGCCGCGGCGAACAGCTCACCATCGACCGGGACAACGACAAGAATCCGGTGGTCGCGCTGCGTGAGATCGCGGAAGAGACGTTGACGCTGCCCGCGCTGGAGCAGGATCTGGTGAAATCCCTGTCCCGTGTTCCCGAGCCGGAGCCGGTGGATGAGGAAGTGCTCGACCTGATCCCGACCGACCAGAATATTTTCGGCCTGCAGGATGTCTCCGCCGAGGAAGAGGCCGCCGCCATGGCTGCCGAGGGCGAGGAAATGTCGCCCGAGGACATCCAGGCTGCGATCGAGGCAGAGCTCGGCGGCAAGACCCGCCGCTGAGTCGTGCCATGGCAGGCTATTGGAGCCGAAGCCTGCCATTTGCCCCCGAGGGGCTGGCCAGCGCCAGTCCGCATCCGGAACTGAGCGGCCTGCTTTCACGCATTGCCGCCTATGACAGCAAGATCGATCCGGCGGTCATCGACGACGCTTATGGCGTCGCCTTCCATGCCCACGAAGCGCAGAAGCGCGACAATGGCGAGCCCTACATAACCCATCCTCTGGCGGTGGCGACAATTCTGGCCGGCTACAAGCTGGACACGTCCTCCATTGTCACCGCCTTGTTGCACGACGTGATCGAGGACACCCCGGTCACGCTGACCGCCGTCCAGAAGCGCTTCGGCGCCGAGGTGGCCGGTCTGGTCGACGGCGTCACCAAGCTCACCCGGTTGGAATTGCAATCGGACCGCACCAAGCAGGCGGAGAATTTCCGCAAGCTGGTTCTGGCGATGAGCAAGGATATCCGCGTGCTCATCGTCAAGCTCGCGGACCGTCTGCATAATATGCGCACCATCAATGCCGTACGCGCGCCTGAGCGGCGCCAGCGCATCGCGCGCGAGACGATGGAGATTTACGCGCCGCTGGCCGAGCGCATCGGCATGGAATCGGTGAAGACCGAGCTGCAGACCCGCTCGTTCGCCGAACTTGACCCCGAGGCCTACGACACGATCCAGGCGCGCCTGAATTTTCTGCGCGGGCAGGGGGCCGACGTCATCGAGGAGGTGCGCCAGGAACTCTTACGCGTCTGCCGTGAGGCCGAGATTGAGGTGGTGGAAATTGCCGGGCGCGAAAAATCGCCTTAGTCCATCTGGGAGAAGATGCAGCGGCGCATTGTCGCCTTCGAGCAGCTCTCCGACATCATGGCCTTCCGCATCATCGTGCCGACGCGCGAGGCCTGCTATGTGGCGCTGGGTGCCATCCATGCCGCCTACCCGGTGATCGCCGGGCGGTTCAAGGACTATATTTCGACGCCCAAGGCCAACGGCTACCAGTCGCTGCATACCGGCGTGACCTTGCGCCACCCGCGCAACCAGAAAATCGAAATCCAGATCCGCACCGCAGACATGCAGATGGTCGCGGAAAACGGCGTCGCCGCGCATTGGCTCTACAAGCAGGCCGATGCCACGCCGGCGGACCTGAAACGGTTCCGCTGGGTGCAGGACCTGCTCGAAATTCTCGAGAACTCCTCCGCCCCGGACGAGTTTCTCGAAAATACCAAGCTGGAACTGTACCAGGACCAGGTGTTCTGCTTCACGCCGAAGGGCCAGCTGATCCAGCTGCCGCGCGGCGCCACGTCGGTTGATTTCGCCTATGCCGTGCACAGCCAGATTGGCGATAGCTGCGTCGGCGCGCGCATCAATGGCCGGCTGATGCCGCTGCGCTATGAGCTGCAAAATGGCGACCAGGTGGAGATTCTCACCGCGCGCGGCGGCACGCCGTCGCCAGCCTGGGAGCGGTTTGTCGTCACCGGCAAGGCGCGTGCGCGCATCCGCCGCTTCCTGGCCCAGCAGATGCGCGAGCAGCATCGCGATGCCGGCAAGTCCGCCCTGGCCAAGGCCTTCCGTCAGGAAGGCGTGGACGGTTCGGAAAAAGTCCTGGAAGCCGCAGCAAAGACGCTCAAGCAGGCATCGCTCGACGATCTTTATATCGCGGTCGATACGGGCATTATCGGCGCCAAAGAGGTGGTTCACACTGCCTATCCGGAACTGCGCGAGCAGCGTGCGCCGCGCATGCTGCCGGGCTTCATGGGCCAGGCGCTCACCGCGCGCTCGCCGCGCCATGCCGGCGTGGCCGATACCGGCATGGCGGTCACCGGCCTCGTCGCCGGCATGGATGTGCATTACGCCGGCTGCTGCCACCCGCTGCCCGGCGACAAGATTGTCGGCATCGTCGCCACCGGCAAGGGCGTCACGGTCCATACGAAGGATTGCGCGACGCTGGAAACCTTTGCCGCCACGCCCGAGCGCTATATCGACGTCGATTGGGACGACAATGTCATCGCCCGCAGCGACCGCAAG
This sequence comes from Acidocella sp., assembly GCA_035493735.1. Taxonomy (GTDB): domain Bacteria; phylum Pseudomonadota; class Alphaproteobacteria; order Acetobacterales; family Acetobacteraceae; genus Acidocella. Next base: position 28,495 of record DATJHR010000119.1, read on the forward strand.
TCCGGCCGTTTCATCGGTCGCATCAGCGTCATTGCGAGCAACAATCCCGGGGCTTTGGCAAGCTTGACGAACGCCGTCGCCAAGCAGGAAGGCGCCATTTCCAATCTCAAGGTGGTGCACCGGCAGCAGGACTTTTTCGAGGCGCTCGTCGATGTGGAGGTGCGCGACGTCCGGCATCTGTCGCAGGTTATCGGCGGGCTGCGTGGCGCCGCCGGCATTGCCCAGGTGGAGCGCGCGAAGGCATGATCATCGGCCTCGGTTCCGACATTTGCGACATTCGTCGCATCGAAGCCGCTTTGGCGCGCTTTGACGGGCGCTTCACCTTCCGCATCTTCTCCGAGGTGGAGCGGGCGCGCTCCGAGCGGCGGCCACAGGCAAGGGCGGCCAGCTACGCCAAGCGCTTCGCCGCGAAGGAAGCCTGCGCCAAGGCGCTCGGCACCGGGTTCAGGCACGGCGTGTTCTTCTCCGATCTGCGTGTGACGAACCTGGACAGTGGCCAACCGACCATGACCCTGCATGGCGGCGCGCTGGCGCGGCTCGCGGCGCTGATCCCGCCGGGTCATGCGCCGCACATCGCCGTCTCGCTGACCGACGAATATCCTTATGCCTACGCTCAGGTCATCATTTCCGCAGAGCGGCTCGCCGGCGATTGACGGCTCCGCGCCGGGGATGACACCGCTCATACACACGGAGCCGACGATGACCATGTATTTTTACGAACCCACCGCCGGGCATGGGCTGGCGCATGATCCGTTCAACGCCATCGTCGGGCCGCGGCCGATCGGCTGGGTCTCGACCCGGGGCGCCGATGGAAGGGTGAATCTCGCCCCGTACAGTTTTTTCAACGCCTTCAATTACACGCCGCCGATCGTCGGCTTTGCCAGCACCGGCCCGAAAAATTCGGTGCGCAACGTGCAAGAGACGCGCGAATTCGTGTGGAACCTGGCGACCCGCAAGCTGGCCACGCAAATGAACGCGACTTCGGCTTCCGTGCCGTACGGGGTGGATGAATTCGAACTGGCCGGGTTGGACAAAGCGCCGTCACGCCTGGTGGCGCCGCCGCGCGTGGCCGCCAGCCCGGTGCATTTCGAGTGCAAACTGGCCGATATCGTCCAGCTGAAGAGTTCGACCGGCGCGCTGGTCCCGACCTGGCTGGTGCTGGGCGAGGTGGTCGGCGTGCATATCGACCCGGCTTTGCTCAAGGACGGCCTGTTCGATACGTTCGGCGCGGAGATCATCCTGCGCGCGGGCGGCCCGTCGGCCTATGCGGCGATCGCGCCGGATGCCCGGTTCGACATGGTGAGGCCAAAGTAAGGAAGGGCCGCTTTTTGAAAAAAGCGGCGCAAAAACTTTTTTAAACTGGGCCGGTGGCGGTGCAACCAGCACGGCCCAGATGAACAAAGTTTTTTTGCTACTTTTTGTTCACAAAAAGTAGCCTTTCTTACTTTTCCGCATCGCGGAAATAGGGCTCGACCGTGCCTTTGAGCCGCATGGTCAGCGGCTTGCCGTGGCGGTCGACGCTTTTGCCGACGGCCACCCGCACCCAGCCTTCGGACACGGAATATTCCTCGACATTGTTTTTCTCGACGCCGTTGAAGCGGATGCCGATGCCGCGTTCGAGCAGGGCCTCGTTATAGTGCGGGCTGTCGGGATCGATCGAGAGGCGATCGGGAGGTGTGTCGCTCATAGGTATCTGCTCAGTTTCAGCTTCAGTTTGGTGACGAGGCTCGCGGGCGGGGAATCGGTCAGGGCGACCACGGCGCTGGTGCCCAGCGTCTTGCCGTCCAGCGTGTAGGTGACCGTGCCCAATGTTTCGCCTTTGGTTACGCCCGGCGTCAGGTCAGCCGTATAGGTGATCTTGTACGCCACTTTGGAGACGCCGTCAGAGGGCAGGGTGAGGTCGAGCGTTTGCGCGACGCCGACCGGGACCATGCCGGAATTCAGCGCTGGGCTCTTGAGTGTGGCGATCTGCTGGCCGGCGGTGGAAATGGCCGTATCGGTGTAGAATTTCTGGCCGTAATCGAGCAGCGCCTCGATGGCCCCCGTGCTGGCGTGCCAGGAGGGACCGCCCATCACCACGGCGATCAGGCGCATGTCGCCGCGCACCGCCGTGGCGTCGATGCAGTGCCCGCTTTCGTTGGTCAGGCCGGTCTTCAGCCCGTCCACGGTGGGGTCCACCGCCAGAACCGGGTTCCAGCTGGTCTGGGTGATGTTGTCGTACGTGTAGTTCGGCAGCTTGGAGATGTTCAGGATCTGCGGCTCGTCCTGCAGAATTGCGCGGCTCAGCATGGCGACGTCGAGCGCGCTGGTATGCAGCCCCGGGTCGGGCAGGCCGTCGACATCGGTGTAGTGGGTGTTCGTCAGGCCCAATTCCTGGGCGTCCCGGTTCATCAGCTGCACGAAACTATCCTGCGTGCCGGCGACGGCCTGAGCCAGCGCTACGGCGGCATCGTTGCCGGAATCGATGATCAGCCCGTGCAGCAGCTCATCGACGGTGACATTCGTGTTCGGGTTGATGAACATGCGCGAGCCGCCGGTATGCCAGGCGTTCACGCTGACCGGGACCGTCTGGTTCATGGTCAGGCTGCCATTCTTGACCGCCTGATACACGATGTGGGCGGTCATCAGCTTGGTCAGGCTGGCCGGCGCCACCTGCAGGTTCGGATTGGCCTCGGCGATGATGGCGCCGGTGCGGGCATCCATCAGCACATAGGAGCTCATGTCAGGCAGAACCGGCGGGGTCGGGGTGTTGGGATCGGCGATCGGGCTGACCGGCACGGGCGCCGGGCCGCTCGGGGGCGGCGTCTTACCCGTCATGGAGAAGTTGCTGGGCAGGGGGCGCGCCACGGCCGGGGCGCCAAGGGCGACGGCCGCGGCGATGGCGACGAGAGAAGAGATGCCGGCGGGTTTGATCATGAGGCGCATGTCTTTCTGCTGAGTCAGGCAATTGCGCCGTCTCTCTGCACCGATTTCTTGACAAGCCGCAAGCGCCGCGCTTGATGCTGCGGCCCGTTCTGATAGGCTCCTGTTATGGCATTCTTCCATCAAAAATCTTCGCCCGCTAGTCGCAAACCAGCCCAAGCTGGACAGCGGAAAGCAGCCTCCACCTTGGAATTTATCAAGACGGTCATTTATGCCGGACTGATCGCAGTGGGGATTCATACCTTCCTGTTCGAACCGTTTTTTATTCCATCGGGCAGCATGGTGCCGACCATGCTGGTGGGCGATTACCTTTTTGTAAATAAGTTTGCCTACGGTTACTCACATTTTTCTCTGCCTTTCGCGCCTGACCTGTTCTCCGGGCGCATCTTCGGCAGCACGCCCAAGCGCGGCACGGTCATCGTGTTCCGCCCGCCGGGCGACCCCAGCACGGACTACATCAAGCGCGTGATCGGCCTGCCGGGCGACACGGTGCAGATGAGAGACGGCCAGCTTTACGTTAACGACCAGCTGGTGCCGACCACCACCGTAGGCCATTACGTCGACACCAGCTCCGGCGGCCCGGTGGTCGCGACCGAGCTGCAGGAGCACCTGCCCGGCGGCAAGGTGAACGACATCCTCAAGGAGACCGACCAGGGCTACGCCAACAACACGCCGGTCTTTCAGGTTCCGCCCGGGCATTTGTTCGTGATGGGCGACAACCGCGATGACAGCGAGGATTCCCGTTTCATGGACGGGCCGGTCGGCTATGTGCCGATCGCCAATGTTGTCGGCCCGGCGGACCTGATTTTCTTCTCGATCGACCTGCGCCACCCGTTCTATGAGTTCTGGTATTGGCCCACGGAAATCCGCTGGGATCGGCTGCTCAAGATCATCCATTGAGCGGCCTGGATGATGCGCAGGCGTTGCTCGGGCACCGGTTTCAGCGCCCGAAGCTTCTCGCCGAAGCGCTGACGCACCGCTCCGCCGCCGGCGCGCGCGGGGTGGGCTCCAACGAACGTCTGGAATTCATCGGCGACCGCGTCCTCGGGCTTGTGGTCGCCGAATGGCTGCTGGAGCGTTTTCCCGACGAGCAGGAGGGCAAGCTTGGCCCGCGGCTCGCGGCCTTGGTCTCGAAACCGTCCTTGGCGCAGATCGCGGAGGCCAATGGTGTCGCGGCTTTGCTGAGCGTGGCCCCCGGTGAGGCCAAGCGCGGGGTGCGCAGCCAAGCCACGGTGCTGGCCGACGCGCTGGAGGCGATGATCGGCGCGCTGTATCTTGATGCCGGGCTCGCCGCGGCCCGCGATTTTATTCGTAAAGTTTTGTGTCATGTCCTTGAGCAGCAATATATTCCGCCGAAAGACCCCAAAACCGCTTTGCAGGAATGGGCGTTGAAGCGCGCCTTGCCGCTGCCGGCCTATGAGACGGTCTCCATGTCCGGCCCCTCGCACGAGCCGCATTTCCTGGTGAAGGTCAGCGTCGGCGATGCCGCCGCGCGGGGCGAGGCCGGCTCCAAGCGCGCCGCCGAGCAGGCGGCTGCGCGCACCTTGCTGGCGAGGCTCCCGGAATGACCAAATGCGGCTTCATCGCCTTGATCGGCGCGCCCAATGCGGGAAAATCCACGTTGCTCAACCGGCTGACCGGGGCGAAGCTCTCCATCGTCACGCCGAAAGCGCAAACCACGCGGGCGCGGGTGCTGGGCATTCTCATGCGCGGCGAGGCGCAGATCCTGTTCGTCGACACCCCGGGCATTTTCGCGCCGAAACGCCGGCTGGACCGGGCCATGGTCGCGGCCGCCTGGGACGGGGCGGGGGACGCGGATTATCTGCTCCTGCTGGTCGACGCCAAAACCGGGCTGACCGAGGCCGTGCGCGGCATCATCGCCCAAGCCGCGGCCACCGGCCGCAAGATGGCGCTGGTGTTGAACAAGGTGGATCTGGTGGAACGGCACCGGCTGCTGCCGCTGACCCAGGACATCGCAGGGCTCGCGAGCTTCGAACAGGTGTTCATGATCTCCGCCGCCACCGGCGACGGCATCGACGTGCTGCTCGATTTCTGCACCGCCAAGCTGCCCGAGGGGCCGTATCTGTACCCTGAGGACGAGCTCACCGACCTCCCGGACCGGCTGCTGGCGGCGGAAATCGTCCGAGAGCAGATTTTTCTGCAGACCCGCGACGAGGTGCCCTATGGCACCACGGTCGAGACCGAGAGTTTCAAGACGCAGAAAGACGGCGCGGTGCGGATCGACGCCGTCATCTACGTCGCCCGGGCCGGGCACAAGGCGATTCTGATCGGTGCCAAAGGCGCGCGGATCAAGGATATCGGCGCCCGCGCGCGGCGGGAACTGAGCGCGCTGCTGGAATGCAACGTGCATCTGTTCCTGCGCGTGAACGAACGCCCCGGCTGGGATGAGGAAGCCGAACGGATCCGTGCGACCGGGCTGAACGATCCGAAAAGTTAGAAAAGCAAAGGAAGCGCTACTTTTTGTGCACAAAAAGTAGCAAAAAAACTTTGTTAGTTTGGGCCGTGCTGGTTTCGCGGCCACCGGCCCAAAGTCAAAGAAAGTTTTTGCGCCGCTTTTTTCAAAAAGCGGCCCTTCCTTCCCTCGTTTCGTTAGCCTAAAGGCCGCTCCAAAGCTTGGGCGGAGGCGCGGCGCGTGACTGAATTTGTATTCGGGCTAACAAAATGGCGGGGGCACGGCTTGGCGCTCGCCCTCTATGCGGCCGCCTCGTTCCTGTTCATCGATCATTTTACGTCCCCAACCAAATATATTCTGGGGTTTGGCCACGATCCCGGCATTTTTATCTGGTTCTTTGCATGGTGGCCCTGGTCGCTCGCGCACCATCTTTCGCCGCTGCATACGGATCTGGTTTGGCAGCCGCAGGGCTTGAACCTGGCCTGGACGACGAATGTTCCGTTGCTGTCGGCGTTGGCGCTGCCGATCACCGTCATGGCGGGTCCCGTCCTCGCTTATAACGTTTTAACGTTGTGCGCGCCGGTCGCGGCGGCCATGGCCGCCTATTTTCTTTGCCTGCACCTTACCAGGTCGTCCGTCGCGTCCCTATTCGGCGGGTATATCTTTGGCTTTTCATCCTATGAGATGGCTGAAACGCTGGATCATTTAAATCTCGATGTCACGGTTTTTGTGCCCTTGCTGGTTTTGGTCGCGGTGCTGCGGGTTCAGGGGCGGCTGAGCAGAATGGCCACGGTGTGGCTGGTTGCCATGGGCATGGCCTGTCAGTTCATGATTTCCACGGAAATCACGGCAACGGGCGCCATTTTCAGCGTGCTCATCTGGGGTGTCGCGCTGGTCGTTTTGCCTGAGGCGCGGGCGATGCTGTGGCGTTTGGCGGTCGATATCAGCCTGGCGGCCCCCATCACAGTCCTCTTCGTCTCGCCGCTTCTTTGGGCGATGATTCACGGCAGTCAGGATCTGGCGTTGCCCTCCTTTTGGACGTTCCAATATTCGAATGATTTGACCAGCTTCGTGGTGCCGACATTCTCGTCGATCATCGGCGGCTTGTCTTTTTACGGGTTCACACAGCACTTCTCCAACTATGTGGACGAGCAGGGGGCTTATATCGGCTTGCCTCTGCTGTTCATCATTGGCCTTTTTTTCTGCAAACGCTGGGAATGGCCTGTGGCGCGGTTTTTGGCGTTGGGGTTCGCCATCATCGTCGTTGCCAGCCTTGGGCCAAACTTATGGATCGGCGGCCATTTTTCTGGAGTGGCCTTGCCGTGGTACGTGGCAACGAAGGTGCCAGTGCTGTCGGCGGCTGAGCCCGATCGGTTCGCGCTGTTCATGTGGTTGATCATCGCCATCGTCGCGTCTTTTTGGCTGGCCGAACCGCGCTCCGCCGAAGGCGCCCGCAGGAGCCGGTTGTTAGCCGCTTTCGCCTGCGTCATGATCGTGCCGGTCTTGCATCCCGTGGAGCCCGTTCCTGAACAGAAACTGTTTGAGCCCAAGAATTTTCAGGCGGAGATCTGGCCGAATAAGCGCGTTCTCATTCTGCCGTTCGGTATTCATGGAAATTCCACTTATTGGCAGGAAGAAAGCCGTTTCGGTTTCGTTCAGACGGGCGGCTATCTAGGGTATCCACCACGGAACGATGCCAATATTCCGGCTGTGTCCGAATTATTCAATCGGCACTACCGGGCAACGTTTGTGGCGGATTTGGAACGATATTGCCTGAACACCGGCACGCAATTCGTGATTGCGGATAAGAACGTGGATACGGCTGTAAAGGCCGCCCTTGCCCAATCGGGATGGCCGCGACGGCAATATGGCGATTTGTATATTTACTCCGTGACCAGCCGGGGCGCGGACAATCCGCATGGGTAATTATAGTCAGAGACGGTGCAGGGGAGGGGCGGTTTTGGACGAACCGTGGGAGGTCACAAAGTTTCGGAGATCACAGCCGATCTCATTTATTACAGAGCCCCACGCGCCGGGCTGGGACTGCCGATAGAGCCTAAGTGTCGGGTACCATGGGCTGTCACGTCTCTCTTCAAGCCATCGCCAACATGAATCAAAACGATTCATAAGCCATACTTGTTTCCCAAGAGCGGCCGCCAAATGTGCAACCGCTGTATCGACGGAGATCACGAGGTCGAGATTCGTGACCAATGCCGCGGTATCGGCGAAATCATCCACCTCCTTCATGAGGTCAATCAGAGGAAATGCTCCTGATGCGCCCGGGCCGGATTTTTGTAGGCTGAAGAACTTTAGCCCGGAGATTTCAAATAGCGGGGCCAGAAATTCTGGAGACATCGAACGCCGGCGATCGATAGCCATCAGACTCGAAGAATGGTTGTAAGGTCTGCCGGCCCAAACGATCCCGATTTTTGGGCCTTGGTTGGCGATCTGGTCAAGGCGTGTTCGCCAATGCGCGGCCGCAACGGCCTCGGCATGCAGATAGGGAACCTCATTTGGAATCGACTCCAAACGCGTACCAAATGCCCGTGGCAAGCTCAGCAAAGGAGAGTGGAGATCAAACGGCGGCAATTGGTCACCATGCGCGATGACAAGATCTATGCCAGGAAGTCCGCGCAACAAGCGGAGAAGCGGTTTTTGTACTTCTAGGATCACCCGAAGCCCGCGTGCCGCCGCAAGTGGTGCATATCGGCAAAATTGCAACGTGTCCCCGAATCCCTGTTCGGCATGGATAAGGAGGGTTTGGCCGTCCGCGCGTTCACCATGCCATTGCGGCTGAGAGAACTTACGTTGTTCGGAAAGCAAATGGCGTGTTTTCCAGCGCCATTCATATTCCTCCCATCCCATCTCCATGTTGCCCTGTGCTAAAAGGGCCATGGCCAAATTGTTGTGTCCGTCGGGAAGGTCTGGCGTCAGATCGAGCGCGCGTCTGTAGCAGGCGATGGCCTCAGCCAGGCACCCCTGCTGACCGAGGGTAACCCCCAAGTTGATGTGTGCCTCGGGAAAATTCGGTGCTAATTCGATCGCTCTACGATTGTAAGCGGCAGCCTCATTTAAGCGGCCTAACTCTCCAAGCGCTTTGCCAAGATTCGTGTGCGCCTATGGAAAACCTGGTTCAATTTCGAGAGCTTTACGAAAACAGATAGCCGCCTCTTCCAGTCTCCAGAGGTCGCCGAGCACGTTGCCAAGATTCGCATAAATGTCGGCGTTGTCTGGCCAGAGCTGAACGGCTTGGCGATAGGAGGCCGCGGCCTCATCCAGCTGTCTGACCTCCTCAAAAGCACGGCCGAGATTGAAATGGTAGGGTGCGACCCGGTCGTTAAGGTCTATGGCTCTTTTGATCAGACCAATGGCTGTGTCGAAATGCCCCATATGATGTTCGATCATGCCGAGCATATGCAGGCTATCCGCATGTAATGGATTTTTTTGCGCGACCTCGCGATAAAGCGCACGGGCTTCGTTGAAGCGGCCCGCTTGATGATGACGCAAGGCACTAGCGAATGCCGCCTCAAGGGCCGGGGAGGTGGCTGTCTTTCCCAGCCCCTCTTGCTTCATTTTCGCACGGCGTTGTTGGCGGTTCACCGATGATCCTTCCAATTTGTTGCTGATCCGATAGATCAAAAACCCGCGCAACCCAAGACGCTTGTTGAAAGGGAAGTGAATCGGCGCGGTTGGCAGTTTCATTTGCGCGCCGTTTGCGGAGGTATCAGCCTGGCGTTGGTCGGAGCCCGGTGGCGGGGGATGGTCACCGCCGCCTGTCATGCGCTCCGTCCTTATTAACCGTGGTCACGGCGGCTGAATAAAGCTATACTCGCCCGAGTACAGAGCGAGGGGTGTGCATGCGGGTGAGTGTGGTCCAGATGTCGCCGACGGCGGACAAGACCGAGAACATCGCCCAGGCCAGCCGCCTGATCGTCGGCGCCGTGGCCAGCGAGCGTCCGGATCTGGTTGCTTTGCCGGAGATCTGGACCTGTCTCGGCGGCACGCGGGACCAAAAATTCGCCGCGGCGGAGGCGTTGCCGGAGCCGGGCGACAAGGGGGGCGCCGCTTATGAATTCCTGCGCCAGGCGGCGGTCGCCAACGGCATCCATGTGCATGGCGGCTCGATCGGCGAGTTGGCCGGCGGGCGGCTGTTCAACACCAGCCTGGTTTTCGCGCCTTCCGGGCAGGAGCTGGCGCGCTACCGGAAAATACACCTCTTCGACATCACCACCCCCGATGGCACCGGCTACCGCGAAAGCGAAACCTATGGCGCGGGCGAGGAGATCGTGACCTGCGACATTGCCGGCACCAAGGTCGGCCTCGCCATCTGCTACGATGTGCGCTTCCCTGAACTGTTCCTGGCGCTGCGCCGCCGTCATGTGGATCTGATCATGCTGCCCGCCGCCTTCACCTTGCAAACCGGCAAGGACCATTGGGAAGTCTTGCTGCGCGCCCGCGCGATCGAGACGCAGACCTGGTTCGCGGCCCCGGCCTGCACCGGCCCGCACCGGGGGGGCAAGGGCGATATCCGCTTCACCTACGGCCATTCGATGATCGTCGACCCCTGGGGCCATGTCGTGGCGCGGGCCTCGGACGGGCTCGGTTGGGCCACCGCCACCATCGACACAGCGCAGGCGGCGCGTGTGCGGGCGGATATGCCGGTGCTGGAGCACCGCCGGCTTGCCTAACGTTCTGGCCCTGGGCGATGCCATGGCGCCGTTGGCCATGGATATCGCGTTCATCGCGGCGCAGACGGAGTCCGCGGAGGCCGCGCGCGCGCGCCTGACGGCCCGTTATGGCGATTGCGCGCCGAAAGATGCCACCGTCATCGTCGCCCTGGGCGGCGACGGGCTGATGCTGGAATGCCTGCACACAGTGCTCGGCACCAAACAGCCGGTCTATGGCATGAATTGCGGCTCGGTCGGCTTCATGATGAACGAATATCATGAGGACGACCTGCCCGGCCGCATCGCGCGGTCGCTCTCCAGCGTCCTGCATCCGTTGCGGATGCATGCCATCACCGCCTCCGGCGTGGTCGAGGAGGCGATGGCGATGAACGAGGTGGCGCTGCTCCGTCAGTTGCGCCAGGCGGGGAAAATCCGCATCAGCGTTGACCACCGCGAGCGTCTGCCCGAGCTGATTTGCGACGGCGTGCTGATTTCCACGCCGGCCGGCTCCACGGCCTATAACCTGTCCGCCCACGGCCCGATCATTCCGCTCACCGCGAACCTGTTGCCGCTCACGCCGATCTCCGCCTTTCGTCCGCGGCGCTGGCGCGGCGCGTTGCTGCCCTCCACGGCGGATGTGCTGTTCGAAATTCTTGAACCGGAGAAGCGCCCCGTGGCCGCGGTGGCGGATTTTACCGAAGTCCGCAACGTGGTCTCGGTGGCGGTGAGCGAGGACCGAAGCATCGGCGCCACGGTGCTGTTCGACCCGGATCGCGGGCTCTCGGAGCGGATTCTGACGGAACAGTTCACGGTTTAAACGCAGGGGGGGCCGGGGCCCTTGCTTGAAAAGTGCCCGTTCATTATGCCCCGTGCCATGGCCCAGCATTACTATACGGTCACATGGGATCAGCTGCATCGGGACGCCAAGGCGCTGGCCTGGCGGCTGCATGGGCGCGCGCCCTGGCAGGGCATCGTCGCCGTCTCCCGTGGCGGGCTCATCCCCGCGGCGATCGTCGCCCGTGAGCTGGAATGCCGCCTCATCGAGAGCGTTTCCGTCGTCACCTATCACGACGAGAATCGCGGCGAGCCGGTGGTGACCAAGCCGCCGGCGGCGGCGGGCGAGGGGGAAGGGTGGCTGATCATCGACGACCTGGTCGATTCCGGCACCACCGCCCGGCTGGTGCGCAGCCTGCTGCCGAAGGCCCATTTCGCCACCATCTATGCCAAGCCGGCCGGCAAGCCGGTGGTGGACACGTTCATCACAGAGGTTTCCCAGGACACCTGGATCCTCTTCCCCTGGGATACGGAGCCGCAATTCATCGCACCGCTGGCGCGCGCCCATGGGCCGGGATAACCGCGCCGGGACAACCCCGAGGGATAACCGCAGCCTAGCCTTGCCCATAAAACTCAGGTAAGAGCGGATGAGCACGCCAGGGGGCGCGCTCGTGGCAGGCCTATGGCCAGCCGCGTTGTTTGAGACGAGCGGCAGAACGGGGCTTTAGGAACGCAACCGGTCGAACCGCGCCGCCACCGGTTTTCACAACCGCGGCGTTTCCGGCCACATGGTCCGTGGTCTGTGAATTCGTGTTCGCACCTTCACAGCCAGACCCATGCCGCCCGAGGCGCCGCCCAAACCCCGGTCGCACGCGATTCACCGTTACCGCGTTTCTTAACCCGCTCCGCCGTTGTTGGAGTGGTTGAGATGTTCGATAAATATTTCCGCAAAGAGCTGGACTGGGCCGGTAAGACCCTGATCCTGGAGACCGGCAAGGTCGCCCGCCAGGCTGATGGCGCGGTCGTTGCCTCCTATGGCGACACGGTCGTGCTCGCCACCGTGGTCGGCGCCAAGGCGGCCAAGCCCGGCGTCGATTTCTTCCCGCTGACCGTGAATTACCAAGAAAAGTTCTACGCCGCCGGCCGCATTCCGGGCGGGTTCTTCAAGCGCGAAGGCCGGCCCACCGAGAAAGAGACGCTGATCTCCCGCCTGATTGACCGGCCGATCCGTCCGCTTTTTCCGCACGGGTTCAGGAACGAGGTGCAGGTCATCGTCACGGTGCTGAGCCATGACCTGGAGAACGACCCGGACATTCTCGCTCTGGTCGCCGCCTCCGCCGCCCTCACCATTTCCGGCATTCCGTTCTTCGGCCCGGTCGGCGGGGCTCGCGTCGGTTATATCGACGGTGCCTATGTGCTGAACCCGACGACCTCCCAGCGTGAGTCGAGCAAGCTCGATCTCGTGGTCGCCGGCACCACCGAAGGCGTGCTGATGGTGGAATCGGAAGCCTCCGAGCTCTCCGAAGAGGTCATGCTCGGCGCCGTCACCTTCGGCCACACGTCGTTCCAGCCGGTGATCCAGGCGATCATCGAACTCGCCGAACATTCGGCGAAGGACCCCTGGCCGCTGCCGGAAGAATCCGAGGAGACCAAGGCACTCACCGCCCGCGTCGACGCGCTGGCCCGCGCCGATCTGCGCGCCGCCTACACCGAGACCGTGAAGCAGGTCCGCCAGGAAAAGATCGGCGCTGCCAAGAAGGCCGCCGCCGCCAAGCTGACCGAGGAAGGGCTGGACGCCGAGGCCGCCAAGGGCCTGTTCAAGGAGCTGGAAGCCGACATCGTCCGCAACAACATCCTCGACACCGGTCTGCGCATCGACGGCCGCGACACCAAGACCGTGCGCCCGATCCTGGCCGAGGTCGGCGTGCTGCCGCGCACTCATGGTTCGGCGTTGTTCACCCGCGGCGAGACCCAGGCGCTGGTCGTCGCCACGCTCGGTACTGCGCAGGACGAGCAGGTGGTCGATGCGATCGAGGGCGAGTTCAAGGAGCAGTTCATGCTCCACTACAACTTCCCTCCCTTCTCGGTGGGTGAGACCGGCCGTATGGGTTCGCCCGGCCGCCGCGAGATCGGTCACGGGAAGCTTGCCTGGCGCGCGGTGCATCCGCTGCTGCCGACCAAGGAAGCCTTCCCCTACACGCTGCGTGTGGTGTCCGAAATCACCGAGTCCAACGGTTCCTCCTCGATGGCGACCGTCTGCGGCACCTCGCTGGCGCTGATGGATGCCGGCGTGCCGCTGGGCCGCCCGGTGGCGGGCATCGCCATGGGCCTGATCAAGGAAGATCGTGGCTTCGCCGTGCTCTCCGACATCCTCGGCGACGAAGACCATCTCGGCGACATGGATTTCAAGGTGGCCGGCACTGAAGCGGGTGTGACCTCGCTGCAGATGGACATCAAGATCACCTCCATCACCCCGGAGATCATGAAGATCGCCCTGGAGCAGGCCAAGCATGGCCGCATGCACATCCTGGGCGAGATGGCCAAGGCGCTGACCGCCGGCCGCGAGGGCGTTTCCGCCAACGCGCCGAAGATCGTCACCATCCAGGTGCCCAAGGACAAGATCCGCGATGTGATCGGCACCGGCGGCAAGGTGATCCGCGAGATCGTCGAGCTGACCGGCGCGAAAGTCGACATCGACGATAGCGGCGCGGTGAAGATTGCCGCCTCCGATGACAAGAAGATCCAGGCCGCGATCGACCGGATCAAGGGCATCGTCGCCGAGCCGGAAGTGGGCGTGATCTATACCGGTAAGGTCGTGAAGACCGCCGATTTCGGCGCCTTCGTGAACTTTCTGGGCGCGAAGGATGGACTCGTGCACATCTCGGAACTGGCCCAGGGCCGCGTTGCCAAGACCACCGATGTGGTCAAGCAGGGCGATACCGTGAAGGTGAAGGTCATCGGCTTCGATGACCGCGGCAAGGTGAAGCTGTCGATGCGTGTGGTCGACCAGGAGACCGGCGAGGACATCTCCGAGCAGGTCGGCGCCAAGGGCAAGAAAGACGCCGCGGAGTGATTTTTAAAAAGGGCGGCTTCGGCCGCCCTTTTTCATCAGAGGCCCCAAGGCAAGCGAAAGGCTTCTTTTTGTGAACAAAAAGAAGCAAAAAAACTTTATTTACTCTGGGCCGTGGGCGTTGGCGGCGACACAGACTCAGGCCCAGCTGAGCCAAAAGTTTTTGCGCCGCTTTTTTCAAAAAGCGGCCACTTTCTTGACTTTCCTTAGGCCGATGCGCCGCGGAACCAGACAGCGAAATTGAACGCGCCGATCGGGTCACAGGCTTCGGCGGCACGTTCGTACCATTCGGGCAGAGGTATGGAGCCGGTCGGCTGCGCGCCGGTGCGGCGGTTCAGCAGCAGGGTGGCGAGATCGGCCTGGGCGGCCGGATCCCCGGCCGCGTTGGCCCGCTGGAACCAGGTCGCGGCCGCGTCGGCATCGCGGCCGACGCCGGCGCCGGTCAGGTACAGCACACCCAGGGCCCGGGCGGACTCACGATCCCCAGCGTCGGCGGCGCGGCGGAACCAGAGTGCCGCCGCACCGTAATTCGGCGGCAGGTCGCTGCCATTGGCGTAAAGCTGGGCGAGGGTCGCCGCGGCTTCAACATCCCCGGCCAGGCCGGCGCGGCGCAGCCAGGCTTCGCCCTGCGCCCGGTTCGCCTTCAGCCCCAGCCCGCGGAACAGCATGGCACCATATTTCGTCTGGGCGGCTATGCTGCCGGCCTGCGCCGCCTGACCATAATAGGTGGCGGCGAGCGTGGCGTCGGCGGGCACGCCGATCGCCTTTTCGTAGATCAGCCCAAGATAATAATACGCGGTGGGAACCTTCTCGTCCGCCGCTCGGCGGATATGCGCGATGGCGGCGGATATGTCGGCATCGGTTTTCGCACCGTGGAGAAGAACCGCGCCGTACCCCAGATGCCCGCGCGCGGCACCGGCCTCGGCCGCCTTGCCGTACCAGAATCTCGCCCGGGCGGCGTCGCGCAATTCTTCCGGGCCGGCGGCATAGATGAACCCCGCCATGACTTGAGATTCGGCATCGCCTTCCGCGGCGGCCAGCAGCGCCCAGCGCAAGGCGGTGGCGAAATCGGGTTCGGCACTGTCCTGGCGGAACAAAGCCGCCTCGGCGCCGCTTTCGGGATGCCCGGCCATGGCCAGCCCGGCGAGATAGCGGCGCGCATCCGTGTCGCCCTTGTCCGCAGCGCGGCCGAACCATCGCGCCGCCTCGGAACGGTTGCGCGGCACCGCCTCGCCCCGCAGATAGCAGCGGCCGAGTTCACGCTCCGCCACGGTGAGACCGGCCGTGGCGGCGACGGCGAAAAGCTTGACCGCGCGAAGGTGATGGCCCGCTGCCTGCAAAGCCTGCGCCCGCGCCAGCGCATTGTCCGGCTTGCGGGCGGCCAGCCGGTCGGCGATCGTCAGCCGCGCTTTCGGCATGGCGCGGGATGAGGGGGCGCCGCTCACACCCACAGTCAGCGTGGCATCGGCATCCAGAGGCAAACTGTTCACTCACTTCATCCTTGCGTCGATCATGCAAGCTGTTATGAAAGTGCAACGATTTAAAATACGTTCATCAGAGAGTCTAGTTTATTTTGAACTTGTAACGATTGTGTCGGGGCGGTCGTGCATTGGTCGTGAGGCGGACACACGATGGAGAAGACATTTTTGGGCCGGCATATCACCGCCGAGGCGCGCTTTAACATTTCCGATTTTTCATCTTTTTGTTGCGCCGCGTCGCGCCGGCTTGGGGGCGTGGTTTGAATTGCGCCGGCGAATCTGTCTCCTTGGGTTAGGGCCGCGACTCAGGGCCGCATCACGGAGGTTCGCATGGAAATTCTAAACGCGACTGAAGCGGATCTCGAAGACGCACAGGCGATTTACGCGTACCATGTTCTGCATGGCACCGGCACGTTCGAAGAGGTGCCGCCCTCGCTCGAGGAATTCACGCAGCGCTACCGGGCGATCATCGAGGGCGGTTATGCCTGGCTGCTGGCGCGCGACGCCTCAGGTTGCCTTGGCTTTGGCTATTACGGCCCGTTCCGCGCCCGCAGCGCCTATCGCTTCACCGTCGAGGACAGCGTCTATGTGCGCGAGGGGGTGCGGGGCCAGGGCGTCGGCAAGGCCATCGTCTCCGCGCTGGTCGCCCACGCCACACAGGCGGGGTTTCGGCAGGTGCTGGCGCTGATCGGCGATTCCGAGAATGTCGCCTCGGTGGGCGTGCATGCCAGCCTCGGCTTCCAGTCGGTCGGCACGATGCGCCGTGTTGGCTACAAGTTCGACCGCTGGCTCGATGTGGTGACGATGCAGAAGACGCTGGCGCGCGGATAAATAAGGAAGAAAGTGGCCGCTTTTTGAAAAAAGCGGCGCAAAAACTTCTTCGAACTGGGCCGGGGGCGTCGAAACCAGCACGGCCCAGTTTAAAAAAAGTTTTTTGCTTCTTTTTTCCAAAAAGAAGCCTTCCCTTCCTACATCCGTTCAAACGACCGGAAACGCTCCCAGTCCGTGACGGCGGCGTTGAACACGTCCAACTCCACCTTCGCCATGTTGGCGTAATGCGCCACCACATCCGCGCCGAACGCCGCCCGGGTGAATTCGTTTTCGGCAAACAGAAGCGCCGCCTCGTGCAGGGTTTTGGGCACGCGCGGCAGGTCTGCCTCATAGGCGTTGCCGGTGAACAGGGGCGCTGGCGGCAGGTCGCGCTCGATGCCGTCCAGCCCGGCGGCGATCATCGCGGCGAGCGCCAGATAGGGATTCACATCGCCGCCGGGCAACCGGTTCTCCACCCGCAGCGAGGTGCCGTGGCCCACCACCCGGTAGGCGCAGGTGCGGTTGTCCATGCCGCAGGCGAGGGTGGTGGGCGCGAAACTGCCGGCGGCGAAGCGTTTGTAGGAGTTGATGTTCGGCGCGTAGAACAAAGTGAGCGCCGGCGTATGCGCCAGCAGCCCGGCGAGGAATTGCAAAAACAGTTTCGATGGGCTGTGCCCGTCCGCCGCCACAAAGGCCGGCTGTCCGGCGCTGTCGCGGAGCGAGAGATGGACATGGCAGGAATTGCCCTCGCGCTCGTTGAACTTCGCCATGAAGGTGAGGGCATGGCCGGCTTCCGCGGCAATCTCCTTCGCCGCTTCCTTATAGATCACATGTTGGTCGGCAGTGATCATCGCCTCGCGATAGGCGAAATTGATCTCGTGCTGTCCAAGGTTGCATTCGCCCTTGGAGGTTTCCACCTGGATGCCCGCCTGCTCCATCGCATTGCGGATTTTCCGAATCACCGGCTCCACCCGTGCGGTGCCGAGAATGGAGTAATCGTTGTTGTACTGGTTTGCCGGTGTCAGGCCCCGATAGGCTTTTTCCCAAGCGTCCTCATAGGAATTGCGGAACAGGAGGAATTCCAGCTCGGTCGCGGCGAAGGCGGTCAGCCCGCGCGCGGCCAGGCGCTCGAGTTGCTGGCGCAGCATGGTGCGCGGCGCCACCGGCGCGGGGCGGTGGCCGGCAAGTTCGATATCGCACAGCACGATCGCCGCTCCCGGCTGCCAGGGGGCGAGGCGCAGCGTGCTCAGGTCCGGCGTGAACAGGAAATCGCCATAGCCCTGGTCCCAGGAGACCAGCTCGTAGCCTGGCACCGGCCGGCACTCGACATCGGTGGCCAGCAGATAGGAACAGCCTTCCGTGGCCTCGCTGGAGAGGAAGAATTTCGGCATCAGACGCTTGCCTTGCAGCCGCCCTTGCATGTCCGGCGCGGCGAGGATGACCGTGTCGATCTCGCCGCGCTCGGCCATGGCGCGCAGGGTGGGCAGGCTGAGGGGGTTTGAGCCGGGCATCGCTAAATCCTTGCTATCCAGGGTTTAAGCACAAGCGACGCGTCAGGGGGAAGGCGCGGGTGGGCGCGAAAGAAAAGCGGCCGCTTCCGGGCGAAAGCAGCCGCTTGGGCCGACAGACAAACTCCTGAACCGATCGCGATTTGGTTGCGCAAATCGCGCTAGCGGCCCGGTGCGGCGGACTCGAACGCCGCCCCCTCGGGCGGGGCCAGGGACTTCATCAGGTCGAACATGCGCTTGCGCATCGCGGGGTCGGTAATGCGGTAATAGGCGCGCACCAGCTCCAGTGTTTCGCGCTTGGTCAGCTGGTCGTCGACGCCGGTGGAGAACGTTTCCTGCGGCTCGGCGAAGCCGTACATGCGGCCGCGTGGGCCTGAGACGGGGCCTTCGGACATGCCCTCGGGCATATCCTCGAAAAAGAAGCTGATCGGCACATCCAGCACGCGGGAAATATCGAACAGGCGCGAAGCGCCGACCCGGTTCACGCCGCGCTCGTATTTCTGCACCTGCTGGAAGGTGAGGCCGAGCGCGTCGCCGAGGCGCTCCTGGGACATGCCGAGCAGCGTGCGGCGCAGGCGGATGCGTGATCCAACATGGATATCGATGGGGCTGGGGCGGCTTTCACGCTCCGGACGATCAGCATGTTCTTCGGCCATGAGACACATCTTCTCCAACAATGGCGACAATTCGTTTTGGCGCCTAGACTTTCCTGACGATATCCGCTCCCACGCGGAGCGAGCAGAGGGACGCGCCACATTCTTGTAATGTTTGTCGCACTGCGCGGATACCGTGCAGCCGATAGCGTAATGGTTACCAGAGGTTAACGATTAAAACAATACAAAAATGACGCGCGTTGGATTATTAAATAGACAATCCAAGCGCGTTTGCAATCACTAATTTAGACGACCAGGGTCAACAACAACCCGGCCAGCACGGTCAAAACCGCCATGGAAGCAGGGATTCCCAAGCCCAGCCTGGCATAGACCGTCGCTGGTAACTTTCCCGGGAGCGGAGCGACCAACACGCCCTGGCTATCCAGCGGCAGGCGGGCGGTGACGCGTCCAAAGGCATCGATCATGGCCGATGTCCCTGAATTCGCGTCACGGGCGAGTGGCAGCCCTTCCTCGACGGCGCGCAGCCGCGCGTTGACGAAATGCTGGCGGGGGCCGGCGGAGTTGCCGAACCAGGCATCGTCGGTGACGGTGACCAGCCAGGACGGCCGGTCCTTCTCGTCGACAATCTCGCCGGTGAAAATATCCTCGTAGCAGATCAGCGGGCCGAAGGGCGGCAGACCGGGCACGTGCAGCGTCGTCGGGCCGGGACCGGGGGTAAAGCCGGTGCCGAGCACATCCGGGGTGATTTTTACCGGAATCCAGCGCGGCATGTATTCGCCGAAGGGCACCAGCTTCCATTTGTCATAGACCGCGACCGCCGGGCCCGGACCGTCGGTGACGACCAGGGAGTTCCGGTAATCGGTGGGCCCGGCCGCGCGCAGCGAACCGGCGAGGATCGGCGTGTGTCCGGTGACCCCGGCGAGTTGCGCGCGGGCCACCGGGTCGCTGTCCAGCAGCCAGGGGCTGGAGCCTTCCGGCCAAATCACGGTGTTGGCGCCGGCTTTCAGCCCGGCCTGACTCATGGCCAGCAGGCGCTGCCAACGGGAGATCAGCGCCGCGCGGGTATAGGAGCCCGGAACCGGGAAGTCCGGCTGCACCATGGCCACGGTGATGCCGGTGGGCCGCACCGGCGTCTGCAACCGCCAGATGCCGAAGCCCGCCCAGACGAGCAGGGCGGCGACCAAAACCACCAGGCCGCGGCGCTTGAACAAGGGCAGGCCGGCGAGGAACACGGTGAGCAAGGTCAGCCCGTGCACGCCGAGAATGGCCGCGGGCTGGATGAAAATGTTGCCGAGCGTGCCGGGAATGGTCCAGTCGGTGCCCCACAGGTTCCAGGGAAAGCCGGTGAAGGCGAATTGGCGGATCAGGTCGGAGATCACCCAGGCGCCGGAAAAAACCAACAGGCGCGGCAGACCGGGTTTGGCGGCCCAGGCGGCGAAAGCCGGGATCAGGGTGTAGAACGCCACGGCGCTCGCGAGCAGGGGGGCGGCCAATGGCACCAGCCACCAGAACGTCGCGGCCTCGGTCAGGATCGGTTCGGTGATCCAGTATAGCCCGGCGAGATTCAGGCCGAAGCCGAACAGCCAGGCGATCCAGGCCAGCTGCTTTTTGCTCTCTGCCGCGCCGATCAGGCGCAGCAGGGCTGGCACGCTGAACAGCAGCACCGGCAGCAAATGGACAGGGGGCAAGGCCAGCGCCGAGGCCAAGCCCCAGAGGAAGGCCCGCAGCAGCGGGCGCGCCGACAGATAGGCGATGAGCGCGTGGCGCGGTGCGGGGCGCGGCGGGGCAGCGGAAATTTCCGGGGTGCGGTCCTGGGGCGGGAGCGAGTCAGCCACGCGGTAGTCCGTATTTAGCCGCCACCTCCGCGAAATCGGCCGCGCGGTCATGGTCGGGGCAGGACTTCGTGCCGTCCTCGGGGCGGACCAGCTGGCAGGTGCGCAAGCCGGCCCCGCGCGCGGCGTCCAGCTCGGCGGCGACATCGGAGAGGAACAGCGTCTCGCCGGGTGCCAGGCCGGCGCCGCGGCAGATGGCGGCATAACTCGCCGCATCGCGCTTGGGGCCCACGGCCGTGTCGAAAAAGCCGGAGAAAAGCGGCGTCAGATCGCCCGTATCGCTGTGCCCGAACAGCAGTTTTTGCGCGGGGACAGAGCCGGAAGAATAGACGAACAGCCGCAAGCCGCCCTGGGCCCAACGCTTCAGCGCCGGCGCGACGTCCGGGTAAATCACCGATTTGAGGGTGCCGGCGCGATAGCCTTCCTCCCAGATCATGCCCTGAATGGTCTTCAGCGCGGTGATCTTCTCGTCCCGGTCCATCCAGGCCAGCAGCGTGTCCAGCACCGGCTCGGGCACGTCGGCCAACGCTTTGTGGCCGCGATTCGCGGCGCAAAACGCCGCAAGCCGCGCCCGTGCATAAGGGAACAAGGTTTTATGCACGAAATCGATCGGCGTGGTGGTGCCTTCGATGTCCGTGATGATGGCGGCGGGGGGCAGGCTCACGCGACGGGGAAGCGGTCGGCGATCCGGTCACCGGTGAAATGGGCGACCCAACCGGACGGGTCAGTGAAAACCCGCAGAGCGGTGAAGAACGGCCTCTCGCCGGCATCGAACCAGTGCTTGGTGTTGGCCGGCACCGAGATCAGGTCGCCCGCCTCGCAATAGGCGTCATACACCTTGCCGTCGACATGCATGATGAAATGCCCGCCGCCATGCACAAAGAAGCGGATCTCATCCTCGGTATGGATGTGCTCGGAGAGAAATTTCTGGCGCAAGGCCGCAGCGTTGGGGTTGTCCGGCGTCAGCTTCAGCACGTCGGCCGAGCCGGCGCCCTTGGCGCCCATCAGCGCGTCGAGATAGGGGCGATAGGCCTCGAGAATGACTTCGGCGTCATCATCGGGGCTCAAGCTCACCGGGCTTTCCCAGCGGTCAAACTGCACGCCGATCCGGCCAAGCTCGCTCGCCATCCGGCCGGCGTCTTCGGTCAGGATCACCGGGCTGTCCGGGTTATGGTCTTCGAAAACTGTCAGACGGCTCATTTGGTGCGTCTCCGTTCGAGCTCGCAGCTTAGCAGAAATTCCAGCGCCTCGAGCCGCCAATAAGCATGCTCGACGCTGGTGCCCCAGGCATATACACCGTGCCCCGCGATAACGTAACCGATCGGCGGCTCGCGCACGAGCAGCGGTTCGATGAAGCTCGCGAGACGGGCGATGTCCTGGTCGTTCTCATAGACCGGCAGCGTCACATCCAGCTCATGCGTGGCAAAGCCGAAGGCTTTCAGAATCTCGTAATTGGAGAAAGTGATCGGCCCCTGCATCGAGAGCACGGTGGCGGCGACGGAATGGCCGTGCAGCACCGCGCCGACCGGCGGAAACAGCCGGTAGAGCTGGCAATGCAACAGCGTTTCCGCGCTCGGCTTCAGCCCCGGGCTTAAAGCCTTGCCGTCAAAATCCACCGCCATGATGTCGGCTTCGGTGAGCCGGCCCTTATGAACACCGCTACGGGTGATGGCGATGGCGGAGTCGTCGATCCGTGCCGACAAATTGCCGGCGGAACCCGGAACCCAGCCGCGCCCATCCATGCGCTGGCCGATTTCAACCAGCGCGGCGGCATGCCCCGCGGGAACCATGATCAGCCCTGATTGACGGTCGTCTTCTGAGACTCGGGCACAGCTGTACCGGGCGCGCTCAGCTCGCTCATCGCCGCGTCCTTGGTCTTCTTCTCATCGTCCTCGGAGGCGACGTTCTGCTTGAACACTTTGATGCCCTTGCCGAACTCGCCCATCAGGTTGCTGACCTTGCCGGTGCCGAACAGCAGCATCACCACCACCAAGACGATCAGCCAATGCCAGATGCTCAAACCACCCATCGTAAAAACTCCACGCGACTATCAGCCGTCAGTCTACCTCGATCACCAAGGGATGGCAAAAATTCGTACCCCTGGTCATTGCAACAGCGCGACCGCCAGCATCGAGCCGCCATTATAGAGGATATGGAGCAGGATTCCGGGCCGAATCGAGCGGAATTTGAGCCGGAGCACAACCGCCGCCAGCGCCACCAGACCGACATCGACAAAGCCGGGCGGGTAATAAATTTTTTGCGGCGCGTGCACCACGACGAAGAGGGCTACGGAGACGATTGCCGCCCAGACGGTGCCGAACCGTGCCGCTAGGCCGGCAAAGGCGATCCCGCGAAAAATGATTTCTTCCAGCGCCGGGGCCAGGAAGGTGGCGATGAGGATGGGCAGCAGCAGCGCCGGGCCGCTCACGGAGAACAGCTTCGCCATCGGGAGGTTCTGCAGTTTTGTCATGTCAGGCGGCACCAGATGGTACATCACGATCACCTGGGCGATGATCGCCAGCGCGAACAGGGCCGCCACCGCATAAGCGCGCCCCGGTGCGGCGCGCCAGGCGATGCCGGTGGCGCCGCCATCCGCGCGCTGCGCCGGGCTGAACCGAAGGAGGTAATGCACCGTGAACAGCGCCACGGCGGCTTCCACCGCGAGAAAATTTGTCAGCAGATAGCCGCTTCCGTGAAAATCGATCAGATGGCGCGCATGGTGCACGATCAGCACCGCCTGCGCGGCGCCGAGCACGATGTTGATCAGCAGCGAGGCCGCCAGCATGGTCGCGGCGTAACCCAGAACCGCCCAGACGCCTTGCGCCAGGCCGAGCTTTGGCGCCGCCCCAGGCGGGCGCCTGGCGCCGGGCAGCAGGGCGAAGCAGACGCCGAAGAGAAACAGGTCCGCCCCTGCGGCCGCGCCGCCGCCGAGCAAGCGCAAAGCGAGGGCGGGGGGCGGCATGCGGTGGATGAGCGCGGCACCGAAGGCAATTCCGGCCAGCGCGCCGAGCAGCAGCAGGAGCAGGAGCCAGGCGACGCTGGCGGCAAGCCGTTTCATCGCTTCAGTCCTTCTTCGAACCCGCGAAGAATGTCTTGCGGGTCCGCGCCCGCGGCGCGCAGCGCCCGCAAGGTCGCCGCCTGGTCGCGCTTGGCCAGGCGCTTGCCGGCCGCATCGGTCAGCAGGCGATGATGCGCATAGGCCGGCGTGGGCAGATCCAGCAAAGCCTGCAGCAGCACATGAAGATGCGTGACCGCGCGCAGATCCTCGCCGCGAATGACATGGGTGACCCCCTGCAGCGCGTCGTCATGTACCACGCACAGATGATAGCTGGTTGGCACATCGCGCCGCGCCAGAATAACGTCGCCGAAGGCTTCCGGGACGGCGGTGGTCCAGCCGTGAGCTTCGTCGAAAAATCTCCGCGCCGGGCCGGCTTGCCGCAGCGCTTCTGCCATGTCGAGCCGCAGCGCATAGGGTGCGCCGGCGGCGATTTTCGCGGCGCGCTCAGCGGCGGGCAGATGGCGGCAGGTGCCGGGATAGACCGGATCGGCGCCATGAGGTGCGGCCTGGGCGCGGAGGATCTCGGCGCGCGAACAGAAGCAGGGATAAAGCAGGCCGCGTTGTTCGAGTCGCCCAAGTGCTGCGCCATATTCCGCAAAATGTTCCGATTGCGCGCGCACCTCCGGCTCCCAGTCGAGACCGAGCCAGGCGAGATCCTCCAGAATCCCGGCGCAAAATTCCGGGCGGCAGCGGCTTGTGTCGATATCTTCGAGTCGGAGCCAGAAACGGTCCGCGCGTGCCCAGGCGGTCCAGGCGGAAAAAGCATGTCCGAGATGCAAAAATCCCGTCGGGCTGGGCGCAAAGCGCGAGGTGATGCTCATGTTCGTCAGCAGATATAACCACGGCCGGCAAAATGAAGATATTGACGGACCATTTTCAGGCCGCTCACCGCCGGAGCTAAACCAATCGTCATATGACAACTGCTTGACAGAGGGCGGTTTACCTTGCGGTACGCCGAAGGTTTTGCCATAACGTCACCATGACTCGCATTGACCACCAAATATGGCTGGGATTGGCGACCAAACCCCAGCATTTAGTCCCTTTTTGGGATAGGTTCAGTAATGCCTGACGGCGGGATGCATTTTCCCGCCCTTGTTTTGAATGCGGACTTCCGTCCGCTGTCCTATTTTCCGTTGTCGACTTGGACCTGGCAGGATGCCGTGAAAGCGGTGTTCCTTGACCGGGTTTCAGTGCTTTCGGAATATGACCGTGAAGTCCGCTCGCCGAACTTCTCCATGCGCCTGCCCAGCGTCATCGCCTTGCGGGACTTCATCCCCTCGGCGCGGATGCCGGCTTTCACCCGCTTCAATGTGTTCCTCCGCGATGGCTTTACGTGCCAGTATTGCGATGATCGCCGCGCCGCGCAGGAGCTGACCTTTGACCATGTGATCCCACGCGCCCGGGGCGGACGCACCAGTTGGGAGAATGTTGTCACTGCTTGCGGCCCGTGTAATCTGCGCAAGGGCAGCAAGCTGCCGCGGGAATGCGATATGATCCCACGGCAGGAGCCCAGGCGGCCCACCAGCTGGGAACTGCAGGATAGGGGGCGGGGTTTTCCACCGAACTATCTGCATGAAAGCTGGCGGGACTTTCTCTACTGGGATACGGAACTGGAGAATTAGAATTGTTGGATTTGGAGACGGCTAAGAAGATTTTGGACACGGCTCTGGCCCATGCGGTCGCGCATAAATTCAAGCCGATGGCGATTGTCGTGCTCGATGCGCGTGGCGCCATGAAGGCTTTTGTCGCGCAGGACGGCACCAGCCTGAAGCGTGCGGAAATTGCGATCGGCAAGGCGCATGGCGCGCTGGCCATGGGCATGGGCACGCGGGCGCTGATGCAGCGGGCCGAGACGCAGCCTTATTTCATCGCCGCGGCGACCGCGGCGGTTGGCGGCGCGCTGATCCCGGTGCCGGGCGGCGTGCTGATCAAAAAGGGCGGCGCGGTGGTCGGTGCGATCGGCCTGTCCGGCGACACGTCCGACAATGATGAGGCCGCGGCCTTTGCGGCCATTTCGGCGGCCGGGCTCGAGGCCGACGGCGGCTAAGCAGTAAGACAAGAAAGGGCTTCTTTTTTGAAAAAAAGAAGCAAAAAACTTCTTTCAAAAAACTTCTTTAAACTTGGGCCGTGCTGGTTTCGCGGCCACCGGCCCAGTTTCGAAAAAGTTTTTGCGCCGCTTTTTTCAAAAAGCGGCTTCTTTCTTACTTAAAATCCCAAATCCAGCTGCGCGCTTTTCGCCGCTGCCCGTACCGCCACCTCGCCATCGGCGAACCTGATGTTTAACGCGGCGTTAGGGGCGACCTCGGCCGCTTTCTGCACCGGCGCGCCCTTTGCATTCGTCACCAGGGCGAAGCCGCGCGCCAGCACGGATTCATAGGATACCGAGTCCAGCCGGACCGACAAATGTTCCAGCCGCAGCCGGGCTTCCCGCAACTGGCCAGGCAGGGGCGCGTCCAGCCTTTGCGCCAGCAGGGCCAGGCGGTTGCGTCGTGAGGAAATTTCCGTGCCGGGAGCGGTAAGGCGGTATCCCGCATTGTCCAGCCGCTTACCGTAATTGCGCAACAGATTGGGCAAAGCGTGCGCCAGCCGATGTTCGAGCAGCGCGACGGTGTTGCGGTGCTGGCCGAGAATTTCGCGCGGGTGGCGCAACCGGTTGGCGAGCCAGTCCATGCGGCGGTGCTGGGTGGCGACGTAATTGGGCAGCGCCAGGGTCAGGCGTTCGGCACGGTCGTCCAACCGCTGTCGGGCGACGCTCAACATGGCAGGCAGATCCGGCAGCCGCGCACCGGCCTGGTTGAGCTGCAGGCGCGCGGTGTTGGCGGTGCGCGAGAGCGCGCCGGTGAGGCGCGCGGTTTTCTGCGCCAGATCGGCAAGCAGTTCGAGCCGGGCGGGAATCGCCATTTCCGCCGCCGCGGTCGGGGTGGGGGCGCGGCGGTCCGAGACGAAGTCGATCAGCGTCGTGTCGGTCTCATGCCCGACCGCGGAAATCAGTGGGATGGTGCAGGCGGCGGCGGCGCGCACCACGATCTCGTCGTTGAAGGCCATCAGGTCTTCCAGGCTGCCGCCGCCGCGCGCGACGATCAGCACGTCCGGCCGGGGGATCGGCCCGGCCGGCGGCAAGGCGGAGAAGCCGTCGATGGCGGCGGCGATTTTCTCCGCTGCCCCGTCGCCCTGCACGGCCACCGGCCAGAGCAGGATGGGCGTGGGGAAGCGCCGGGCGATGGTGGTCTTGATGTCCTGCAGAACCGCGCCCTGGGCGGAAGTAACCACGCCGATGAGGCGCGGCAGCATCGGCAGGGGCCGCCGCCGCTCCGGCGCGAACAGCCCTTCCGCCGCCAGCTTCGCCTTCAGCGCCTCGATGCGCGCCAGTAGCGCGCCAGCCCCGGCATATTCCAGCCGCTCGACGATCAGCTGATATTCCGAGCGCTCGGGATAAGAGGTAATGCGGCCGGTGGCGATCACCTCCACGCCGTTTTCCGCCTTCAGCCCGACTCGGGGGGCGACGGTTTTCCAGATGATGGCGCGGACTTTCGCGCTTTCGTCCTTGAGGCAGAAATATTGGTGGCCGGACCCATAGGCCTTGAATTCGGTGATCTCGCCGCGCACACGCACGCGGCCGAACGCGCCTTCCAGGGTCTTTTTGACGGCGCCCGCCAGTTCGGAGACGGAAAATTCGGGAATGTTGGGCAGCAGGTCGCTCATGCCCAGACTCTATGATACAGCGCGGCGAAGTGACAAAGGGGTTTTGAGACATGCGGGTGTTGATTGTCGGGTCCGGCGGACGGGAACATGCTCTGGCCTGGGCGATTTCAGCGAGCCCGTTGCTGACGGAATTATTTGTCGCCCCGGGCAATCCGGGCACCGCTTCCGTCGCCACGAACGTGCCGCTGCGCACCAACGATATTGATGGCTTGGTGAAGTTCGCGGTGGCGCAAAAGATCGATCTGGTGGTGCCGGGGCCGGAGGCGCCGCTGGTGGCGGGGCTCGCCGATGCGTTGGCGGCGGAAAAAATCGCTTGCTGCGGGCCGAGCGCCGCCGCCGCCCAGCTTGAAGGCAGCAAGCGCTTCACCAAGGAAATCGCCGATGCCGCGCGCATCCCCACCGCGGCCTGGAAGGCCTTCACGGAGGCGGATGCCGCGCACGATTATGTCGAGGCGATGGGCGCGCCGATCGTGATCAAGGCCGACGGTCTGGCGGCGGGCAAGGGGGTGGTCGTCGCCACCACGCTGGACGAGGCGCATGAGGCGGTCACCGCCATTATGGAAGACCGGGTGCATGGCGCCGCCGGCACGGAAATCGTCATCGAGCAATGCCTGGTGGGTGAAGAGATTTCCGTCTTTGCGCTGTGTGACGGGGAGGATGCGCTCTATCTCGGCTGCGCGGCCGACCATAAGCGCGTCGGCGACGGCGATACCGGGCCGAACACCGGCGGCATGGGCGCGATTTCGCCGCCGCCCTGGGCCAGCCAGCCGGTCATCGACACGACCATGGCGCGCATCATCCGTCCGGCGCTCGCCGAGATGGCCCGGCGCGGCACGCCGTTCCGGGGCTTTCTGTTCGCCGGCCTCATGGTCGAAGCGGACGGGCCGAAGCTCATCGAGTTCAATGTGCGCTTCGGTGACCCGGAATGCGAGACGCTGCTCCCGCTGCTGCGCTCCGACATTCTGCCGGCGCTGGTGGCCGCCACCGAAGGCGAGCTGAAGCATGTGGACCTGCGCTGGCGCGACGCGGCCTCCGCCACGGTGGTGATGTGCTCCAAGGGCTATCCTGGCGCTTACGCCACCGGCGGCGAAATATTCGGGCTCGAAGAGGCGGGCGCGCTGCCGGAAGTGACCATCTTCCATGCCGGGACGATGGCGGACCAGGGCGGCATCCTGGCCAATGGCGGGCGCGTTCTGGCGGTGAACGCCACCGGCGCGGATCTGCAGCAGGCGGTGGCGCGGGCCTATGAAGCGATCGACACGATCGAATGGGAGGACGGATTCTGCCGCCGCGATATCGGCCGCCGGGCGATTTTTGCGGCGAAGGGGTAAGGAAGAAAGTGGCCGCTTTTTGAAAAAAGCGGCGCAAAAACTTTTGGCTCAGCTGGGCCTGAGTCTGTGTCGCCGACAACGCCCACGGCCCAGAGTAAATAAAGTTTTTTTGCTACTTTTTGTTCACAAAAAGTAGCCTTCCTCCCTTCATCTTCCTTACTTCAATGCAGCCCCTGCGCGCGCACCAGCCGGGCGAAGGCGCCGTCCCGGGCCAGCAGCGTTTCATGCGTGCCCTGTTCCACGGCCTGGCCGTCGGCCATCACCACGATCAGGTCGGCATCGCGCACGGTGGAGAGGCGGTGCGCGACGACGATGGTGGTGCGGCCCTGGCGCAGCCTGGCCAGCGCCGCCTGCACCGCGGCCTCGCTCTCGGTATCCAGCGCCGAGGTCGCTTCATCGAGCAGCAGAATGCGCGGGTTGCGCAGGATCGCGCGGGCGATGGCGACGCGCTGGCGCTGGCCGCCGGAGAGGCGCTGGCCATTAACGCCGACATTGGTGGCAAAGCCTTGCGGCATCTGTTCGGCAAAGCCGCAGGCGGCGGCCTGGGCGGCTGCCATCACCTCCTCATGCGTCGCATCCGGCCGGCCGAGGCGGATATTCGCCTCGATCGTGTCGGCGAACAGCAGGGCATCTTGGCCGACATAGGCGATCGAACTGCGCAGGCTGGCAAGCTTCACATCCGTGATCGGCGCGCCATCCACCAGAATGCGCCCGCCGGTCGGCGTGTAAAGGCGCGGGATCAGCGCCAGGGCGGTGGACTTGCCGGCCCCGGAACTGCCCACCAGCGCCAGCATCTTGCCCGGTGCGGCGGTGAAGCTCAGATCCTTCAGCCCTTCGCGCCCGTCCGGATAGGCGAAAGCGACGTGGTCAAACACCACGGCGCCCGGCCCGGCGGGAAGCGGCTGCGCATTCGGAGCATCGGCGATGGCGGCGGGTTCATCGATCACGCTGAACACGCGCACCAGCCCGCCTAGGCCTTCCTGGAC
The DNA here is from genome assembly GCA_035493735.1 of Acidocella sp. GTDB lineage: Bacteria > Pseudomonadota > Alphaproteobacteria > Acetobacterales > Acetobacteraceae > Acidocella. The sequence goes on from DATJHR010000119.1 coordinate 57,660, forward strand.
GGCGGCGTTCATCGTGCCAAGCGCGCGCAAGGGGCGCGAGGCGATCAGCAGCGCCGAGATGAAGCCCATGAAATTGCCGACGCCGTTGTCGCCGGTGGCATTGCGCCAGCCTTCAAAGCCGATCACCAGCGCCACCGCCACGCCGCCCAGCACTTCCAGCATCGGGTCCAGCCGGGCGCGCGTGCGGGTCATGCGGATCAGCGCGGTGTAGAGCTGCTCGAAGGTCCGGTTGGCGCGGCTTTGTTCATGTTGCTCCAGCCCGTAGGCGCGTACCGTGCGCGCCTGGGCGAAACTCTCATTCAGCATGGCGGCGGCCTCGCCCATGCGCTCCTGCATGCCGCCCGAGGCGCGGCGCATGCGCGTGCCGATTTTCTGCACCGGAATGCCGGCGAGGGGATAGAGCAGGGCGGCGATCAGGCTCAGCTTCCAGTCGATGGTGATCATCGTCACCACCAGCCCGACCAGGGTCGCGGCGTCGGCCACGGCGTTTACCGCGCGGGCCATGGCCTCGCGGATCACCGTGGCATCGTTGGTAAAGCGCGCCGCCAGCGCCGCCGGCGCCTCCCGCTCGACGCGGGCCAGCGCGGCATTGGAGAGATGGCCGAACATCGCGACCTGCAGCCGGCGGATCACCAGCAGCACCATGTCCTGCGTCAGCACCGACTGAAAATACATCGACAGGCCCTTGATCGCCGTCACCACCAGCACCAGCAGCGGTACCTGGTAGAGAATCCGTGGGTCCTTATGGGCGAACATGTTGAACGCCCAGTCGATCAGCGCCGGATACAGCGCCGTGGTGCCGGACATCACCAGCGTCATCACCACGATGAGGACGATGCGGCCCCGGTAATGCCGCACATGGTCGCGCCATAGGCGGCGGACGAGCGTGGCGGTTGAATGGTCCTGAAGCAAGGCAGGCGAGGCGAGCGGGTGATGCATGATGGCCGGGTTAACCACAATTCCGCCGGGGCACCAATCGGCCGGCGGCGAAGCGTGGCTGGCGGTGGCGCGGAGGCTCGCTTATAAGCGCCGTCAATGGACACGATTTACAAGGGCGATCTTTCGACCAAAGCCGGACGGCGCAACGCCTGGATCGACGCTTTGTTCGTCGACCATGCGGTGTTTCGCATCCTTTGGACCAATTTTTCGGTCGTGCAGCCGGGGGTGTTGTATCGCTCCAACCACCCGACGCCGGACAATCTCGCCGCATTCCAGCGCAAGGTCGGAATCAAAACGGTGATCAACCTGCGCGGCCAGGCGAAGAACGGGTCCGATGCGCTGTCGCGCGACGCGGCACTGCGGTTGGGGATGGATTTTTACGACATGGCGCTGGAATCACGCGGCGCGCCGCATCGCGACCGGATCCTGCGGCTGGCCGACATTCTTGCCACCATGCGCATGCCGGCCCTGGCGCATTGCAAGTCGGGCGCGGACCGCGCGGGACTGGCTTCCGCGCTGTTCGTGATGATCCAGGGCGGGACCACGCAGGCCGCGTTGAAGCATCTTTCCTTGCGCTACGGCCATATCCGTCAGTCCAAGACCGGCATTCTCGATGCGTTCTTCTACATGTATCGCCGCGAGGCCGAGGGGCGGAAGCCGTTTCTCGATTGGGTGCGCGAAGATTACCACGAAGACCGGCTGCGTGCCGCCTTCAAGGCCGGCGCGCTGGCCTCCTTCATTAATGACAGGCTGCTGGTCCGCGAGTAGGCGGAGCCCTCACGAATCGCATGATCGGCGGCGGGCCGAACATGCCGCGGAGCCGAGTCCGGCCAAGGCAAGGGAAAGGCTTCTTTTTGTGAACAAAAAGAAGCAAAAAAACTTTATTGACTCTGGGCCGTGGGCGTTGTCGGCGACACAGCATCAGGCCCAGCTGAGCCAAGAGTTTTTGCGCCGCTTAGGTGCCGCGCGGCGGAATAATCGTGAGAATCAACCGGGACGTCTGGCCAAAGACCTTAAAATTGTCTTACTCTTGTTTGTTTGTAATAGTGACGGTCATCAATTGAACCTAACCATCAAGCGTCGACCGGACTTGCTGAGCCGTGTCAGACTGCACAGCTTTTTGCCTCCTTTGGATGAAGCGGCGGCCATTACCATCGTTGTCGCCGGGGTGGAAATTCTCGGGTTGCTGCTGTTTAGAGGGGTTCATGGACAGCCGACCATACGGCTCGCCAACGGCGTTCTTCTGGGGATCCTGCTAACCTCACGCCGCTCGCACGGGCCCGCCTACTTTGCCTACGGCGTTATCACCAATGTTATCGCGGCCTATCTCGTTGGGTTTCCCCTTCGTTTCATCGTCAGTGATCCCCTGGTCAACCTGCTGGAGCTGGGCCTCGCGCTCGCTTTGTTGCACAGGTTCGTCGGTGAAAGCTACGATCTGTCACAGCCACGGATTCTGGCGCGATTTTTCGTGATCGCGGCGGTGTTGGTGCCGGCGGCGTCTACGCTGCTCCACGCGGTGGCGTTTGCCATGCATGGCGACAACACGACTTTCCTTCTCGGGCTGTTTCTCGCGCATGCGCTTGCCATCATCACGGTCACACCCGTTATTTTGGCGCTGCGGAGCCCAACCTATGCCCGTTTCGCCAAACAGCCGCGTCCGTTGCTGTCAGTGAGCGTCTGGGCACTGTTCCTGGTCACGACGATTCTGGTGTTCGCGCAGTGCCGTTATCATTTCCTGTTCCTGGTGTACCCGCCGCTGGTATTCATGGTGTGTCTGCGCGGACTGGTCGGGGGCAGCTTGGCGCTGTTTTTCACCACTTTCATTGCCATCGGCTTTACGGTGCACGGCTTCGGTCCCATGGTTTTGGACGTGCCAGGCTCGACAAGTTTCCGCATCCTGATGGTGCAAATGTTTGTCAGTGTTGCTGCATTTCTGGTTTTGCCGCTTTCCGCGATCCTGGCTGAGCGCGATCGTGCGGCACTGGAGCTGGAACGGAGCCGGGAGCAGCTGGCGGAACTGGCGCGCACGGATGCGTTGACCGGGCTCGCCAATCGCCGGCAGTTGGACGAGACGCTGGAGCGCGAATGCCGGCGGGCTAATCGCAGTGATGCGGCGCTCTCGTTGCTGCTGCTGGACGTGGATCATTTCAAGGCGTTCAACGATCAATACGGTCATCGGGCCGGTGACGAATGTCTGCGCGCCGTGTCGGATGTGGTGAAGACATTCGGTCGCCGGCCGGGCGACGTGGCGGCGCGGTATGGCGGCGAGGAATTGGCGGTGCTGCTGGCGCCGGCTCCGGACGAGGGGGCTTGGGCGCAGGCCGAGGCGCTGCGTCAGGCCGTGCAGGATCTGGGCCTGCCTCATGCCGGCAACGAGGCGAGTGGCGTGGTGACGGTGAGCGTCGGCGTCGCGACCGTGCATCCGCAAAACTTGCCCGTCACGCCCAGGATGCTGATCGAGCGCGCCGACGAGATGCTCTATGCGGCCAAACGCCAAGGACGTAACCGGGTGATGGCGAGCCTCTGATTGACCGTGGGCGTTGTCGGCGACACAGAATCAGGCCCAGCATAATAAAAGTTTTTGCGCCGCTTTTTTCAAAAAGCGGCCGCTTTCCTCTAGCCTTTCTTTTTCAGCTTGGCGTTGAGCACCACGTCCTGGATGCCGTTGGCGGCCTCCGACGCGGCGGCGGCGGCGACGTCACCCCAATAGGGCGAGATATCGCTGAGGGCGAGGACATGCAGCTGCGTCACCTGGCCGATCTTGCGGTGATTGCCGTCCAGCACAGTCCAGTCCAGCTCCACCGTCACGTGGCCCGGGCTGCTCGGCGTCGCCTTCACCGCGCCGGTCACGGAGAAGTCCGCCTGTTTCGCCGTGGTGACCAGCTCCAGGTTAGGGCTGGGCAGGTCGCGGCTGAGATCGAGCGGCAGCGCCGTGTCACCGTCACCGGGCGCGCCGGTGACCGTGCCGATGAAAACGCGCGGGGGGCGGTTTTCCAGCGAGAGCGGGTTGCTCTGTTGCACCTGCGCGTTGATGTTGCCCAGCAGTTTCGACAGCGGCTTGGCGTCGGCCGCCGCGCCGCTTTGCAGCGCGGTCGCGGCACCGTCGGACCAGGCGGCGGCGGAGACTGGCGCGCCCTGAAGCCGGCCATAGATTTTGCCGTTCGGGCCGATCACCGCGTAGGCGGGGATCACATTGTTGCCGTCGAGCTTCGCGGTGGTGACCAGCTGCCAGTCCCCTTTGGCGGCCGGGCCGAAAATGCTCGGCACCTCCATGTTCGCGAGCTGCGCGGCGAGGTCCTTGGCATAGAGTTTTGCGGCATCGTTGCCGAGCAACGCCCCGGTCGGCGCCGGGACCATCAGGACCGGCGCCGGAGGAATGGACAGGATCGCCCCTTCGCGGCCGGGATCGCCGTAAAAAGGTTCCGGCAGGGTGCCGCAGGCGGCCAGCGCCAAAGGCAGGCCGAGGATCAGGTTTTTTATGCGCATATTACGGAGATCTGATGGCCGATGGCCCCCTCGCCGCGCAGGGTGCGGCGGCGGTGGGAGAAGAAATCTTGCTCCTCCGCGCAGGTATCGTGAGGCAGGATTTCCGGCGCAATGCCGGCGGCCCGCAGGCGGGCGGCACAATAACCAGGAAGATCGAAGTGCCAGCGCTCCGGGCGGCCGGGGGTGAAAAAACGCGCATCGTCGGAATCACGGGCGAGCACAGGACCGCGCAGATCGGCCGAGACCTCGTAGCTTGGCTGCTGGATGCAGGGGCCGATCACCGCGCGGATGGTTTGCGCGCCCAAGGCCCGCATGGCCTCGGCCGTGGCCTCGAGCACGCCGGCCAGCGCGCCGCGCCAGCCGGCATGGGCCGCGCCGACGATGCGGCGCGTCTCGTCAGCGAACAGGACCGGGGCGCAATCGGCGGTGATGATGCCGAGCGCGATGCCGGCTGTGGATGTGACCATCGCATCCGCCGCCGGGCCTGCGCCGACCGCCCATGGGGCGCTCACGGTGACGACCTCCGCGCCATGGACCTGGCGGAGCCCCAGCAGACATTCCGGCGCGATGTCGAATTGCGCCGCCACCAGCGCCCGGTTGTGCCGGACATTGGCCGGATCATCGGCACCGGAGAGGCTGCAATTCAGGTTGGCAAAAGGTCCTGTGGAGACCCCGCCCTGACGCGTGAAAAAGCCATGCGGGGTGGAAAGCTCGCCACGAAAATACTTCAAATTTCAAATCCCGGCAGTCTTGGCAGATGTGTAGGGCATAAAGCCATGGCTTTGAACAGGCTCCCCATGGCCTCCGGCGCGGTGAGGCGCTGCGCCGCCAGTGCGAACTGCCGCGCTTTGTCGGGAAATTTACGGGCGAGAACATCGCTGCGCTGGAACAGGCCAAGCCCGGTGAGAAAGGCATTCTGCTTCACCGGCCCTTGCACATTTTTAACGTGCGCGGCGATGGCGGCGAAATCGACATGGGCGGTCAGGTCGGCCTGCCCCGGAAACGACAGTGGATCGGCATAGGCGCCGTCGCGGATCGCCTGTACCGAGCTGCCGGGGGCGCTCTGCAGGGGGCCGTAATCGAGGAACAGCGCCACCGCGTCACGCGCCGCCAGTTTAGCGCAGAATTCCAGCGCGGCCTCATTGCGTTCGCGGACGGTGCCTGGGGGATCGTCCGGCAGGTCGATGTCGGTCGGCAGTTCGCGGTACGCGCCGTCCTCGACATAAAGCTCGCACCAGCCGGCTTCGCGGCGAACGAATTGCCGCACCGGCAGCGCATCCAGAAACTCATTGGCGAGCAGGATCAGCGGCCCGTCGGGGATGGTGTCCAGCGAGTCATGCCAGACGGCGTTGGGTACCCGCGTGGCTTGTTGCGCCCGCAGGCGGGGCGAGGTTTCGATCAGATGCACCTGCGCGCGCGGCCACAGGCGCAGCGCGTCCGCCATTAGCGTGCCGCGTCCGGGCCCGGCCTCGGCCAGGATGATCGTCTCCGGCGCGCCCATCATCTGCCACACGGTCTTCGCCCAGGCGCCGAGGATTTCGCCGAAAACCTGAGTCAGTTCCGGGGCGGTGGTGAAATTCTTGAACGGGTCCTGCGTCGCATAATACGCGGCGTTGGCCCGGGCCATGAAGTGATCGAAGCGTTCCATCATGGAAGAAAGCAAGTGGCCGCTTTTTGGAAAAAGCGGCGCAAAAACTTTTGCTGAGCTGGGCCGGTGGCATCGACACAAGCACGGCCCAAGTAACCAAAGTTTTTTTGCTTCTTTTTGTTCACAAAAAGAAGCCCTTCCTTGGCTTTCGGCTCACGCCTTGCCCGCCAGACGCGGCCGGGTGCCGGCGAACCAGATGATGCCCAGCCCCGCGAGCACCATGGGGATGGAGAGTACCTGGCCCATTGTAATGCCGAAACTCAGGTAGCCCAGGAACCAATCAGGCTGGCGGAAACATTCGGCGATGATGCGGGCAATGCCGTAGCCGACGACGAACATGCCCGTAAGCGTGCCGGCCCGGCGGCGCAGCCGTTCGGAGCGCGACGCCAGCACCATGATGATGAACAGCACCACACCTTCGAGAGCGGCCTCGATCAGCTCGGAGGGATAGCGCGGCTGGGGACCGGCATCAGGGTAGACCATCGCGAACGGGAACCAGGAGGGGGCAGGGCGACCCCAGAGTTCGCCATTGATGAAATTGGCGCAGCGGCCGAGGAACAGGCCGATCGGCACCGCCACGGCGATGCGGTCGGCGAAGGCCAGGATGTTGATCCGATGCTTGAGGCAGAACCAGATGATGGCGACAGTGACGCCCAGAAACCCGCCATGAAAGCTCATGCCGCCATCCCACACCGCAATGATTTGTTTGGGGTGGGTGAAGAAATAGCCCGGCTGATAGAACAGCACGTAGCCAAGCCGCCCGCCGAGGATGATGCCCAGCGTCGCCCAGGTGAGGAAGTCATCCACCTGTTCGCCGGTGGATGCGATGGGCGGGCGGCGGACCAGGTAGCGCACCAGACGCCAGCCGAGCAGCAGCCCGATAATGTAAGCGAGCGCGTAAAAATGGATGGTCAACGGGCCGATATGGATGGCGCGCTGGAAGACAGGCAGAAAGATGGGATTCATCGATATGGGTCCGGCTGGGTCAGGTAGGACTTGATATAGGCCTCAATGCCTTGTTCTAAAGTCTTGAAGTCATGATTGAAGCCGGCCTTGCGCAGCCTCGTCATCGGCGCCTGGGTAAAGGACTGGTACTGGCCGCGCAGAGTTTGCGGCATGTCGATGAATTCGATGTTTGCGGTCTGGCCATTGGCGGCGCAGACCGCGAGGCCCAGCTCGTAATAGGTGCGGGCGAGCCCGGTGCCGAGATTGTACAGCCCGGCCAAGGTGGGGGCCGTGAGCATGAAGCGCAGCGCCGCCACCACATCGTCGATATAGATGAAATCCCGTGCCTGGGCGCCGTCGGCCAAGCCCGGCCGGTCCGAGCGGAACAGTTTGATCGGGCCGCCGGCACGAAGCTCGTCGTGCTTGACCTTCACGACCGAGATCATCTTGCCCTTATGATACTCGTTCGGCCCATAGACGTTGAAGAATTTGACGCCCGCCCAGGCGGGTGGCGCCGGGGCGCCGGCTGCCACTTGGCGCGCGACCCAAAGGTCGAACGCATGCTTGCTCCAACCATAAAGGTTGAGAGGGCGCAGTTGGTTCAGAGCGGCGAGAGAAAAGTCATCGTCGAAGCCGGCCCCGCCGTCGCCATAGGTGGCGGCGGAGGACGCATAGATGAAGCGCACCCCGTGTCTTGCACACCAGGACCAGAGTTTCTGGCTAAGGCTGACATTGCTGCGCCAGACGAGGTCACCGTCGGTGGCCGTGGTCTCGGAAATGGCGCCGAGATGCACCACCGCGTCCAGCGCCGGCGCCGTCTCGAGAAAATCGTCCAACGCTTCCGGCGCGATCACGCGCCCGGGCGGGTGGTGGCGTAAATTACGCCATTTTCCGTCGCTGCCCAGCCAGTCGGCAATGATGGTGTCATGCCCGTCGGCCTGGAGCGCCGCATGAAGATTCGAGCCGATGAAACCGGCGCCACCCGTGACCAATATCATGGGGGCGCTTATAAAGCGTCAGAGATTTCAGAGAAGGCCCTGGGACCATGAATGAACGTCCGAAATTTTTTGATGACCTTGCCGGCGTCGCCGGCGGGGCGCTGTCGGCTTTGTCCGGCCTGCGCGAGGAGATGGCGTCGATGGTGCGTGCGCGGGTCGATGAGGCGGTGCGGCGCCTCGACCTGGTGAGGCGTGAGGAGTTCGAAGCGATGGCCGAGGTGGCCCGGCGCGCCAAGGCCCAGGTGGAGGCGCTGGAGATCCGCGTGGCGCGGCTCGAGCTGGACAAGCCCGACGTCACCCCTGAGCCTGACGACATTACCGGCTGAACCGCCGCGACACGCCCGCCGTGGAAGGTGACCATCGGACCTTCGTCCGGCAGCATACGACGTTGTCCTCCGCGCGGCTGGTGCCGGACATCAAACTGCATCTTGCCACGGAGATCACGCCGCTCTGGCTGGCGAGCGAGGCGTTCCTGCAGGCGCATGACATGCCGCCGCCTTTCTGGGCCTTTGCCTGGCCGGGTTCGGAGGCGCTGGCGCGCCATGTCGCCGACCACCCGGCGCTGGTGGCAGGGAAAAAGGTGCTGGATTTCGCGGCCGGTAGTGGGCTGGCCGGGATTGCTTGCGCCAAGGCCGGGGCGGTGCGGGTGGAAGCCGCGGAGATCGACCCGTTCGCGGCCGCGGCGATCGCCCTCAATGCCGCGGAAAATCATTGTGACGTCACAGTGCTGCTCGACGATGTCGTGGGCGCGCCGTGCCGCTGGGACGTGTTGCTGTGCGGCGATGTGTGCTACGAGGCGCCGATGGCCCGGCACATCATGCCGTGGCTGCGGCGCTGCGCCGGGCAGGCAGTGGTGCTGCTGGCGGATCCGGGCCGGAAATATGCCCCAGATGAAGGCACGCGGGTGGCGCGCTACGAGGTGCCGACCAGCCTGGATCTTGAGGATTCCGCGAGCCGTTGGGTCGAGCTGATGCGCCTCGAACCGGTTGCGGAAGGTGAACGATAGGGAGGGGCTATGCATTCATCGATTGCATTGCAGGCCTCTGCGCATGGGGGGCCTGCGGCGTTGACCCTGCCAGACCCGGGGACTAAGCAACTGCAGCATAAATTTTAGTAACGACCTCTTAGAAAGGTTTGCTATGTCCGATGTCCGCGAAGCCCTGATGGTGGGGCGCAATTCGGAGGGGAAACTGGTTCGCCGCCCTCTGTCGCCACATTTACAGGTCTACAAGCCGCAATTGTCCTCGGTGACATCGATTTTTCATCGCGGCACGGGCATCGCTCTGGGCGTCGGTACGTTGCTGCTCACCGCCTGGCTGGTTTGCGCCGCCACCAGTGACGGCGCCTTTTCCGTTATCCAGTCATTGTTCGCGACCTGGATCGGCATCCTCGTGCTGATCGGCTTCACCGTCGCGCTGTTCTATCATTTTTGCAACGGCATCCGCCATTTGCTGTGGGATGCCGGGCGTGGATTCGAGCTGCCGGACATGCATCGCAATGGCCGGCTCGTGTTCGCGGCGACGGCGGTGCTCACGGTCGCGTTCTGGATCATCGCGTTTTTGGTGTGGTGAATGAACATGGATAAGCACAACACTTCCTCGATCCACGCTCCCTCAATTCATGTCATGCGCAGCCAGCTCAGCCGGGCGCGCGGCCTCGGTTCGGCGAAATCCGGGCTGCATCACTGGTGGATGCAGCGCATCACCGCCATCGCACTTCTGCCGCTCTCGCTCTATTTCGTGCTCTCGGTGCTGATGCTGGCCGGCGCCTCGCGCGCTGAAATGGCGGCCTTCATGGCGGAACCCTGGAACACGGTCCTGTATCTCTGCCTGATCGCCGCTCTGTTTTATCATCTGGCGCTCGGCATGCAGGTGGTCATCGAAGACTATGTCCATAACGAGGCGAAGCGGCGCGGCACGATGCTCGTGGTCCAAGCCATCATCGTAGTGCTGGCGCTGGGCAGCGCCGTCTCGGTTCTCAAACTCGCCTTTTAAGAAAAAACGGATTTTCGTCCATGAATGCGATCCCGAAAACATCGATTGGCGGCTACAAGATCATCGACCACACCTATGATGTGGTGGTGGTCGGGGCCGGCGGTTCCGGCCTGCGCGCAACGCTGGGCATGGGGGCGGCGGGGCTGAAGACCGCCTGCATCACCAAAGTGTTCCCGACCCGCAGCCACACCGTGGCGGCGCAAGGCGGCATTGGCGCCGCGCTCGGCAATATGGGCGAGGATGACTGGCGCTGGCACATGTACGACACCGTGAAAGGGTCGGACTGGTTGGGTGACCAGGACGCCATCGAATATATGTGCCGCGAGGCGGTGCCGGCGATTTATGAGCTGGAGCATTTCGGCGTGCCGTTCTCGCGCACCGAAGATGGCCGGATCTATCAGCGTCCGTTCGGTGGGCACATGAAGGATTACGGCAAGGAGCCGGCGATGCGCGCCTGCGCCGCCGCCGACCGCACCGGCCATGCGATCCTGCACACGCTGTATCAGCAGAGCCTGAAGCACGAAGTTGAATTCTTCGTCGAATATTTCGCGCTCGACCTGATCATGGACAATGAGGGCACGTGCCGCGGTGTGATGGCCTGGTGCCTGGAAGACGGCACCATCCACCGCTTCCGCGCGCAAATGGTGGTGCTCGCCACCGGCGGCTATGGCCGCGCCTATCTCTCCTGCACATCGGCCCATACTTGCACCGGCGATGGCGGCGGCATGGTACTCCGCGCCGGGCTGCCGGTTCAGGACATGGAATTCGTACAGTTTCACCCGACCGGCATTTTCCCGGCAGGTTGCCTGATCACCGAAGGGGCGCGCGGCGAGGGCGGGTATCTGACGAATTCGCAAGGCGAGCGCTTCATGGAGCGCTATGCGCCGACCGCGAAGGATCTGGCCTCGCGCGACGTGGTCTCGCGCTCGATGACGATCGAGATCAACGAAGGCCGCGGCGTGGGTCCGAACAAGGACCATATTCTGCTCCATCTGGAGCATCTGGGACCGGAGATCCTGCATGAGCGCCTGCCCGGCATTTCCGAGACCGCGCGTGTGTTCGCCGGTGTGGATGTGACCAAGGAGGCGATCCCGGTGCTGCCGACCGTGCATTACAACATGGGCGGCATTCCCACGAACTACCACACCGAAGTGCTGCGCCCGACCGCGTCCAACCCGGATGCGGTGGTGCCGGGGCTGATGGCGGTGGGCGAGGCGGCCTGCGTTTCCGTGCATGGCGCCAACCGGCTTGGCACCAATTCGCTGCTCGACCTCGTGGTGTTCGGCCGCGCCGCCGCGCAGCGCGCCGCCGAGATCGTCAAGCCCGGCGCCACCCAGGCGCCGCTGCCGGAAGGTGCCGGCGAAGCCAGCCTGGCCCGCTTCGATGCCACGCGCCATGCCAAGGGCGCCACCAGGGTGGCGCAGTTGCGCGACCAGCTGCAGCGCACCATGCAAAGCCATGCCGCGGTCTTCCGCAACTCCAAGTCCCTCACCGAAGGTGTCACCAAGATGCAGGGCCTGTGGCAGGGGCTCTCCGACATCGCGGTGCAGGATCGCAGCCTGATCTGGAATTCGGATCTCGTCGAGGCGCTGGAACTCGACAATCTGATGCGCAACGCCATGACCACCATGGTCTCTGCCGAAGCCCGCAAGGAAAGCCGCGGCGCGCAGGCGCATGACGATTTCCCCGAACGCGACGATGCGGAGTGGATGAAGCATACGGTCAGCTCTTGCGACGAGAAGGGCAATGTGCAGCTCAGCTATCGCCCGGTTAAGATGCAGACGCTGACCAACGAGGTCTCCGTGTTCCCGCCCAAGAAGCGCGTGTATTAAGGAACTTTCCCGATGGCAGAATTTACGCTCCCGAAAAATTCCCAAGTGGGCGTCGGCAAGACCCACAAGGCCCCCGTTGGGGCCAAGCGCGTGAAGGAATTCAAGGTCTATCGCTGGAACCCCGATGACGGGAAGAATCCGGTGATGGACACGTTCGAGATCGATCTCGACACGTGCGGCCCGATGGTGCTGGACGCAATCATCAAGATCAAGAACGAAATCGACGCCTCGCTGACCTTCCGCCGCTCGTGCCGCGAGGGCATTTGCGGCTCCTGCGCGATGAACATCGATGGCACCAACACGCTGGCCTGCCTGAAGCCGATCGAAGAGGTGAAGGGC